>JAPLLS010000036.1 GCA_026387435.1 Candidatus Omnitrophota bacterium
CGCTCGAGCCGTGCAGGGGCTTAATCAGGGTGGGATTAAAGCTTATCGGGCTATTCCGGGAACAGTGGCAGATATCGTCAGTCAATTTACAAAAGGCGGTCTTGAAGAAATAACGGTAAACAACGCCTGCGCGCAGCACGGTTGCCATTAAGCTGGGGGTGTTATATGAAGATCGGAGTGATTATTTCAAGCAACGACGCAGAGACTTGCTGGAATGCGTTTCGCTACGCCAACTTTGCGCTTGGTCAGAAGGACGAGGTCAAGGTGTTTTTGGCTGGCAAGGGTGTGGAGTATCAGAGCATAAGCACCGATAAATTTAATACCGTTAAGCAGGCGGAGAAGTTTTTGCATGCTGGCGGCAAGATCCTTGCTTGCGGGACATGCATCAAGTCTAGGAATCAGGAAGGTAACGAAATGTGCCCAATCAACACGATGAAGGATATGTACGAGATTGTTAAGGAAAGCGATAAGGTCGTTACATTCTGAGAAATGTCCGGTGTTTCGAACTAGACAAATCTTAACATTATGAATTCAAAAGAGTTAAGCGATTCTGAGACAAAAATGACCGGACAAAACGGACAAATTACACGAGGAAAAACCTCTCGGAGAGTCTGATTTTCATTGATAATCCCTATATTTGGGCTATAATAAAAACCTGTATTTAGAGAGAGGTTCCCTTGCGTGACACAACACTGGGACCCCAATTACTGTAACTTATTGTAGCGCAGTGAATTACAACTAGTCCCCGACGGAGATGATCTGTCGGGGATTTTTTATCTATCGATGTCCCTAGGAGTTGGGGGGTAGAATCGATTTTTATGAACCAATAGAATAACAGGTATGTTGGAAATTCCAACTTGACGTATTTTCATATATATGCTATGCTTTGTATGGAGGTAAGAGATATGACTATCACAAAATTGAAGGCGAAGAATCAGGTTACAATACCAAGCAGTATTATGAAGAGGCTGCGTTTAAAACCCAATGAACTCTTTGCGGTGGAGATTGAGGGAAATTTTATCAAGTTTATTCCTGTTAAAGTAGAGCCAAAATACACTGCGGAGGAACTCAAGGCTATTGATACGATTGTTGAGAAAGAAAAGGGTTCTGGAAAGGTTCTGAAAGCCGGTAAAGATTTTTCGCAATATCTTAAAAAGACTGTTGCATAATGAAAAGTATTGTAATATTGCCTTCTTTCGAGAAGTCTCTTAAGAAGCTCTCTGCATTGGAAAGGAAACAGACTGTCGAGAGTCTGGAGGCTTTTAATTCAATGCTTATTACTGGTCATTGCCCTGTGGGTCTCGGATTTAAGAAGATCAATCACGATAAGTACGAACTAAGAGCTACTATTCGTATTCGGGTTGTTATAAAATCTGATGGAGATACTTATTATTTGGTTTTAGTCGGTAACCACGATGAAGTAAGACGATATCTGAGAGAATACCGGTAGTGTCCGCAGCGTATGATTTGTATCGAGAATTAGCAGATCTTTAGCCCTGATTACTTAACGTGATCAGGGCTTTTTTATCTGGAGAGAAAGTCAACAAAAAGATGAAATAGGTCATTTACAAAAAGTATATATTGAAATAAAATCTATTAAGTAATATCAAAGTGCATTAATACTATCGAACAATCCCCGCTTATAGGGTTTTAGCAATGAATAAAATTCTCATTACAAAAGAAGTCGCTATACTATTAAGGGTGAGTGAGGGGTTTGTCCGAAAATTGATCCGCGATAAGAAATTAATAGCTTACCAAGAAGGCAGTCGCGGCGGGTATAGGATTTTGGAGCGGGATGTAAATAAATACATTAAGCTAAATCGGAACCGCTACGTTAGGGTATATGGCAGCTTCAAACCTGGAGCCGGTCGCTCAAATTCCCTTGGCCATGCTCTGCGGTACGCTTTCCGGAGGGATCCAGTTTACCAAAGCCAGCGCGCGATTAGCTATCAATGCCTCTCCTGAGCCGGTCAGTAACGCCGTTGTCAGTACGACGGAAGATGGCTTGTCCATGTTTGTTCTTTATATGATTATCAGACATCTGGTCATTGCCACTATCGTTATCGTAGTGTTGATAGCTTTGACGGTCTGGTTGTTGATAAAGTTGTTTAAATTCGCCAAGAAGGTGATTGTTTTTCTTTTTCGCAGGAAAAGCGGCGAGTCTTGAGGTTCTTCGCATGGATGAGCAACTAACACAAAGGAGGTAGGTATGTCTTTTGTACAGGAATTCAAGGAGTTCGCGGTCAAAGGCAATGCGGTTGATATGGCAGTAGGCATAGTCATCGGCGCTTCGTTCGGCACGATAGTCACATCTATGGTAAATGATATTATTATGCCCCCTATAGGGTTATTACTCGGCGGCGTGGATTTTAAGAATCTCAAGATAATTCTTAAAGCAGCTACGCAGGATGTGCCCCCTTTGCCTGCTGTTACTCTCAATTACGGGCAGTTTATCAACACCATGATCAATTTCATAATTGTCGCTTTTTCGATCTTTATTGTGGTGAAAGGTCTCAACACGCTGAAAAAAGGCAAGGCATAACTTTTTAAAAAAGGAGACGCCTACGAAGATTGTAAAAATAATTTTTGCAATCGTGCTTCCGCCGGTTGCGGCATTTATGCAGGTTAGCGTTATGAACCATTTCTAGATTAATATTGTTTTGACACTCTTGGGTTTTGTCCCGGGATTGATCCATGTGCTCTGGTTAGTTCTGACAGATAAAAAATAAAAACCATTCGGTAAGGTTCCTTTATAGTTTCTCCGGGGAACTTGAGTGGTAACCATTAAATTATCCCGCCTCTGTGTGGGGGAGAGGTTATAGCCATGATCACTTAATGTGCTCATGGCTATTTTTCTAATCCCCGAATTTTCTTGCTAACCCTCATATTTAGTTTTATAATACATCGTTGCGAAAAGCGCAAAGTTTCACCAATAACGAGTCTCAAAGATGGAAAAACATAATTCTGTAAGTTTTATTTTAGTTTGCATAATAGCGGTTTCCGTTATTCTTTTTTGCAAAGCTGTTTACGAAGATGAGGATTCTCTATTTGAAACCCTATGCAATACGAACGATTTATCGCTCTATACGGAGTTTTTTGCCGGCATCTTGTTATGCTCCGGAATTTTATATGCGTATCGGACTAGCTCGCTTTCTCCGCAATCGGTTATAGAGGATTTAGCCAGACATGAAAAATCCCCTCCAGGTAATTCCTCGATTTTAGGAACAGTCTAAATCCGGCATTTAATATTTCTTAAAAACTTATTCCAAAAAAGGATGCTAAAATGAGAAAAATAGTCAGTATTTTAGTTATATTGTTTTTAATCAGCGGGATAACCGCAATGAGTTTTGCTCAAACTACGAATACAACAAGCGTGACGAAAAGCGAGGTTAAGGCTGAGGTCAAGCCTGAGGTGAAGGCTGAAGTCAAGGCAGAGGTCAAAACCGAGGTTATCAAGGGGAAAATCATCTCTATTAATACGGCCAAGAACGAAATAGTGGTAAAAATAAGTAAAACGGATACAGAAAAAAAGATAATAGTTGAACCGGCAGTCATATCGACTTTGAAAGTAAAGCAAGAAGTGAGTATTACCCTTAAAGCCGGAAGCAACGTCGCTGAAAAAGTAAAAGTTATTCCTTCTGCAACAGCAGCGACCAAGAAGTCCTACAAGAAGTAAGCTCTCGAGTAGAAGGGCATCGAAGTTTTTATGGAAGGCGGGCACAAATGTGCCCGCCTTTCTTGTTTTGCCAAATCTCGTTCCATTATTCAATTAGCATGATATAATGATTAATATCAAAACAGAAGCGCGAATAAAATAATCGGAATCAGCCGTAAAATGAGAATAGGTTATCCGTGGTTGAAAGAATGACAAGAAAATTGTTTTATCTGTTAATAACGCTTATTATTCTAACCGGATGCGCGAGGATGCGCCATGCTGTGCCGGCAGATCTGGTAAGCAGGGCTCAGGTTCTGGGCGCTCCTGACGTTCGGGCTTTTAGCGACCAACCCAGCGATATTTTCATCAATGACTTCATAAAATTACTGGAACAGGAGGAATCCGGAGGATTTTCTTTTCTTGATTTTAAAACAGAGAAAAATTACTCCGCGCTGGCGATTTCCGGCGGGGCGGCAAAAGGCGCTTACGGTGCGGGTTTGCTTTGCGGCTGGTCAAAAGCAGGGACCCGGCCGGAGTTCCAGATCGTTACCGGGATAAGCACCGGAGCGGTAATCGGAACTTATGCTTTTTTAGGGAGCAAGTATGACGACGAATTGAAGGAATTCTATACTAAATATTCGACCAAAGATGTCTGGAAGAATAAGGGGTTATTGTCGGTCCTGCTGGGGGATTCTTTTACCAATAACAGCCCTTTGCGCAGGCTTCTGGCCCGGTATTTCGATAAAGAGTTGCTTAAAGAAGTTGCCGCCGAATACCGGAAAGGCCGCAGGTTCTATGTGGGGACTACCGATTTGGACGCTCAACGCCTGGTTATCTGGGATATGGGCAAGATCGCAAATATGGCAGACGATAACGCGTTAGAGCTGTTCCGCAAGATCATTCTGGCCTCCGCGACTATTCCCGCGGCTTTTGCTCCGGTATATTTTGATGTCAAGGTCGACGATAAGATTTATGATGAAATGCACGTTGACGGGGGAACGGTCAAGCAGGTATTTTTTCTTTATGACGTTTTGCAAGGCATTGATAAGGCGGTCACTCAAAAGGGCATGGATACTTCCCGGATAAAATACAGTATTTTTGTGATCAGGAACGGCTTTACGCATCCTGTCTGGAAAGAAACCCCGGATACGCTTTTTTCTATCGCCGAACGGGCCATTGACACCATGACTAACGCCCAGAGTATCGGTGACCTTTATCAATTGTATACTTTTACAAGATTAGGCAAAGGGGATTTTAATCTTGCTTACATCCCGGCAACATTTAAGTCTAAATCAAAAGAGTTTTTTGATCCGGTAGAAATGCGCGAGCTTTTTGCTCTGGGATTTCAAGAGGCTTCCCAGGGTTATCAATGGAAAAAATCTCCTCCGGGGCTGGAAATAGACGAAAGGAATTGATGATGTTTGCAGGTAAAGAGATCGAAGAGATAAAAGGTCTTTCCGGCCAAGAAGTCAAGGAAAGGTTGCAGCGGGACGGTTATAATGAGCTGCCTTCTCAGAAGAAGCGTAATGTTTTTCTGATATTTTTTAGCGTGGTTAAAGAGCCGATGTTGTTGTTGTTGATCGGCTGCGGGTCGATTTATTTCTTTTTAGGCGAGCCTAAAGATGGTCTTATGCTGCTTTCGTTTGTTTTGGTGGTGGTGGGGATTACGTTTTACCAGGAGCGCAAGACGGAACGCACTTTGGAGGCCTTGCGCGACCTTTCCAGCCCTCGGGCTCTGGTTATCCGCGACTCAAAACAAATTAGGATCGCCGGCCGGGAGGTAGTCAAGGATGACATTATAATTCTAAGAGAAGGTGACCGCGTTCCGGCGGACGCAGTGATTTTGTCCTGCTCCAATTTATCGGTCGATGAGTCTTTGTTGACCGGTGAATCGATTCATGTCCGAAAATCTGAATCGGACGGACGGCGGCCGGCCCAACGCCCCGGCGGAGACGACCTGCCTTTTGTTTTTTCCGGGACTTTGGTGGTGCAGGGCCGGGGAATAGCCAAAGTAACATCCATCGGGATCCATACCGAAATGGGCAAGATCGGTAAAGCCTTGCAGAGTATCCGCGAAGAAGATACTTTGCTGCAGAAAGAAACCAACAAGATCGTTAAGAATTTCTCCCTGGCCGGAATAACTCTTTGCCTGCTGGTAATATTGATTTACGGATTGACCAGAGGTAACTGGATCCAAGGGATCCTTTCCGGGCTGACTTTGAGCATGGCTATGCTTCCGGAAGAATTTCCGGTCGTCCTGATCATTTTCCTTACTTTAGGAGCCTGGCGTATTTCCAAGAGTCAAGTGCTGACCCGGCGCACTCCGGCTATAGAAACCCTGGGAGCGGCCACGGTATTGTGCACGGATAAAACCGGGACTTTAACTCTTAACGCCATGCATTTGACCACTCTTTGCGTCAAAGGCGATTATTATGACGTGGACACCAACAAATCCAGATTTTTGCCGGAGACAGTGCACGATCTGATCGAATACGGGATCCTGGCCAGCCAGAAAGACCCCTTTGACCCCATCGAGAAAGAAGTGAAGCGTCTAGGTGAATTCTATTTATCCGATTCCGAGCATATCCATAATAACTGGAGGCTGGTCCGGGAGTACACGCTTTCCAAGCAGCTTTTGGCTTTATCGCATGTCTGGGAGTCTCCGGATAAGCTGAATTTTATTATTGCCGCTAAAGGTTCTCCTGAAGCTATAGGAGATCTTTGTCATCTTAATCATGCCCAGCATGATCAATTGATCAAATGTATAGAGGAAATGTCCGGCCGGGGATTGCGTGTCCTGGGGGTAGCCAGGGCTTCTTTTAAAAAGACCGACCTTCCGGATGCCCAGCATGATTTTGCATTCGAATTTGTGGGCCTTTTAGGGTTTATCGACCCGATCCGGCCGACTGTCCCTTCGGCGATCAAAGAGGCGCAAGAGGCGGGAATGAGG
Source organism: Candidatus Omnitrophota bacterium (assembly GCA_026387435.1). Classification (GTDB taxonomy): domain Bacteria; phylum Omnitrophota; class Gorgyraeia; order Gygaellales; family Profunditerraquicolaceae; genus JAPLLS01. The sequence goes on from JAPLLS010000036.1 coordinate 6,606, forward strand.
GTGATCATGATCACCGGTGATTATCCGGGTACCGCCAAGCATATCGCCCGGGAAATCGGTTTGAATAATCCCGACTACTGCATTACCGGAGCGGAGTTGGAAAAGATGGACCATTTACAGCTTAGGGAGAGGATCAAAACAGTCAGCGTTTTTGCCAGGGTTGTCCCCGAACAGAAGCTGGCTATCGTTAACGCCTTAAAGGCTAACGGCGGGGTTGTGGCCATGACCGGGGACGGGGTTAACGACGCTCCGGCTTTAAAGTCCGCCAATATCGGCATTGCCATGGGAGAGCGGGGGACTGACGTGGCCCGCGAAGCTTCGGCTCTGGTATTGCTGAATGATGATTTTTCCTCGATCGTTCACGCGGTAAAGCTGGGGCGGAGGATCTTTGATAATTTAAAGAAAGCTATAGCTTATATTTTCGCTATCCATGTGCCGATCGCGGGAATGTCGTTCTTGCCGGTTTTATTCAATATGCCCATTGCGCTTTTGCCGGCGCATATAGCTTTCCTGGAATTGATCATCGACCCGGCATGTTCAACGGTATTCGAGGCCTGCCCTGAAGAGAAAAATATCATGAAAAGGCCGCCGCGCAATCTGCGGGAGTCGCTGTTCAACAAAAAAGCTTTTCTTTTCAGCCTGCTCCAGGGGTTAAGCATCCTGGCAGTGGTGTTCGCGGTTTTTGTCCTGGCGTTACGTTTTAATAAAGGCGAACTTGAAGCCAGAACTCTGGCATTCGCGACGCTGGTTTTCGCTAATATCATGGTGATCATGACTAATCTTTCCTGGTCCAGGAACCTTGCTGGGATCATCAAGGCCAAGAATACGGCGTTGGTGGGAGTTGTGAGCGCGGCTTTAGTCGCCCTGGGTCTGGTTATTTACGTTCCTGCCCTGCGTAGTCTCTTCCACTTTGAGATCCTTTCCGCCGAAGATGTTTTGATCACTTTTGTCAGCGGAATTGCCAGTTTAGGCTGGTTCGAAGCAGTTAAGGCCTTAAACCGAAAATTCGCTTTTTTGCCTTCCGTGTAATTGACTGCAGCGTAAAGAGTTATGGTCCAGATAAATTGAATAAAAATAGCGTTGACAAATTTAAGGTTTATGGTATACTTTTTTCCGTAGTAAATAAAGATTAGAAGTCTGAAAGCCGGAAGGGTTTGGATGTCTAACCTTTTCGGTTTTTTCATTTAGTCGTTTACCCCGTTGGGGAGGTAAAGCTGATGGAGATTTCTAACGGGGTTTACTATGATTAGCAAAGAGGAGGAAGTACAGATGGCAAGAGGCAAAGTAAAGTGGTTTTCCAACCAAAAGGGTTATGGTTTTATCACTCCTGAGAACGGAAATGACGTATTCGTTCATCACAGCGCGATCCAGGGTGAGGGGTATAAATCCTTGAACGAGGGACAAGAAGTAGAGTTCGAGATCGAAAAAGGTCCTAAAGGCGAACAGGCTACCAACGTAGTCAAGTTATAACTTTAAATAAACTGGCCCGGCTCCGTATGGATGCCGGGCCTTTTTTTTCTTTTCCAGAGCCGTCGGTTCTCTTTTACAAAATCTCGCAAATTTTCCCGCAATAGTAGTATAATATATTCCATTATGAAACTATTTACCAAAAAGATAATCTTTTTTTCCTCTTTTGTCCTGGTTGGGCTGTCAATATTCTTTGTCTGGATTTGCTTATTTTTTGACGAAGTGCTTTTTGTCAGGAAGAGCACTATTTATCACGTTGATACTCCGCTTAAGATGGTAGCTTTGACTTTTGATGACGGTCCGTCACCGGAATGGACGCCTAAAATACTGGCAGTGCTTAAGGAAAATAAGGTTAAAGCCACATTTTTTATGCTCGGCAGACATGTTAAAGCTTATCCTCAGATAGCCAGGATGGTAGTTGCTCAGGGAAGCGAAGTCGGGAATCATACATATAACCACATGGTAATTTTTAATTCCAGCACCGTCAAACTGGAAAAGGAGATCAAGGATACCGAGAAAGCCATAAAAGAGGCAACCGGGTTGACCCCGGTTTTGATGCGGCCTCCCAAGGGCTGGGTGACCGATAAGGATAAAAAACTGATAAATAAGCTCGGTTATGAGACTATTCTCTGGAGCTTGAATTCCAAAGATTGGGTAACTTTTGATGATAAATATATTGTTAAGTTCATAATGGCCCGGGTCAAGCCGGGTGACATTATTTTATTCCACGACAGCGGAGGATTCTTCGGCACCGAAGGTGGGAACAGGGACGAGACCGTAAGAGCTGTGAGCATGTTAGTGGAAAAATTAAAAGCGAGAGGTTTCGTGCTTACTACGGTCAGCGAGTTGTTAGCCTCCCGAAACCCATGAAGAAGATTGCCAAGTGGGAAAAACATGTTTTTATCCTGATCCTCCTTTCGGTTTTATTCTTTATTATAGGAAACACCGGCTTAAGCCTGACTAATCCTGATGAAGTTTTTTATATGGATTCGGCCAAGGAAATGGTGAAACATAATTCCTGGCTTACCCCTTACATCTTCGGCCAGCCGCAGTTTGAGAAACCGATATTCACCTACTGGCTGATCCGGATGGGATTTTTGATGTTTGGGATCACCGCTTTTGCCGGAAGGATATTTCCGGCTATCTTCGCGCTCTTAGGAGTAATTTCCCTTTATATCCTCGGCCTTGCCGGGTTTGGCGAGAGAAAAAAGGCTTTTTATTCGGCTTTGATCCTGGGCTCCAGCGTTTTGTATCTGGGGTTAGCCCGCACGGTATTCACGGACCTCATCTTCTCAATGTTTATTCTTTTTGCTTTGACCGCTTTCTACTGGGGGTATGCTAAAAGCAAAAAGAACTTAGGTGTCACGTTATTTTTCGTATTTTCCGCTCTTGCGGTCCTGACCAAAGGGCCTTTGGGAATATTGATCCCGGGGCTGGTGGCCTTGATGTTTTTGATCTGGCGTAAGGAACTGAAATTTATTTTCTGCCCGGCAGCGTTCTGGGGGCTGGTTTTTTTCGCAGTTATTGCCGTTCCCTGGTACGCTTATATGCTTAAGAACTACGGAAATGGTTTTATCAGGGAATTCTGGGTTAATGACCATTTGCGCCGCGTCTTTGTGGCCGAACACCCGCACAATGACCGCTGGTATTTCTATCCGTTTTCCATGCTGGGCTGCATGTTTCCCTGGACTTTCTACGTGGCCGCCGGTTTATGGTCGATTTTCAAACGGTTGAAAAAGAAGCTTTCTGCATTTTCGGTTTTTCTGGTTTGCTGGCTGGGGGTGGTTTTCGCGATCTTCCAGCCCGCGCATTCCAAGCTGGTAAGTTATATTTTTCCTTTATTCCCGGCATTAGCTTTAATTGCCGGAGACTTTTTTGTAGAGAAAGTTTTAAGTCGTAAAACCGGCTTTGGCCGGGTTCTAGGTTGGGTAACGGCTTTGATTTTGTTGATAATCCCGGTCGCTGTGAGGGCGGCCGCGGCCAAATACCCGTTATATTTCTCTTCCGGGCGGGTGGTTCAGATCTTGGCGTTCTTAGGCTGGGTGATTTCCTTCGGAGCCTTGGTTTTTGTCTTTTTAAGAAAGCCTAAGCCGGCTTTTTTTATTCAGGCGGCTTTATTGCCGGCAATCCTAATAGCCATACCTTTAACCAACATTGATCCTTATGTCTCATCCCGGAAAGTCTCGGAATACCTTTCTCAACAGCCGATAAATCAAAGTGTTATTTTGTGCTCTAAAGCTTTTGTCCGGGGAGTCCATTTTTATACCGGATCCCGGGCCGCGGTATTCGATTCCGGAAGCGACAATTTTTTCAGCCCGCATCCTATTCCGTTTATAAACACCGATAAGAAGCTCCGGGTTTTTTTGGCTTCTCAGCCAATAACTTACTGCGTTTTGAAGAAGTCAGCTTTGGATGATTTGCAGCGTTTGGCCGGCGATAATTATCAGATCGATGTGCTTTTGTTGGTGGGCAACGAATATGTTTTAAAAGTAGAGGAGCGAGTTTTAAGAAAGTAGATTTAAGTGAATTCAGAGGGCCTGGCGAATAAATAGCCTTGCCCGAACTGGACGCCTAAGGAAACCAGGGTATCAAATTCCTTTTCGGTTTCTATCCCTTCAGCGATAAGGGTGGCATTGGTGCGCTGTGCAAGTTCGCAGATGACTTTCATCAAGCTTTGTTTTACCAGGTCGGAGTTTATATCCCTGACCAGGCTCATGTCAGCTTTGATAAAGTTGGGTTTAAGTTCCACGATCGCCCTTAAACTGGAATATCCTTCCCCCAGGTCGTCGATAACGATCATTACTCCCATAGGTTTAAGATTATTCAGATTTTTCGCCAGTTTCTCGAAATTTGTGACGAAAGTTCTTTCAGTGATCTCCAGGCATATCTGGGAAGCGGGGACGGTCGTCCCTTTGAGAAACTCCAGTTTTTGCAGGTAATCGCTGCTGACAACATTGGGGTCTATATTTAGGAAAAGAAGTTTCTGCTTGATATAGCTATTAGCTCTTTTTACCGCCAGGTCCAGACAGAGCGTATCCAACTGATAAGACATATTTGCTTCGGTGGCTAAAGCGAAAAGATTAAGCGGATTCTCGAAAAACGTCCCCTTAGGACCGCGGGCTAGGGCCTCGTAGCCGATAGGCTGGCGGCTGGCCAGAGTGACGATCGGCTGGAAGACGGTGCGGATATTTTTTTCTTCAATGATCTTGGCCAATTGCATGATCTTTTCGTTTTTTTCGCTTTCCGAAAGGTTGCCTAAAATAACCGTTGTCCTTTTAAGTATAGATTTGATCCTGGCCAGAAGCTCTTCAATAGGAGCACCTTTGTTGATAAAATCCAAAGCCCCCAGATTAAAAGCCTGGACTTTATCCAGGATACCGGTTTCGCAGGTCAAAATGACGACCGGGATATTCATGGTGTCGGTGTTTTCTTTAAGACATCTGCAGACTTCATGGCCGGTCATCCGCGGCATCTTCAGATCCAGCAGGATCAAGTCTGGGTTTTTCTTGGCTTTTTCCAAACCTTCTTCAGGTGAGTTCGCGGTGGTAATACCGTAGCCGGCGTTTTCCAGGATAAAGCGGAACATTTCCAGGAAATCCGGTTCGTCATCCACTATCAGGATCTGTTTTTTAGTTTCCATATTTTTGGCCCCATTAAAATTTTTTAATTATAATTAGTATACTAGAAAAATATAATAATTCAACAAAAGATTTGAATTCTGTCCTTTATTTTTGGTGGTATAATTATGTCCATGGCCGAGTCTGGCTGGATAGCTGCGATTGAAGAGAACAAATTACAGGAAAACAGCGTCAAGCTGGTTTCCCCTAAGGGTATCGGCGTGCTCATAATTCGCAAAACCGGCAACGATATCTACGCGGTTTCCAATAAATGCGCGCATATGGCCTGTCCTTTGCGCGGCGGTGCTCTTGACGGCTATATTCTTAAATGCCCTTGCCACGACTGGCGTTTCGATATCCGCACCGGCGAACTGCTGGAAGCCAAGGAGATCAAGATCAAGGTCTACAAGTGGAAGATCATAGACGGAAATATCTATGTAAAATTGTAAGGAGGCCAGATGAAAAACGTAAAACTTTATACTTTAAGTACCTGTCCCTGGTGTTTGAAAACCAAGAAATACTTTAAAGAGCAGAAGATCCCGGTGGAATGCGTGGATTACGATCTGGCGCCCCCTAAAGAGCAGGGAAAAATCCTGGCTGAGATGTCGCGTTTTGGCGCAGGGAATTCTTTTCCTTTTGTGATTATCGGAAACGAAGTGGTAGAGGGTTTTGATCCGGAAAGATTTTCCGAACTTTTAGGTATATAGTAATGCGCATTGAGTCCCGTAAACAAGCTTTAAGATTTTTCTTCCAGAAAGTAGTAGGCCCTCTTGGCTATAAATTCAGCCCGGATGAGGAGTTGGTGGAATTTTGTTTAGAGCAGGAAGTAAAACTTGAGCAAAAGCATGGGATCCCTTATTGCCCCTGCAAAGCTATCACCGGAGACCGGGAAAAGAATATGTTGATCGTTTGCCCTTGCATACCTTTTCACCGCGAACATTTTGATGCCATGAAACGCTGCTGGTGCGGATTGTTCGTGCATAAAGAAGTAATTGATCCTGATTCCCTTAAGCAGATCCCGGAAAGCCAGGTCCGGAAAGGACGAGATGTTCCAAGAGGCATTTAAATTATCGGATATCGCTGGCGGGGGAATGAAAGCCGCGAAAATAGATGGCCGGGAAATCGCTGTCTGTAATTATGACGGCAAATTCTACGCCATTGACAACCGCTGCAGCCATATGAATGGCTCTCTGGAAACAGGCACTCTCGACGGCTATATCCTGACCTGCCCTTTGCATTATGCCCAGTTTGATATTACTACCGGGGAAGTTTTAAGCGGACCGGAGAAGACCTTCAATCTCAAGACCTACCCAGTCCAAGTCGAAAGAGACTCAATCAAAATCGATGTTTAGCGTGATTACTTGTGGAAAAATCAATTTATGGCCATAAAGGGAACTAATTCTAAAAGTAAACAGAAAATCATCCCTGCGGAAGCTTTATTGTATTCCCAGGAGTATGATTTTGTGATCAACTCTCTGCCTTTACCGGTTTTTATCTATAGCCCGCAAGGAGTGTTAATCAAGGCTAATCTTTTTGCAATCAAGAAGTTGGGTTTTAATCCTGAGAATTTAAATCTGAAAGACGTGGTCGTTAAGTTGAATGCTCATCTGGCCAGCGGGAGAAAGATCACTCTGAAAAATCTTCCTTCGGCCCAGGCTTTCAAGGGAAAGGTCGTGCAAGACAGGCAGTTGGTTTTAAGAGACGTTGAAGGTAATGAACACGTGGTGTTTGTCTCGGCGTCTCCCGTTCGCAGCCAGGGCAAGGTCATTTGTATTATGGTGGTCTGGCACGATGTTACCGAACGGGTAGCCGCGGAAGATGCCCTGAAAAATACTAATCTGCGGATCGAAGTTGAAGTTCAAAAACAGACCCGGGAACTTATCAAAAGCAACCAGAGCATGCTTGCTGAGATCAAGAAGCGAATTGCCGCCCAGAATAAACTGGAAAAGTCTTACAGGCTTCTGGAGATCGGCAGGCTTGCCGCTACAGTGGCGCATGAACTGCGTAATCCCCTGGGCGCTATCCGCGTCGCGGCCTACAATATAAAGATCAAAGTCAACAGCCCCCGGATCGAGTCTAACCTGGCCAATATCGAGACTAAGATCATCGAATCCGAGCAGATCATCTCCAATCTGCTTTCCTACGCCCGGATCAAGATCCCCAGGTTCGAGCCGGTAAAAATCTCCCAGCTGTTAAACGAATGCATTGATTCCGCGCTGGAGCGGTTCAGGAAAAGAAAAATGATCTTAAACAGGAATATCCTGGGAATAAAAGACGAAGTGATCTGGGCGGATCCCCTGCAGTTAAAGGAAGTTTTTCATAATATCCTGGATAACGCTTTTGACGCCTGCGTGGACAAAGAAGGACAGATCGGCGTCCTGGCAGCCAAAACCGCTTTGGGGCAGATCATGATAACTTTTAAGGATAACGGGGAAGGGATCAGTGATGAGCTGGCTAAGAAGATCTTTGAGCCGTTTTTCACCACTAAATCCAAGGGAACAGGGCTGGGACTGTCGATCTGCAAGCAGATAATCGATCTGCACGACGGCGAGATCTTGGTGAAAAGCAAGCCCGGGCAAGGGACAAGCGTAGAGATCGTTCTGCCCATAAGAGCCGCCAGTTTATCAAAAGCCCGTTCGGAGAAGGCAATACCTGCGCAAAATTCCTGATAACGCCTAATTTTAATGACCATCAGATGAAACATTTCAGCCGCATATTGGCCATTGTTAGTATAAGCATTTTTGTCCTGGCATTATCAGTAAATCCGCTTATTCTGTTTGTAGCCCGCGAGCAACTTAAGGCCCGCCTGCCCGGCAGCAATGCGGCGATCTCTGGATGTCAGTTCAACTTTTTTCATAGGATTATTTTTAACGGTATCCAGGTCAGTAAAGTGCCTGTTTACGACTTACAAATAAAATCCCTGACAATCGGTTTTAGCCCGGCATCAATGCTTAAAGCATTTCGCGGCGATATTATGGGGGCGATCGAATCTTGTGAGATTATCGTAGATTATCTGGAGTTAAATAAAACCCGGCTGGCCGGCGGATATTTAAAAGTGTCCCGGACAAACGATAATGGAGAGATCAGCTGTTCTGAGTTTACGTATGAAAAGTTAAAAGTTTTGGGTATTAAGGGTAAAACCAGACTGAAAGACGATTATCTGTATTTTGATTCTTTATCGGGACAGCTTTTAGGCGGGATATTCCAAGGTGATAGTCTTATCAAGCTTGACTCAAACCTGGGGTATCAGTTGAGAGTGGATTTTACCAACCTCGATCTGGATACTTTCATGAAAGATTTTGCTTTAGATGAAAAAGCCGAGGTCAGTGGTAAAGTGAACGGCTTCCTGGAATTGCAGGGAGATAATCAGGGGTTAGAAGTTCTGGAGGGGAATTTAGGCTCCGGTAAAGAGGGAGGGGTATTGACCATCAAAGACACCCAATTTCTCCAGAATATGGCTCGCTCCTCCGGCCAGGCTTTAGATTTAGTAGTGGAAAGTTTTAAAAATTACCGTTATAATACCAATAAAACCACTTTATCGCTTGAAGACAATAACATTGTTTTTCTGGTAAACTTAGACGGCAGCGCAGGCAAACGCAGTTTGAATATTACTTTACACAATTTTAATCCCGGGAGGATAAAATGAAGAAAATCCTGTTGCTGATGATGATCGCGGCGGCCATCGGTTTTGGCTGCGCGCGGGTAAATGTCGGAGGATCCAAAGAGCCGATCAAAGTTGATATTGCCATGCGCCTGGATATTTATCAGCATGTGCAGAAGGATATTGATTCTATAGAAAACATCGTTGCCGGAGATAAAGCTAAAACCGGAAAGAAGCCGGGAGATCAGAGCTGGCTTAATTTTGCGGTGGCTGAGGTTTATGCCCAGGAGGGGTTGAGCCCGGACGTGGAACAAGCGGCTTTGCGGCGCAAAGACCGCCGCTCGTCTTTAGATTCCTGGGAAGCACAAGGCGTAGTCGGAGAAAATAAATTGGGCCTAGTGGAAATCAAAAATTCTAAACAAGTTGATAGTGCGGTTAGGGATTTGGTCCAGGTGGAAAACGCCGATCGGATGCTTATTTACCGTTCTTTGGCCCAGAAATACGGCGAATCTTTGGAGCAGATAGAGAAGGTTTACGCGGAAAAGCTTGCTGCTCAAGCTCCTTCCGGAACGCCGGTCGAGTCTTTAAATGGAGAGTGGAAAGTAAAATAAGGAAGGGAATATTAGGATAATCTAAGATGTTTGGTTTATTTCGGGTTTTTCCTCCGGGAGGAGTGGAATGAAAATATTTAAAATAGTGTTTATTTCATTTTTAGGGTTGATCGTTTTAACTGTGATCGCCACGGTGATATTTATTAAGACTTTTGACGTTAACCGCTACAAACCGCAGATTACTAGCGAAGCGGCTAAAGCAATGTCGCGTGGGGTTGATTTTAGAAAAGCTGATCTGGGAATTTCTTTAACTCAAGGGATAAGCTTAAAGATCAGCGATCTTTCCATCGCCGAAGACCCGGAGTTCGGTAAAGGTAATTTCTTTTCGGTTAAGGAAATTTCCGTCGGCGTGGACGCGTTTGGATATATCTTTCGGAAAAGAGTCGAAATTTCGAGTATTATCATTAATTCTCCTCAAATAACTATCATCCGTAAGAAAGACGGCAGTATTAATGTCCAGACGATCGCCAAGCCCGCTCAAGCCGGCAAGCAGCTGCTTAAGTCGTCTCCGGCAGCCGCAGCTGTGGCTATACCGGCGATCATGATCTCTACGATCAAGGCTTTTAAAGGTACTGTTAATTATATCGATTATTCTTTTGATCCGCCAGTCCGCCTGGAAGTCAAGGAGCTGAATTCTACGGTGAGTAAAGTTTCTTTGACCCAAGTTTTTCCTTTTACAGTCTCAGCCGCAGTTTTAAGCGATAAGGAAAACGTCTCTATTGAAGGCAAAGTGAGTTTTGATCTTAAGACTAATCAAATGACTATTTTTGAACTTAAAGGGGTATCGGAGCTCGCGGAAATCCTGATGGCCAAGGTCCCGGCTGCGTTTCCTATGGCTAAAGGCGCGGTTTTGCCGAATAGCCTTAAAGGCAGCCTTAATTTTAATCTGGATAAAGTTATTGCCGGTCCCGAGGGCTTAAAAACTTTGGCGGGGGAGAGTATTTTAACTAATGGCAGCCTGCAATTCAAGGAATTAGTTTCTCCGGTCCTAAACATTGAAGCGAAGGCGAAAATAACGGAGAAGAATATTGTGCTAGAGACTGCCTCCGCCAAAATTAACGAAGGCTTAATTACTGCTTCCGGCAGCCTGGAAGATTATCCGGCTTCACAGCAATATAGTGCCGGCGTTGAAATTAAAGATCTAAAATTACAGGATATGGTATCTCAGGATAATTCTCCGGTAAAAGTCGAAGGGGTTGTTTCAGGTAAAGCCAAGGTTAAGGGCTCGGGATTTACCCCGGAAGCTTTGAAAACGGCTTTATCAGGCAGCGCCGATATTTCGATAGTCCAAGCCAAGTTTAAAGACATGAATGTCCTGCGTACAGTTTTAGATAAGATCTCTTTGATCCCCGGATTATCTCAAAGAATTGAAGCTGGTTTGCCGGACAAATATCAAAAAAAGCTTATTGCCAAGGATACGGCTTTATCGGATATTAAATTGCCGGTGGTTATCGAGAACGGCCGGCTGGTTATTACTGATTTGTCAGTAGGCGCCGATGAATTTATTTTTAAAGGAAGCGGCCAGGCGGGAATAAGCGGCAGCTATTCTTTAGAAGGGCTATTATTGATCCCATCAGATCTTTCCGCGGCCATGGTCTCTCAGGTTTCCGAATTGCAGTATCTTTTAAACGAAGAAAAACAGATTTTGATCCCGCTGAAAATCTCCGGAAAAGCCGGCGAAATGAAGTTTAATGTGGATGGCCAGTATATCGCCCAGAAACTGGTGCAGAATCAGCTCAAGCAGCAGATCTTTAAGGCCCTGGAAAAATCCGGGGGTTCTCAAGGTTCCGCCACCGGGACTTCCGAAGAGCAAAGTTCTGCAGGACAGCAAGGCTCGGATAAATCCTCAACCGAAGAAGCGGTAGGCAGCCTTTTACGGGGAATATTCAAGAAATAAATAGCGCATTTGCCGGATAAGTGCAGATTAAATAGTTTGACTTTTATCTGGTATCTTATAAAATGAATCTAAGCTCTTTTTATATCTAACTTAAAAAACGGAGGGGCAATGCTTGAGCAGACATTTAAAACAGGCATGAATACCAACAAAGTTATCGGCGGCATAACTGGAGGTTTTTTTACTTTTTATTGCGAAAAGTGCGGCGGCCGGGCCAAGGTTAAATATCTCGGCCAGGAACTGATGGTTCCCAAATTCGAGTCTTTCTGCAAATGCGGAGAGATCCACCAATTCAAGGCGATCATCACGGAAATCCCGAATAATAAAACTGAAGATCCCAAAGCAGCGAAACCCAAGCCAGTTCAGCCTAACCAGCCTGCCGTCTAGAAATCCGAATCCAGGAATAAAAATAAAAGGGGGTAAGACCATTTGGCCATTACTGAGAAAGATCGGGATTATCTTCTTTAGAGTTATTTTAGGAATCGGCGTTTTCTATTTATTCCTCGCTTTTATTGTTATTCCTGTCACCGCGCCCTGGATAGTTAGTTCCCAGGCCAGCAAGCTTATTAATCATCCTGTGTCCGTTCGTTCAGTCTGGTTTAACCCGTTTTTGCTCAAAGTCAGCGTAAACGGATTGCAGATCATGGACGCGGACAAGAAACTCATGGTAGGTTTTGATAAATTCTGGCTGGACGCCAGTTTCTTAAGTCTGTTTAAGAAAGTTTATCAGGTTGAATCCATTGGTATTAACGGGTTTACGGTCAATGTTGCGCTTCTGCCGGGAAACAAAATAAACCTTCTGGAGCTGATCCCCAAAGATCTTCAGCCAGCCGCAAAACCGGATGGGGGTCAATCGAGCGCAGAAAAGTCCAAAGTTTCTAAAGTCGAGGCTGGCGGCCAGAAAGCTGCGGTTGCAGCGCCTTCGTCTCAACCAATTCCTGGAATAATCGTAAATTCGATCAGTTTAAAGCAAGGCAAAGTTTCGTTGGTTGATCGGACTGTAACTCCGAATTTCTCAACTACCTTAAGCGCTATCGATATCAACGTGACCAACTTTTCCACTGATCCCCGCAGTCAAACCAAGGTGGTTATGCAGGCTAAACTGGATGAGAAAGGGTCAATTTCAGCGGAGGCTATGCTTAAACCGTTCCTGCAGCCCATGGAACTGGAAACTACGTTCTCTCTCAATGATTATGCCTTGAAAGTCCTGACTCCTTATGTCGGCAAATACACCGGCCGCGGGGTTAAAGAGGGAAAACTTGATTTGAAAATGGATTACCGGATCTCCGGCAACAAGATCAACGCCCGGCATAAGCTGCTGGTGCAGCATTTTGATTTCGGGCAAAAAGTTGAAAGTAAAGACGCTTTGCCTTTACCGTTCGGATTGGCAGTGGCGCTTCTCGAGGATCCCCAGGGGCGGATCGATATCTCTTTGCCGGTCAAGGGTGACATGAGCCAGCCGGAATTCCAGTATTTCCATCTTCTCGGCCGGGTGGTCAAAAACTTTTTTCTTAAACTGGTGACTTCGCCGTTTATGTCGCTGGTTTCGATGATGGGCTCTGAATCCGGAACGGAAGAATTAGGTTACGTGTCTTTTGAGCCCGGGAAGGCCGAATTAAGCGAACCGGTTAAAGAAAAATTAAAGGCTATTCTTAATGTTTTAAAACAGCGTCCGAAACTTTCAATCGAAATCAACGGTACTTATGATCCCGATGCCGATTGGAAGACGATCAAAACCGAGGCTTATGAAAATGAATTCAAGGCCAAAAGAAAAGAATCAGCCTGGACCGATTTTCGTTTGATCGAAGACATGTATAAGATCCATTTTGGTTTACACGCTTATTGGAGATTCGCCAGGGATTATCAAGCTAAAGGCCATACCGAGGATGAATTTAAAACCGAGATGAGGCGCCAAATTATCGAGGGGGGACAGCCGGACAGAGCGGCTCTTGAACAACTCGCCCAGGCCCGGGCTAAATCAGTCTATGATTTTATAATTGCCGCCGGTTTTGAAAAAGAGCGTTTAAGTATCGGCCCGAGCCGTCAGACCCAGAGCAGTGTCGGGGCGGTTCCGCTGGAGTTTACTTTGACCGTTTTCGGCGAGTCCAAGGAGCCTGAAGCTAAACCAGTCAGCCCTTAAACTAAAAGGAGGATTACCGCGGCAGATATGTTCCAGGAAAAATGGATGAAGGGTGTGGCCGTGGCCACAACCTGTCTGGCGGTCATGACCGCGATAGCCGCGTCCCGCGGCACAGCTTGTTCTTCTAAAACTCAGCTTTTGACCTCGATTGAAGGGAGCAAATGGGCATATTATCAGGCAAAAAGCATAAAACAGAATCTGTCTGAAAGTCAAAAGAATGCTTTTGAAGTCGAAATGCTCGGTGCTGTTAATCTTGAGCAAAAAACCGCGTACGAAAATAAGCTGCAAACGGTTACTGGGGATATTAGCCGCTATGACAAAGAAAAGAACGCGATAAAGAATGATGCCGAAGCAGTCGGAATAGAGAATGGGCTTTTGAATACCAAGGGTTCCCGTTTTTCCGGGGCAGTAGTATTTTTCCAGATAGGTATTATGCTTTCCTCAGTGGCTGCTCTTCTCAAAAGAAAAAGCATGTGGATCGCCGGTTGTGTTTTTAGAGCCATAGCTACGGTGCTCTTAATTAACGGCCTGATGCTTAAGCCGTTGTTATTCTAATTTGCTAAATATTAAAAATCGGGCACAAAATCGGGGGTCAGGATTATTTCTTACTAAAATAATTCTGGCCCCAATTTTTTTAAATGGTTAGTAATTGGTTTATAAAGAGTTATGATATAAAAATATGATTGAATAAATATCAATATCGTCTTGAAAAGCGGGGAAATTTGTGGTATAGTCTAATAAAGGAGTTGCAAAAATGACTATTACCCAAATATTGCTTATAAAAAATATTTTTCCGGCAGTCTTAATGCGCAGAATTTTACTTTTAATTATTTTGATCTTTTTTATTTTCTACGCAGAGATTCCTGTTTGGGCCCAGAATGTAGTTATACAGGTTTATGATCCGCAAGGCCTGGTATTAAAATCAAACGGTCTGTTGCCAATGAATTTTCCCGGACTGGAAAAGGATCTTAGCCAGCCGATTCAAAAAGAGCTGGAAGATTATTCTGTTTTTTTGCTTTATCGGTTAGGTCCGGTTTTAACTACACCCGGCCAGGTTGAAACCCGAGAATCGGCAAATGCGGATTCTAATCGAGAAGTATTCAAGCTGTTTTATAATAAACCCAGGGTTGATGAAAAAGCGGTCCTGCGCCAGGAATGGGCGGAGGCATTCGGATTTGATGTCTGGTCGCCATATTATAAATACAAAGAGATCGAGAAGTTAGTTAAGAAAAAATTAAGCGTCCAAATTTTCAAGCTTAAAGGTGAACCTCGTTTGGAAAAAGGTGAGATCTTCTATGTTTTCGCAGCTGCTTTTTAATCGATATTATCAATATTAAGGAGGGGGAATGAAAAGGTTATTTTATTTTTGGGCTATAGTTTTTATGATCGGGTTCATTTTTGATCCGGGTTTTGCTTACGAACTTCCGAACAATGATCCCCAGGCCCAGTATTTCGGTATTTTTGGGCTCCAAGGCAGCCGCTTCGACGGTAGTGATAAGGCAAATCCCGACCAGGTCATTTATTTTGATGTTCCGGAGAACCAGGCATCCGGATTCATTATCGATGTTTTTGATCCTGATACAGGCGGTAAGCTGGATCAGAAAGATCCCGGAAAAGAAAATTGGGAGACGATCTTCCAGTTCGCTGTCTACGGGAAAGAAGATGGTTTATTAGCTAAAAAAAGCTTCAGCGATTCTGTGGAGTATGACCGGGCTTATTACCGGTTCGGGCCTTATCCAAAGGAAATGGGTAGCAAGATCAAGGGATTTTACCGGTTTAAACTGGTGGTCAGTCCAATCGAGACTTTAATATTAAAAGGTGATGATCTGAATTTGTTCAGAGTCCGGGTTTATCCGGAAGATGTTAAGGCTTTTTCGGAAAAGATCTCTTTGCGGCTTCCTGCTCATAAAAATGAAGAAATGTATTTTTATCCTGAAATACCCGCCGGGGAAAGCGAAATCATCGTCGAGAATTATGACCTGGATCCTGAGGGCGGTTCAGTAAGATTGTATGATCCGTTGACTCAAAAAGATTACCAGATCGATAATTCCGGATCCGGGGTTTGGGCACAGACAACAGTTCATGTCAGTCCTTCTGACCAGCCCCGTTGTCTGGAGTATATTATTACCAAGAAAACACAGCAATACGGCAATGCTTCCATCCGGGTCAAAGACCGTAAAGGCCATGCGTTGCCGATTTATTACTCGCAAAAGCCGCACAAAGCTCTACCCGCAGCGGCTGTTGTCAGCATTCCCATAAAAACCAAGGAAGTTAAAATTGTTTTAGTCAAAAAGTCATCCAATGTCGAGCAAAAAAGCCCGGTTATTGCCCCGCCAATGAAGACGACAAGTATGCAATGTAACAAATTCATCTTTGACGGAACAGGTTCCTATGACCCCAACAACGAGAAGTTGTCTTTTTTCTGGGACTTCGGAGATTCGGCTACAAGCGTTGAGCCGGTGGTCACTCACGTTTTCGAAAAAGGAGGCCAATATACGGTTACACTCACTGTAAAAGACAGCTCCGGGCTTAAATGCGATAGCTCCAGCAAAACTCAGGTCGTAAACGTGAATATACCGCCTGTGGCGGAATTTATTGCTCCTGAAACAGCCTGTGTTAACCAGGAAATTGTCTTTGATGCCAGTTCTACTACTGATGATACTCCGGAAAACCTGACCTATTTTTGGGATTTCGCAGATGGCACTACGGGTGAAGGTAAACTAATCACTAAAAAATTCACTAAGGGCGGTATGTATAGTGTGAACTTGACAGTCAATGACAATGCTAATACTGCCCGCAGCAAAGTTTCCCTAAACAAGCCGATCTTGGTTAATACTCCGCCAATTGCCCGGGCCGGAGGCGATATCCGGATGTGCGTTCTTTTGAATAAGGATTATGAGGTGGTTTTTGACGGTGGTAAATCAATTGACGCCGACGGGGATACCTTGAGTTATTCCTGGGATTTTGGAGACGGAGAAAGTGGAACGGGCAAGAAAGTAACTCATGTGTATAAGACCGGGGGATCGTATATCGCTAAACTAACTGTTAATGACGGGCGCAGCTCGGTCTGTTCAACCAGCGAAGAGACGATCAGCGTCGTCTTGAATAAACAGCCCGTGGCCGTAGCCGGAGCGGACCAGTCAGCTTGTCCCGGCCAAGAAGTTATTTTTGACGGAACCGGTTCGAGCGATGCCGATAAAGACGCGCTTACCTACACCTGGGACTTTGGTGACGGCGCGACCTCAGAGGGGGAGCAGGCCCGGCATAATTTCGAAAAACCCGGTAAATACCGCGTAGTCCTTTCAATCGATGACGGAAGACAGACTTTGTGTTCTTCCGCGAAGAGCGGCCTGAACGTGTTTGTCAACACTCCGCCTAAAGCGGCGCTGGAAAAAGTCGCTGCGGTATGCGTAGGTAGTAATGTCAAGTTTGACGCTTCCCGGACCAGCGGGGTGGGCATAGATAGTTACAAATATACCTGGGATTTCGGGGATGGCACAGTCATCGAAGGCGGTAAGAAAGCCGCCCATGAATACAAAAAGGGAGGTAAATTCACGGTAAAAGTCATCGTGGACGATAAACGTAATACTCCCTGTTCCGCTGATTCGGCCAGTATCGAAGTTACGGTGAATACTCCGCCAAAAGCAGTAGGCCGGGCTGATTTCGCCTGCTGTATTGATACGGATTCTGTCTTTGACGGAACAGCTTCATCTGATGCCGACGGCGACAGCCTGACTTATCAGTGGGAGTTTGGAGACGGAGGGACTGCCCAGAGCGTAAAAGCGGCACACCGGTATAATAAAGGCGGGGTCTATACTGTTACCTTGAAAGTAGACGATAATTCCCAAACAGCGTGCAGCAGCTCGCAAACGTCATTCAAGGTGCGGATCAACGAACAGCCGGTTCCGGTGATCAAAGTAAAGTAAGGCTAGCATATTAATAAAAACCCCAAGCACAATTTTGGCTTGGGGTTTTTATTTTAAAGCGGTATAATAAAGTAATAATTGCAAGTTTTCATATATGGTTTTGAATAGGAGGCAGCCAAGATGGAAAAAGAACGAAGATTCTTTGTCCGTTTCTCAATGTCAGGTATAGTAGTTTTGCAGCTTGATCCGAAAAAACCAGATATGATTAATTGCGAGCTCAATGACCTGAGTTTTGATGGTATCGGGATGAATTCTCCCCAGCAATTGATCCCGGGAACCAGGGTTAAATTCCTTATCGTCAATAGACAACTTAATGTCAATATCGGAGGCATGGCCAGGGTGGTATACTGTAATCCGATAAAATACAACGGCAGGGATTATTTTCGGGTCGGACTGGAATTTATTCAAGTCGACCACGAGCAGGTCAAAGCCATTCTAAAAAATATCCAGCAAATATCCTAATGAAGACGGTATAGTTTTATGCGCCTGCCTTTCCCAGGAATACGATCCGCAAGGACAGCAAAGTCATTATGGTCGGCCAGGGGCCGGGTGTCCGGCAGGAAGCTGAGCTATTTTGCGCTCATCCGGCTGCTGTTCCGGTATTTTTTAAAAAAGCGGCTGACCTTTGGGAGTACATCGGTAATTTCAAGGTTTCGCGCTGGACAGAAGACCCGGAAGAGATCTCTGGGTTTGAAGAATCCTCCGGCCGGACAAACCTGGCCAGGGTAATATTCTTAAATGAGTGTAAGTGATCAAGGAGGATGAGTATGAAAACCAAGAATAATGGGCTGGGATCCATTGAGCTGCGCAAAATCGACGCTTATTGGAGAGCCGCGAATTATTTATCGGTCGGCCAGATCTATCTTCTGGATAATCCGCTGCTTAAAAAACCGCTGAAAAAAGAACACATTAAGCCCCGTTTACTCGGCCACTGGGGGACTACTCCCGGGCTTAATTTTATCTATGTCCATCTTAACCGGCTGATCAAGAAATTCGGTTTGAATATGATCTATATCATCGGCCCTGGTCACGGAGGGCCGGCTCTGGCCGCAAATTCTTATCTTGAGGGAACTTATTCCGAGATGCATTCCGAGATCACTCAGGATGAGCCGGGGATGAAAAAACTATTTAAACAATTCTCTTTTCCCGGAGGGATACCCAGCCATGTGGCTCCGGAAATCCCCGGTTCCATTCATGAAGGGGGAGAGCTTGGTTACTCGCTGGCCCACGCTTTTGGCGCGGCCTTCGATAATCCGGATTTGATCGTGACTTGTATTGTCGGGGACGGCGAATCCGAAACCGGAGCCCTGGCGACCAGCTGGCATTCAAATAAGTTCCTTAATCCGGTTACCGACGGCGTGGTTTTGCCGATCCTTCATCTAAACGGCTATAAGATCGCTAATCCCACGGTTCTGGCAAGGTTACCCAGAAAAGAGCTGGAGGCTTTGTTTATCGGGTTCGGTTATAAGCCGTATTTTGTCCAGGGGGATAAGCCGCAGCTTATGCATAAGCTCATGGCTCGAACCCTGGATAAGATTATTTCTGAGATAAGAAACATCAAAGATAAGGCTAAAAAAGAAAAAGAGCCGCGTAGGCCGCTTTGGCCGATGATCATTTTGATCACTCCCAAGGGCTGGACCGGGCCTAAAGAGGTCGACGGTAAAAAGACCGAGGGCTCCTGGCGGTCGCATCAAGTCCCGCTTTCCGAGCTGTTCGAAAAACCCGCGCATATTAAGATTTTGGAAAGATGGCTGAAAAGTTATAAGCCTCAGGAGTTATTCGATTCCTCAGGCCGTTTTATTAAAGAACTTGCCGATCTTGCCCCTAAAGGGACTTCACGGATGGGCGCTAATCCGCACGCTAACGGCGGGATCCTGCTTAAAGATTTGATCCTTCCGGATTTTCGCGACTATGCGCTTAAAGTTACCCAGCCCGGGAAAATCAGCGCGGAACAGACCCGGATACTCGGGCAGTTCCTCAGGGATGTCATGAAAGCGAACCTTAAGACGAAAAACTTCCGGGTATTCAGCCCGGATGAGAATAATTCTAACCGGCTGGACGCGATCTTGGAAGTTACCGGCCGGGCCTGGATGGCCGAGCGGTTCAAAAATGACGATCACCTTGCTGCCGACGGCCGGGTTATGGAGATCTTAAGCGAACATCTTTGCCAGGGCTGGCTGGAGGGGTACCTTTTGACCGGAAGGCACGGATTTTTCTCCTGTTACGAAGCTTTTATCCACGTTGTCGATTCGATGTTCAACCAGCACGCCAAGTGGTTGAAGACGACCAGGCATATCCCCTGGCGCAAACCTATTGCTTCGCTTAATTATCTTTTAACCTCGCATGTCTGGCGCCAGGACCATAACGGTTTTTCTCACCAGGACCCTGGGTTTATCGACCATGTAATAAACAAAAAATCGGAGATTATCCGGGTATATCTGCCTCCGGATACCAACACACTTCTGTCGGTTGCCGATCATTGTTTGAAAAGCAGGAATTACGTCAATGTCATTGTCGCCGGCAAGCATCCCGGTTTGCAATACCTGGATATGAATTCCGCGATCAAACATTGCACCAGCGGGGTGGGCATCTGGGAGTGGGCCAGCAATGATAAGGGCCGCGAGCCGGATGTAGTCATGGCATGCTGCGGAGATGTCCCGACTCTTGAGACTTTGGCGGCAGTGGATATTCTGCGCCAGAATCTTCCCAAACTTAGGATCCGGGTGATAAACATTGTTGATCTAATGGCTTTGCAGCAGCCGGCCGAGCATCCGCACGGCCTGACAGACAGTGACTTTGACGCCATGTTCACCGTGAATAAGCCGGTAATTTTCGCTTTTCACGGATACCCCTGGCTGATCCACCGCTTGACCTACCGCAGGAAGAACCATGATAACTTCCACGTGCGGGGGTATATTGAAGAAGGAACTACCACCACCCCGTTCGATATGACGGTTTTAAACCGTCTGGACCGGTTCCATCTGGTCAGTGACGTGATCGACCGGGTCCCGGGGATCGGGCCTTGCGCCGGGTATGTCAAGCAAATGATCCGCGACAAACTCCTGGAGCACCGCAGTTATATCTGTCAGGTCGGTGACGATATGCCGGAGATCAAGAATTGGAAGTGGCCGTATTAAATTTTTTTTGCGTTGAGACAAAGAAGATTTAAAGGTATAATGTGAACTGCGAAAAGGAAAAACATTTAGACTTAAGCTATGGATGATTTTAGGCTGATTTTTTGGCTTCTTTTTTTGATAGGATTTGGAGTATGGTTGTTTTTTCAGGGGTTTACCAAATTCCGCCGCCACCGGTTGATCGCCAACACTCCCACTTCGACAGTGCGGGGAATGGCTATGGGGCTGGTGGAACTTATGGGCAAGGTCAGAAAACCTGATAGTTTAATTAGCCCAATAGCGAAAACCCAATGCGCTCTATATAAATATACTGTCGAGCGTTATGAAAGCCACGGAAAATCCAGCAGTTGGGTGAATGTGGCCGGCGGCAACAGCTACTCTGAGCCTTTCTTCCTGGACGACGGAACGAGTGTTGTCCCGGTGTATCCTCAAGGAGCGGAAATAGTGTTTATTTCCCCCCACTATCAATTTGAGAACGGGGTATTTACCAGCCTGAACGCTGATTTGCTTAAATTTTTAGAGGAAAAAAGTATCAAGACTAGGACGCTTTTTGGCTGGTACAAATTCCGTTTCCGGGAATGGTGTTTATTTGAAAACCAGGATGTGTATGTGCTGGGAAACGCGCAAAAGGTTCCTGCGGCGCTGGAAAGGTGGAACTGGGGCGAAAGAAATCCGTCTTTTTTTCAGGAGTGGGACAAGGTCAGGTACAAAGACGCGGACCCCGCGGATGACGTGATCATTTCCAAAGGAGAAAACGAATGTTTTATTATCTCCGAAGAAAAGCAGGAAGATCTTGATTCCGAAATGAATGAGCGCGGATTCTGGATGATCGTCGGAGGCGCGCTGCTGGCTGTCCTGGCGCTGGGGTTTCTTTTGTTTAGGACAGGGATTATCAAGTCGTTATAACTCTAAGGAGGGGGCATGATCGCATTAGTGGTGATTGGCTTGTTTTTATTCTTGGTAGTGGGGTTAATACTATATTTTGTCGCCATTTATAACGGATTGGTCCGGATTTCCCAGAATGTCGATAAATCCTGGGCAAATATAGATGTTTTGTTAAAACAGCGCCATGACGAGATCCCCAAATTGATCAAGGTCTGCGAAGGCTACATGAAATACGAGCGTGAGACTCTGGAAAAGATCACCGCCGCGCGAACCGCGTGTATGCAGGCCAAGGATGTCGGAGAATCTTCCCGGGCAGAGGCCCAGTTGGGGGGATTATTAAAGACCCTTTTTGCGGTGGCCGAGAATTATCCCGACCTGAAAGCTAACCAGAATTTCCTTCAACTTCAGAACCGCATTAGTTATCTGGAATCCCAGATCGCCGACCGCCGGGAATTCTACAATGATTCGGTGAATACTTATAATATCAGGATAAGGCAGATCCCGGATATGTTCGTGGCCGGAATGCTTAATTTCCTTCCGCGGGAATTATTCAAGATCTCCGAGGAAGACAGAAAAGACGTGGAAGTTAATTTTGATCTTCCCAAGTAAGGGCTAAAAGATGAAAGAAGTTTTGAGTATAATCTTGGGCGGGGGCAGGGGAACCAGGCTGTACCCTTTGACCAAATACCGGGCTAAACCCGCGGTGCCGTTGGCCGGAAAATACCGGCTGATCGATATTCCGATCAGCAATTGCATCAATTCCGGCTTCCAGAAGATATTTATTTTGACCCAGTTCCAATCCGGGTCTTTGAACCGCCACATTTTCCGCGCCTATAAGCTTGATGCTTTCTCCGGAGGTTTTGTTGAGATCATTGCCGCGGAGCAGTCCGTCCAGCAGAGCGATTGGTTCCAGGGCTCGGCCGACGCGGTGAGAAAGTGCCTGCAGCACTTCAATGTCCCGAAAGTGAAATACATCCTGGTGCTCTCCGGAGATCAGCTCTACCGGATGAATTTCAACGAGCTCTTAAGGTTCCATATTAAAAAGAAATCCGAAGTGACAATAGCTTGTAACGGAGTTAGCGCCGAAGAAGCCCCGGAACTGGGGATCATGGGGACTAACGGCGACTTCCGGATCCGAAAATTCGTGGAGAAACCCAAAGACAAAAAAGATTATAAGGACCTGGCCATCCAGATAAACGGCAAGGACAGTTACCTGGCTTCGATGGGCATATACCTTTTTAACAAAGAAGTGCTGACCGATCTGGTGGCGAATAATTCCCAGAACGATTTCGGAAGGGAAATAATCCCTGCCGCTGTCGAAACGCGGCGGACCCACGCTTTTGTCTATAACGGGTATTGGAAAGATATCGGTTCGATAAAATCGTTTTACGAAGAAAACCTGGCATTCGCCGATCCTGAGCCGCCGCTTAACCTTTACGACGAGAACTGGCCTTTTTTTACCCGGCCCCGGTTTTTGCCGCTTTCGAAATTTTTAGACAGCCATATCCGTAATTCCTCTATCGCCGAGGGAGCGGTGATCACCAACGCCAAGATTTCTCACTCGGTGATCGGCCTGCGCAGCATTATCGGGCCGGATACGATTATTGAGGATTCGATCGTCATGGGTAACGACTATTACGAGGATATCAGCACTTATAAGCAAAAAAAGAAGGTTCGTCTGGAGATCGGAAAGCGCTGTTATATTAAACGGGCCATCATTGATAAAAATGTCCGGATGGGCAGCGGGGTAAAGCTGGTGAATAAGAAAAACCTTCAGGAGTTTGAGAATGATTACTGCGTGATCCGCAATGGGATCATCATTGTGCCTAAGAACACGGTTATTCCTTCAGGTTTTGTAATTTAAAGGTGTTTATTTTGAGAAGAAAAATGTTGTTGCTGTTTATGTTCATCCCGCTGATTTTCAGTTCGGGCTGTGCCGTGATCCAGACCGCGGTCGCGGTGGCAGCGGCTTATGGGCTTTCTAAGGCGACAAAATAGCTAAACCTAGAAATAAAAGAGAAGAAAATTTATGATAGAGCACCGATTGTTCACTAGATACAGGGTAGAAGGAGAGGTTTTGCTTCAATGCGCCGGCCCAAAGCCTGAGACTATCCGCGCGGAATTGGTGGATATGAGTTTCCGGGGCTTCGGAGTATATTCTCCTAAAGCCATCGATGCTAACACTACGGTCAGGTTTTATATTTCCGGGAAATATTTTGAGAAGCATTTGCGGGGGGAAGGCAAGATCATGTACAGCCAGTCTTACCGGCGTAAGGAAACCGATGTTTTCCGGATGGGAGTGGAATTTATCTCAGTCGACAGCGACCAGGTCAGGGATGGGCTTGACAGGCTCCGCAAAGAGCATGGCGGCGAAGTGGGGGAACAGGAAAAATAATAGTTGACAAACAAAAGAATAATGCTATACTTTCTTTTGTAGTGAATAAAGATTAGAAGTCAGTGGCCGAGAGGTGCGGATGTCTAGCCTTTCGGTTCTTTTGTTTTCTGTCATTATTTACTATAATAATTGAGAAAAGGAGGTAGTAAATAATGGCAAAAGGTAAAGTAAAGTGGTTCTCTAACGAGAAAGGTTACGGCTTCATCACTCCCGAGTCTGGAAATGACGTATTCGTTCATCACAGCGTGATTCAGGGTGAGGGCTACAAAACTCTCAATGAGGGACAGGAAGTTGAATTCGAAATCACCCAGGGTCCCAAAGGCGAGCAAGCTACTAAAGTCGTGAAGTTGTAATTTCGAAAAAAGCGTGGCCCAGCATCGGAATGTTGGGCCACTTTTTTTTCACTGTTCAAGGAGGAGACAAGTGCATACAGGAAAGATCAAGAAATTGGTAAAAGAACGTGGATTCGGATTTATCAGTGACACTGACGGAAGAGAATTGTTTTTTCACTCGTCAGGTTTAGTAGGAACAACGTTTGAATCGCTGCGCGGAGATGAGGAAGTTACCTTCGAAGTTGAGTCAAGCGAAAAAGGGCCCCGTGCGACCCAAATCAGCGTTAAAAGTGCAGCTTAATTGAAAATAGTTTTAATCGAGCCAGCTTCAACAGAAGCAAACGTTTACAGCAAACTCCGCATGCCCCTTTTAGGTCCGGTCTATCTGGGGACGATCCTGAAAAACAGAGGGCATGACGTTCGCATATTCATCGAAGACATCTCGCATCCAGATTATGAAACCCTGGATGCGGATGTCGTCGGTATTTCCATCCTTACCTCAACCGCCAAGCGCGGATACACCATAGCCGGTAAATTTCCCAAAGAAAAAGTGATCATCGGAGGCGTGCACGCCAGTTTATTGCCCGAGGAGGCTCTTGCTTTCTGCCGCCAAGTGGTAGTAGGTGAAGCTGAAGAGGTCATTTGTGATATAGTAGAAGGTAAGATCACGGATAAGATCGTCCAGGGTATACCTGTCCAGGATCTGGACAAGCTGCCTTACCCGGATTTTTCCCTGATCCAGGGGTATAAAGTGGCCCGGAGTATGATGCCGGTTTCCACCTCCCGAGGCTGCCCGTTCGACTGCACTTTCTGCTCGGTGACCAAAGTGTTCGGCCGTAAGTACCGCTTTAGAGGTGCCTCAAACGTAGTTGGGGAGTTGAAAAACCGTAAAGCCGCGCATTTTTTCTTCTGCGACGATAATTTCACCGCTTATCCCAGCCGCACCCGGAATCTGCTCAAGTTGATGATGGAAGAGAAAATCCGTTCCTGGAGCTGCCAGGTGCGCTGCGACGTGGCCAAAGACGAAAATCTGCTCGGCTTAATGGCTAAAGCCGGCTGCGCAGTGGCTTGCGTTGGTTTTGAGTCGGTCAACGAGAAGACTTTGGCGGCTTATGAGAAAAAACAGAGCCTGCAGGATATTATCAGCGCTATCAAGAATTTTCATAAGAAAAAGATTAAAGTCCACGGTATGTTCGTTTTAGGCGGAGACGATGATAATGTCAAGACCGTTTGGGATACTTTGAGATTTGCGATCAAACAGAAGATCGATACTATACAAATGTCCATTCTTACTCCTTTTCCGGGAACTAAAGTTCATGAGAATCTTAATAAAGAAAAGCGGATCTTCAGCCGCGACTGGAGCCTTTACGACGGCCAGCACGTTGTTTTTCATCCTAAATTATTGTCTTCCCGGCAGCTTCAGGTCAATATCATCAAAGCTTATTGCCGGTATTATTCTTTGTATCACTCGTTTATGCTCATGGCACAGATGTCTTTCCGTAACGCTATGTTCAGGTTAATGGGGTATAAGATCATCCGCGATTGGAAAGCGCGTAACCGGTTAATGAAATGGCTGGTGCCGGTTAAAGTTTGAGATTGAAACTAATTAGATTAAGTAGTACAATTAAGGCAACTCTGGCTGGAACCGGAAGTTGCCTTTTTAATTTCAAGGAGAATAATATTCTGCCTAAACCCGATCCCAAATTCATGCTCCTGGCCATCGCCGAAGCCCGGAAAAACCTCATCAGCGGCGAAGGCGGCCCGTTCGGCGCCTGTGTGGTTAAAGACAACAAGGTGATAGCAATGGCCCGCAATACGGTGCTGTCCAGCAATGACGCCACCTGTCACGCGGAAGTTAATGCCATCCGCAAGGCTTCTCTTAAATTAAAAGATTACTATTTATCCGGATGTGTTATTTATTCTACTACCGAGCCCTGCCCGATGTGTTTTGGCGCGATCCACTGGGCTAAGATCGATGCGGTTTATTTTGGGACAGCTATTAATGACGTCAAGGAACTGGGATTTGACGAATTAAGACTTTCCTGCAAGAAAATTAAATCTGCCGGGAAAAGCCCGGTTAAAGTGGTTTCCGGCTTCTTAAGAAAAGAGTGTTTCAAGCTTTTAAAAGACTGGAATAAATTGGAAAATAAACAAGTATATTAACCTGGGGTTGATGCTATGTGGATTTTTCGGACCAGGATGCTTATGCTTTTTTACCGAGAATTGGCTCAGTTGGTTAGTTCCGGGGTAACCATCATTGAGGCTATCGATATTATCTCCAGACAGGGAGGTTATTCACAGTTCAATAAGGTATTGGCTAAGATCAGTCAGGATTTGAAGACGGGTAGCTCTTTAGGCGAAGCTTTTTTACGTTACCCGGAGATATTTCCGCCTTTGCACGCCAATATGATCAAATACAGTGAAACTTCCGGCAGGCTTGCTCAGGGTATTAGCAGTCTTGCCGATTATCTGGAAAAAGAATACGCCATGCAGCAGGCTCTGATCGTAGGACTGGCTTATCCAATATTCCTTTTACACGCAGCGATGTTTTTATTGCCCGTCGTCAATGCCTTTGGTTGTAATTCCGGGGGGTATTTACGGGGGTTTTTAAGTATTTTTGTCCCGGTCTATGGCCTGGTGTTCCTGGTTTGTCTGGCTTTGAGAATGGGCAAGAACGAAGGATTTAAAACTGGAATGGACAGGTTAATAACGCGGTTAAAGACTCGCTTTTAGCGGGGTTGCCTCTTTTGCAAGAAGGCCAGGGTTTGAGCCAGGCTTTTATCCGGGCCCGGGTTTTTCCGGCCAGTATGCTCGGTTTGATCGGCTCCGCGGAAAAAAGCGGAAGCATTGTCCAGACTTTAAACACCATTGCCAGCTATTCTGAGAAAGAAAACGAGACTTCCATAGCGGTTCTGACCAGGATCATCCCGGTTTTGGTTTATTTGTTGATTGCCGGTTTTATCGGCCTGCGGGTTGTTTCTTTTTACCTGGGATATTTTAACCAGATTTTTACTGGCTCCGGGTAGGTAAATAAATTAACATTTTCTTGTTGACAAAACTAAAATGCATGATATACTAACTTTACATAGTTGTAAAGATTAGAAGTCTACGGCCGTAAAGGAGAGCATACGATTACTAACCTTTACGGATTTTTTATTTTTGGAGGAATATGTTTAGTACCGAACACACGCAAAAAGCTTCATTGCAGCCGCAAAAAGCTGTATCGCAGCCAGTCAAGAGCTTTGACGGTTTAGGAATTGCGCCTAAGATCCTGGAACTTCTTGACCGCATCAAATTTAAGGTCCCCACGCCTATTCAACTAAAAGCCATTCCTATCGCCATAGAGGGCAAGGATTTAGTCGGGATCGCCCAGACCGGGACCGGCAAGACCCATTCTTTCGCTGTTCCGATGATCCAGCTTTTGGCCCAGAAAAAAGGGACAGGCCTGGTGCTTGCTCCGACCAGAGAGCTGGCTATCCAGATCGACGAAG
>JAPLLS010000018.1 GCA_026387435.1 Candidatus Omnitrophota bacterium
GGACGGACGGACCGAAGAGGAAATTTTTAAGCTTTTTAAAATGCAGTACATCGAGCCGGAATTAAGGGAGGATAACGGAGAGCTGGAGCTGGCCGGGGAATTCAAACTCCCCAAATTGATCGAGCTGGAAGATATTAAAGGCGATCTGCATGCCCATTCCACTTATTCCGACGGCGGAAACTCTATCGAGGAAATGTGCTCTGCCGCCCGGGGAAAAGGTTACGTTTATATCGCGATCACCGATCATTCCCAGAGCCTGAAGATCGCCAAGGGGATGGCTGTAGGGGAGCTGACTAAAAAGAAAAAAGAGATCGATCAACTTAACAAAAAATTTAAAGATTTCCGGGTTTTTTACGGCACGGAAGTGGACATCGACTCGGAAGGCAATATCGATTATCCGGAGGATATTCTTAAGGAATTCGATATCGTGGTGGGCGCGATCCATACCGGTTTCAAACAATCGAAAAGCCAGTTGACCAGAAGGATCGTCCGGGCTTGTCAGAGCAAGTTAGTGCACATGATCTCTCATCCTACCGGACGGCTCTGGGGCACCCGCGACAGCTACGAGCTGGACCTGGAAGAAGTGATCAAAGTTTGCCGGGATACCAACACCGCCCTGGAAATAAATTCTTTCCCGGACCGGCTGGACTTAAACGATCAAAACAGCCGATTGGCTAAGCAAATGGGCGCGAAGCTGGTCATCAATACTGACAGCCACGCTATTGAGCATCTGGATAATATGCCTTTAGGGATCTGCGTGGCCAGGCGGGCCGGGCTGGAAGCAAGCGATGTGATTAACACACTGCCGCTGGATAAACTTTTGCAGGCGATAAAAAAATGAGAGCTGTTTTATATTTCAAAAACCCCAGAAGCGTCCCCAGGTTTTTTTTGAGAAGCGTCCCCCTGTCTTTTATTTTGGCTTTTTTACTTTGCGGATGCCAATCCCTGGTTTTACATCGGGAAACTCAGGTGCTCATGGGCACTTTTGTGGAGGTGGTTTCCCCGGATCCCCGCGCCCCGGAAATAGTATTTTCCGAGATCCGCAGAATTGAGGGGATGCTCAGCAAATACCGGCCGGAGAGCGAAATATCCCAGCTGAATAAGAACGGCCAGGTCAAAGCTTCCCCGGAAATGTTTTATATCCTGGAGAAATCCGTGGGTTTCTGGGAGCTTTCCCAAGGCGTTTTTGATGTTACCGTAGGCCCTTTAATGGATCTTTGGGGGTTTACCAAAAAAGAATTCCGCCAGCCTTCCGCCGAAGAGATCCGGGAAGCATTAAAGATCATCGGGAGCAATAAAATTATTTTAAATAAACAGGATTATGTGGTAAAATTTATGCTTCCGGGAATGAAGGTAGACCTGGGCGCGATCGCCAAAGGCTTCGCGGTTGATTGCGCGGTGAGAAAACTTAAAGATTCCGGGATCTCCAGTTGCCTGATCAACGCCGGCGGCCAGATCTATGGATTGGGAGACAAATCCGGCCGGCCCTGGAAAGTGGCGATCCGGTCTCCGCGCGGAGAGGGGGTTGAAGGCTATCTGGAAATCAAAGACCAGGCCGTATCCACCTCCGGAGATTACGAGCAGTATTTCGAGAAAGACAAACGCCGGTTTTCCCATATCATGAATCCGCACACCGGCTATCCCGAGGATTCAAAGATAATCTCGGCAACAGTGATCGCCGACGATGGTTTGACCGCGGATGCTTTGTCAACTTCAATAGTAGTTATGGGCAAAGATAAAGGGTTATTGCTGGCCAAAAAATTCCCTGGCGTAAAAACCAGGATTATCGAGAGATCGGATAAATAGGATGCCTACGACTAATATCCCGCAAGGAAAATTCATCTTCCTTAGCCAGCTGATCAAGATCCCGGTAATTGATCAGGCGACTAACAAAAAGATCGGGTTTACCGCGGATATTTCAGTCACCCTTAAAGAAATGTACCCCAGGCTCAACGGCTTGCTGGTCGGGCGGTGGCTTTACCGCAAAAGGTTCTATGTGCCCTGGACAAATGTCCGCAAGGTTATCGAAGACAAAGCGATCTATATCGATTATGACCCGCAACTTTTCAAGAATCCTTTAGCTGTTCCGGAAGAAGAGATTTTGCTCAAAGACATACTTTGGGACAAGCAAATAGTCGATATCTCCGGATCCAAAGTAGTGCGGATCAATGACCTGCATTTATTGAAGGAAGATTATAAGCTTTGGGTAATCCATGTCGATATCGGGTTTACCAGCCTGATCCGCAGGTTAGGATGGCTGGGCTGGGTAAGTTTTCTGGTTAAATTACTGGCTTCTTACGAATTAAAAGACCGCTTGATTCCCTGGAAATTCGTCCAGCCTGTTTCATCCAAGATCGGATTTGACGCCCTGGCCCTGAAAATCCACCATTCTAAAATGTCGGAGTTGCATCCCGCGGATTTGGCGGATATCCTCGCTGATCTGGGAACCGATGAGAGGATCGCGATTTTAAAATCCCTGGAGAACGGGACCGCGGTCAGGACTTTTGAAGAGTTGCCGATGAAGATCCGTTTGCAGGTAGCCGAGCAGGTGGAGCACGAGTATCTGGTGAAACTGATCAATGAAATGGCTATCGACGAAGTGGTCGATCTTTTGTCGAAACTGCCGCAGCGCAGGGTAAATGCTCTGCTGAATCATGTTTCCAAGGAAAAATCCGAGCAGATCTCCAAGCTGTTAAGCCTGGCCGACCGCACCGCCGGAAGCATTATGAATACCGAGTTTATTTCGGCAAAACCGACTGATACCGCGGGGATGGTTTTGGATAAGATCAGAAACGAATCCAGAAAAAAGGAATCTATTTATTACATTTACGTCCTGGATGACAGCGCTACGCTCGTGGGCATGGTCACTTTGCGCCGGATCTTGACTTTTCCGCCGGAAAAAGCGATCTCGGAATTTATGATGAAAAGAGTAGCCAAGGTAAGAGTGGATACCAGCATAAAAGACGTAGCCGAGGTATTTTATAAATACGATTTTACGGTTATTCCGGTTGTGGATAAACAAAATAAAGTGCAGGGTATTATTACCATGAAAGACGCTTTTGAGTCGGTTTTCAAGGAGATCCGTCAGCAAAACGAGCAGGGGTCGTAAATGGGATTGATTAAGAAGATCAAAAAAAACCCGGCTTTGATGAATATCATCTTTTTCCTGAGCATTCTTGGCCCGGGGATCATCACCGGCAGCGTTGATAATGACGCCGGAGGTATCACCACTTATTCGGTAGCCGGCGCCGTTTACGGTTATAAACTGCTCTGGACCCTTATCCCTTCTTTTGTAGTCCTTATGGTTGTCCAGGAAATGAACGCCAGGATGGGGATCGTGACCGGCAAAGGGCTGGCTGACCTGATCCGGGAAAACTTCGGGGTAAAGATAACTTTTCTAATATTCCTGGGTTTGATCCTGGCTGACATCGGCAACACCGCCACGGAATTCGCCGGGGTCGCCGGAAGCATGGGGGTTTTCGGAGTAAGTAAATATCTCTCTGTGCCGCTGGCGGCGATCGGGGTCTGGATCCTGGTGGTCAAAGGCAATTACAAAACCTCGGAACGCATCTTCCTGTTCTTCAGTTTTTGCCTGCTTTCTTACATAATTTCCGCGGTCATGGCTAAACCGGACTGGCAGCAGGTGGGGATCGGTTTTGTCAAGCCGACCATGCATCTGGACAAGGATTACCTGGCCATGGTCCTGGGTATTGTCGGAACAACCATCGCTCCCTGGATGCAATTTTACATGCAGTCCGCGGTTATCGAGAAACGGATCAAGATCGAGGATTATAAATTCGTTCTCTGGGACGTGATCATCGGTTGCGCCGCGACTATCGTGGTCGCCGCTTTTATCATCATCGCCTGCGCCGCGACACTGCATGTCAACAACATAACCATTAACGAAGCAAAAGACGCGGCAGTGGCTTTGGCGCCTTTTGCCGGCGCGTTTGCTTCCCAGGTTTTTGCCTTCGGGCTGTTCGTGGCTTCGGTATTTTCCGCCACCATTTTGCCGCTGGCCACCGCGTTTTACGTCTGCGAAGCCTTCGGTTATGAAGCCGGAATAGATAAAAAGATCAATGAAGCTCCGCAATTTTACGCGCTATTTACCCTGATCATGGCCATCGCCGTGATCATTATCCTTTTGCCGAACGCGCCTTTGATCGCCATCACCATCTGGTCCCAGGTGTTAAACGCAATGCTGTTGCCGGTAGTGTTGATGTCGATGATCCTGATGGTTAATAATAAAAGGATCATGGGGTCGCATGTCAATAACTGGTTCCAGAATACCGTGGGTTGGGCTACGACCGTGATCTTGATAGTAATGACAGCGATGCTGGTGATTTCTCCGCTGGTTTCTGCGATATTCAAAAAATAGAAAGGAAGTGATTTAGATGGAAACACAGAAAGTTACAGTCAGCGATATCCTGAAGATGAAAGGCAAGCGTAAGATCACCATGCTTACCGCCTATGATTATCCCACCGCGGTTTTAGTGGATAAGGCCGGGATCGACATGATCCTGGTCGGTGATTCGCTGGCCAACGTGGTGCTGGGGTTGAAATCCACCACCGAAGTGGGAATGATCGAAATGCTCCACCACGCTAAAGCGGTTACCCGCGCGGTCAGCAGGGCCATGGTCGCCGGCGATATGCCTTATGAGTCTTATCAGGTTAATCCGGAAGATTGCGTGGAAAACGCCCGGCGTTTTATTGAAGAGGCCAAATGCGATTGCGTAAAATTGGAATGGTTCGATCAGTGTCTTGAGGTTACCCGCAAGATTATTAAAGCCGGGATCCCGGTGATCGGCCATATCGGGCTGACTCCCCAAACCGCGGATAAATTAGGGGGGTTTAAAGTCCAGGGCAAGGATGCCGAGGCTGCCAAGCGCTTGATCCAGCAGGCCGAAGACCTGGCTAAGCTGGGTTGTTTTGCCATAGTTTTGGAATGCGTTCCGGACAAGATCGCCCAGATCATTACCGAGAAGATCAAGATCCCGACTATCGGCATCGGAGCGGGAAAATACACTGACGGCCAGGTTCTGGTCCTCCATGATGCCCTGGGGCTTTTTGACCGCTATACCCCGAAATTCGTTAAAAAATATATTAATTTATCTCCGCTGATCCTTGCGGCGCTGGAAGAATATAAGAAGGATGTTATCGAAGGGAAATATCCGGGTCCTGAGCACAGCTTCAGCATCAAAGAAGAAGAACTCAAAAAGCTATAGGTAAAACCAATAATTTGTGCTAAAATTATTCTGTTTTTCCAATACAAGGAGCGAGTATGCTGGGCTGGGAAGGGATCGAGAGAAGAAAGGTCGACCGGGTTTTCATCCGGATCCCGGTGGTTTACGAATTCGCCGATTCTCAGGCTAAGAAACCTATCAATGTCCGGGTCAAGGTGGTTTTCCTGGAAACTATCGGCACTAACAGTTTCGGGGCCGGCTGTGTTTTTATGGGCATAGACGAGCTTGACCAGAAAGAGATCTCTTCTTTAGTAGAACGGCTGGATATCACCAAACTGCTCAAAATGGCCATCGATAAACACGCATCCGACTTGCATCTTGTCGCTGAACAGCCGCTGGTGATGCGCATCAACGGAGAGCTGGAATTCATGGAAGGCCAAATTATCCACGCCGACGAGATCGCCCAGCTGGTTTTCAGTTTGATGAACAAGGAGCAGATCCGGGTTTTTGCCCGGGAAAAAGAAGTTGATTTCGGCATCCAGTATGACATGAAAACCCGCTTCCGGGTCAACGTGCACAAACAGCGCGGCTTTGTGGAAGCGGCCTTGCGTTTGATCGAATCCAAAGATTTCTCTTTCGAAGAATTACGGATACCTCAGGTGGTCCAGGACCTGGCCCGGAATAAAGACGGCTTGATCCTGATCACCGGGCCAACCGGCTCAGGCAAGACCACCACGATCGGAGCGATCGTCGGGCTGATCAACAAAGAACGCAAAGCGGTGATCATCACCCTGGAACGGCCGATCGAATATATCCATCCGAATATCAAGAGTGTAGTCAAACAGAGAGAAGTAGGGGTGGATACGAATTCTTTTTCCGCCGCCTTGAAAAGCAGCCTCAGGCAGGACCCGAACGTAATCGTCGTCGGCGAGATGGACGACCTGGAAACGATCAAGACCGCGCTTATCGCCGCGGAAGCCGGTTACCTGGTTATCGGGACATTTCACGCTCCCGACGTCATCCAGGCGATTGACCGGCTGGTGAGCATGTTCCCCATCGAAAACCGCCGGCAGCTTTTAGGCCAATTGTCCAATTGTTTACGGGGAGTCGTGGCCCAATTATTGGTCCCCAGTAAAGACAGAAAAACCAGGCTGCTCGCCTCCGAGGTACTAGTGGCTACCGACGCGGTAAAAAGGATCGTCCGCAAGGATGAGCTTTTTCAGCTGGCCACGATCATGCAGACCGGCGCGGGGTATAAAATGCAGTCGATGACCGACGCCATAAGAAAGTTAGTGGAATCCGGAGAAATAGATACGGAAACAGCGATGTTCTTTTCGGAGGAATTCGGCAAATACGCGCTTTAACCAGATAGATCTTGGGTCCGTTCATTCCTTAACGAACATTCGAAATAATCCTAAGAGAAAATAATGGCAGATACAATGGAAAAAGTGGTTTCATTATGCAAGCGCCGGGGATTTATTTTCCCGGGCTCAGAAATTTACGGCGGCCTGGCTAATTCCTGGGATTACGGCCCTTACGGCGTTGAGCTCAAGAATAACATCAAAAAAGCCTGGTGGAAAGCCAATGTCTATATGCGTAACGACATTTACGGCATGGACGCGGCGATCATCATGCATCCCAAGACCTGGGAAGCTTCCGGCCACGTGGAAAACTTTTTTGACCTTAAAGCTGATTGTAAAGGCTGTAAAAAACGCTTCAAGGCCGCCGACCTTAAAGATATTAAGAAGTGCCCGGAATGCGGCGGAGAATTGACCGAAGCCCGGCAATTCAATCTGATGTTCAAGACCCATACCGGCCCGATCGAAGATGCTTCCAGCCTGGCTTACCTGCGTCCGGAAACCGCGCAGGGGATGTTCGTCAATTTTTCCAATATCCTGGATTCCCGCCACCCCAAGCTTCCTTTTGGCCTGGCCCAGATCGGAAAATCTTTCCGCAACGAGATCACCCCCGGAAATTTTACTTTCCGCACCCGGGAGTTCGAGCAGATGGAGATCGAATATTTCTGCCGGCCGGAGGAGTCGGACAAAGTTTACCAGGATTGGGTGGAAGCGCGCAAAAGCTGGTATCTGGACCTGGGCATGAAACCGGAGAACATTCGTTTCCGTAAACACTCCAAAGACGAGCTGGCCCATTACGCCAAGGCTTGCACCGACGTGGAATATAATTTCCCCTGGGGCTGGTCGGAGCTGGAAGGGATCGCCAACCGCACGGATTTCGATCTCAAGCAGCACTCAAGCTTCAGCGGCCAGGACCTGCGTTATTTCGACGAGGTCAAAAAGGAAAGGTTTTTTCCTCATATTATCGAGCCATCAGGCGGAGTGGACCGCTGTATGCTGGCGTTTTTAGCTGATGCTTACCACGAAGAGCTGGTCAAAGACGACACTCGCGTGGTTCTAAGATTGAACAAAGATCTGGCTCCCAACAAAGTGGCGGTGCTGCCGCTTTTAAAAAACCGGGCGGAAATAGTGGGAATAGCCAAAAAACTGGCCTTGGACCTCAAGAAAGATATGGTCGCGGTTTACGACGACACCGCCAATATCGGCAAGCTTTACCGCCGGCAGGATGAAGTGGGGACAATGTTTTGCGTTACTATCGACGTGCAGTCATTGGAAGATAAACAGGCCACGGTCCGCAGCCGGGACACCATGGGGCAGGAGCGGATCAATATTGATAATTTGAAACAGTATTTAATTGAAAAACTAAAATAGAAAAGCAGGCAAGGGTACCTGTTTTTCTATTTTCAAAAAAAGGAGTGGGTAGAAATGGCAACAGGAAAGAAGTACGTGTACAGTTTTGGAGGGGGCAAGGCAGACGGCAATGAATCCATGAAAAATCTTCTCGGCGGCAAAGGCGCGAACCTCGCGGAAATGGCCGGCCATAAAGATTTGAAACTTCCGGTTCCTCCGGGATTCACTTTGACCACCGAAGTTTGCACCTGTTTTCTGGCGAATAAAAGAAGCTATCCTAAATCCCTGGAAAAAGAAGTGGAAAAAGCTTTGGCCCAGGTGGAAAAATTGATGTGCCGGAAATTCGGGGACTCCGAAAATCCGCTTTTGGTTTCGGTGCGCTCGGGCGCCCGCAAATCCATGCCCGGGATGATGGAAACAGTATTGAACGTCGGGACTACCGAGAAAACTATCCCCGGCCTGATCAAACAGGCCGGCGGCAACGCCCGGTTCGTTTACGACGCTTATCGCCGCTTGATCATGATGTATTCGGACGTAGTCATGGAAAAAGCAGGCGGTATCGAGCCTGCGGAAGATATGGGTATCCGTAAGCAGCTGGAAAGAATTATGGATAAAATGAAGAAAGAAAAGGGTTATGCCAGCGATACTGATCTTAAAGAGAATGACCTTAAACTTCTCTGCGGCCAATTCAAAGTCAAGATCAAGGAAGTTTTAGGCAAGGAATTCCCCGATGATCCGATGAAACAGCTCTGGGGCGGGATCAGCGCGGTATTTTCCTCCTGGAACGGCAAGCGGGCTATCGCTTACCGCAAGATCGAGGGCATCCCGGATGATTGGGGCACCGCGGTCAATGTTCAGACTATGGTTTTTGGTAACTTAGGCAATAATTCCGCAACCGGCGTGGCCTTCTCCCGCAACCCGGGAAACGGCGAGAACGGTTTCTACGGCGAATACCTGATCAACGCTCAGGGCGAAGACGTGGTTGCCGGTATCCGTACGCCTTCACCGATAAATCAGTATTCCCAGTCCGAGAATAACAAAGGTTTAACTACCCTGGAACAGGGGATGCCCGCTATATATAAGGAATTGGTCAGCTTCCGCAATCGCCTGGAAAAGCATTACCGCGATATGCAGGATATCGAGTTTACCATTGAAAAAGGCCGATTATTTATGCTCCAGTGCCGGATTGGTAAACGTAATGGCCCGGCCGCAGTCAGAATGGCCGTAGATATGGCTAAAGAAAAGCTTTGCACTAAAGAAGAAGCGGTAATGAGGGTAACTCCTGATCAGTTGAATGAACTTCTGCATCCGGTCATCGATCCTAAACTGGAATTGGGAGCGAAAGTCCTGGCTAAGGGGCTTCCCGCAGGCCCGGGTGGAGCGACTGGACAGATCGTGTTCACTTCCAACGATGCGGTGGAGTGGAAGAAGCAAAATAAAAAAGTGATCCTGGTTCGTGAAGAGACCAATCCTGAAGATATCGAAGGTATGCGCGCGGCAGAAGCGATCTTAACCGCCCGCGGCGGGATGACCTCGCACGCGGCTTTGGTTGCCCGCGGCTGGGGTAAATGTTGTATTGTCGGCTGCAGCGCGATGCACGTTGATCTTGGGGGAAAAACCATCAAGATCGCGGATAAAGTTTTTAAAGAGGGTGATTGGGTTACTTTAAACGGCACCAAAGGTAATGTTTACGAGGGCAAGCTGGTAATGATGGACGCCGGAGCGGAGAATCAAATGCTTAACGATTTCCTGAAGATGTGCGATGGGATCCGTAAGCTGGGAATCCGCACTAACGCTGATACCCCGGAAGACGCGGCCAAAGCCCGCCAGTTCGGGGCTGAAGGCATCGGGTTGTTCCGCACCGAGCATATGTTCTACGGCAAAGGTTCGGACGAAGCTTTATTTCTGCTGCGCAAGATGATCATTTCCAAGGACGTTACTGAGAGAATAAAGGCTTTGAATGAATTATTCCCTTTCGTCAAGAAAGACATTAAAGGCACCCTGGAAGCTATGGATGGTTTCCCGGTGGTTATCCGGCTTCTGGATCCGCCGCTTCATGAGTTTGTGCCCCATGAGAAAGCCAAGCAGGAAGAACTGGCCAAGGAACTGGGCATCAATGCCGAAGAGTTCGCCAAGAGGGCTGAGGACTTGCATGAATCCAACCCGATGATGGGCCATCGCGGCGTGCGTTTAGGGATAACTTATCCTGAAGTCAGCGAAATGCAGATCCGGGCTGTTCTGGAATCAGCGGCCGAGCTTATCCAGGCCGGAAAAAAGCCTTTCCCGGAGATCATGATCCCGGTGGTCTGCGATGTTAAAGAACTTCAGGACCAGCTGGTAATCGCAAAAAAGGTTTACCTCGAGGTTCTGGCGAAGTATAATATAAAGAAGATTCATTATTTGTTCGGGACCATGATCGAGATCCCCAGGGCCGCGTTCGTGGCCGATGAGTTGGCGACAGTGGCTGAATTCTTCTCATTCGGGACCAATGACATGACCCAGATGGGATTCGGATTCTCCCGCGACGATATCGGATCGTTTTTGCCGGAATACCTCAAAAAAGGTATTTTGCCGGAAGATCCGTTCCAGTCCATCGACCAGAAGGGCGTGGGCGAGATCATCAAGCTCGGTATCCAAAAAGGAAGAAGCGCCAACAAGAAACTCGAAGTGGGTATTTGCGGAGAGCACGGCGGCGAGGCCAGGTCTGTGGAGTTCTGCCACAAGGTCGGAATGGATTACGTCAGCTGTTCGCCGTTCAGAGTTCCCATTGCCCGTTTGGCGGCAGCTCAGGCAGTTCTGAAAGAGAAGCCGGTGAAAAAAGCGAAAAAATAATCTAACCTTAACAACCAAAGGCAAAACGTGGAAGCATTAAAAACTTACCTCAAAGAAATCCGGACAATCCCTCTTTTGAGGGCTGAAGAGGAGATTTCTCTGGCCCAAAAGATCGAAAAAGGCGACGAGCAGGCCCGGAAAAAAATGATCCGTTCCAATCTGCGGCTGGTGATCAACATCGCCAAGAAATACATCCATTTGGGGATCCCGCTTTTGGACCTGATCGAGGAAGGAAACCTGGGCTTAATGAAGGCGGTGGATAAATTCAACCCCCGCCGGGGATTCAGGTTCTCCACTTACGGAGCCTGGTGGATCCGCCAGGGGATCATCAGGGCGATCGCCCAGCAGGGCAAGATGGTCAGGCTTCCGGTTTACGTAAATGAACTGCTGACCAAATGGAAAAAGACCAAAGAGCGTTTGACCCAGAAACTGAACCGGATTCCTACCGATGAAGAGATCGCCAAAAGACTGCATCTGCCCAGAGAGAAGATCGAAGAGATCAACCTCTGGATTTCCACTAAAACTTCTTCGCTTGAGGCTCCCATAGGCGAGGAAGAGGAAAATCAGATCCTGGACTTGGTACAGAATGATTCCGTGGCTGCGCCTGACGCCGCCGTAGAAGCGCTTTTTGACAAAGAGCGGGTGGATGTTTTGATCGGAAAAATGTCCGAGCGGGAAAAACAGGTTCTGGACATGCGTTTCGGCCTGGATAACGGAAAAACCCATACCCTGGCCGAAGTGGCCAAGAAATTAGGGGTTTCCCGGGAAAGGATCCGCCAGATCGAGGAAGAAGCGATCAAGAAACTGCGCCAGTTCGTCAAAGAGCAGGAAAAGACTCAATGAACAAACTGAAATACCTAGAGAACTCGATCCGCAATATACCCGACTTTCCCAAGCCGGGCATTTTGTTTCGGGACATCACTACACTTTTAAAAGACGGCAAAGCTTTTAAGATCACCATCGACTGCCTATATAAAAAATACAAAGATCAAAAGATCGACAAGATCCTGGCTGTGGAATCCCGGGGATTTATTCTGGGCGCGGCTTTGGCCTATAAACTGGGCAAGGGAATAATTCTGGTCCGTAAAAAAGGCAAGCTTCCTTATAAAACGATCTCCACGTCTTATTCCCTGGAATACGGGACCGACACTTTAGAGGTCCACGAAGACGCGATAGCCCCTAAAGAAAAGATCCTGATCATCGACGATCTTCTGGCTACCGGGGGAACGGTCTGCGCGGTTTTGGACCTGGCCAAGAAGCTCAAAGCTAAAGTCATAGGGCTGGCTTTCGTGATCGAGTTGGTGGACCTTAAAGGCCGGGATAAGCTCAAAGGTTATCCAATTTATTCGCTGGTTAAATTCCGCGGAGAATAAATTCAGCTCAACGATTTTTAAATTTTGCGCCTGTAGCTCATATGGATAGAGCAGCAGTTTCCTAAACTGCTTGTGGCTGGTTCGATCCCAGCCAGGCGCACGAAAAAACTGGGGAGGAGTCCCATTCATGTATAATTTACACACGCATTCTCTCTTAAGCGACGGCAGCCTGCTTCCTTCGGAGATCGCGGTCCGCTACCTGGCTGCGGGTTACAAAGTCGTGGCCATTACCGACCACGTGGATTATTCCAACATTGATTTGGTGATTCCGG
The DNA here is from genome assembly GCA_026387435.1 of Candidatus Omnitrophota bacterium. Lineage (GTDB taxonomy): Bacteria > Omnitrophota > Gorgyraeia > Gygaellales > Profunditerraquicolaceae > JAPLLS01. The sequence continues at coordinate 12,369 of JAPLLS010000018.1, forward strand.
CTATCCTCAAATTCACCCGCAACTGGCCGAAAGATTCTAAGATCAAAGTTTTACCGGGAGTAGAGCTGACCCACTTGCCCCTGGGCCAATTCGCATCCATGGTCAAGTATTGCCGGAAAAAGGGGATCAAGATCATTATCGGCCACGGGCAAACTACGGTTGAACCGGTGTTCCAGGGCACTAACCGCGCGGCCTTGGAAGCGGATATCGATATCCTGGCTCATCCCGGCTATATCAGCGATGATGATACCAAGCTGGCCCAAGAGCGGGGAATATTCTTGGAGATCACCAGCCGCGAAGGCCACAACCGCACCAATTCCTTTGTCGCCAAACAAGCCTTGAAATTCAAAGCTAAAATGATCTTAAGCCATGACAGCCATGAACCCGAGGATATCATTAGCCCGGCGCAGTTAAGAAAGGTAGGGATCAAAGCTGGATTAACCGTAAGTCAAGTAGCTAGTATTTATAAGGATACCGCTAAATTTCTCGAGAAAATCTAAAGTTGAGAATTTACAACAAATCCGCTTTAAAAAACCGTTTAATGAAAGGTTTTCTTTACTTTAAGTACAATAATAGCAATTGGTTAGGTTAAGATTTTAAAAAAAATACTTGACAATTATTTACTGATATGATTAAATGAAACAAAGGTTATACCACTGGAGATGACTTTAATGTCAGGCGTGAAAGGGGGGAAGAACTAAAAAAGCCCGAGGTCAACCAAAATCCGGTGATATACATATATAGAAAATACCTAGGAAATAAAGTTGAAACCTAGTTGAATATATTTATAGGATTCTTAAAAGGAGGATACACAAAATGAACAAGAAATTAATCGTAATTATGATCCTCGCGTTAGTAGTCGGCGTTACCGCCGCTGCCTTCGCAGAGGTCCAGAATGTAAAGGTCAGTGGGAGCATGACCGCGGTCGGTTTGAGCCGTGAAAGCCTGAATTTCCAGAAAGGCTTGAACGCTGAAACTTCCGCGAATAACGAATTCGCGAGCATCTCCAAAATCGATATCGGCGCGAATTTGACCGATAATGTCGACGTCAACTTCAGGCTTTTGAATGAAAGAGCTTGGGCTGCCACCGGCAATACCGGCACTAACACCAGCACCAACGAAATCGACCTCGCTCTTGCTTACATCACTTTAAAAGAGTTCATGAAAGAGACCATCAGTGTTCCTTTGAACCTGATCGTCGGCCGTCAGGTAATCAAGATCGGATCCGGTTTGATGGTCGGTGCTAACGGAACCAATCAGAATAATACCACCCAGTTACCTCCCGGCGCTGGTGATTTCAGCACTCGCGTTTCTTTTGACGGGATCGTCGGCGTATGGGATCTCACTCCGGAATTCACCGTTATCTCCGGATTTGTGAAAGCCACAGAAGCTGCCGTAACTGCCGGTAAAGATACCGATGTTTATATTGTGGATGGTTCCTATAAGCTCGGCGAAAACGCGATGAGCACCGTTTTGGAAGGCACCTACGTTGCAGCGCGTACAGTCAGAGGCAACGTTAACAACTACGGCGGACGGGCCACTTTAGTTCCCGTGGAGAATTTGAATGTCGAAGGCGAATATGTTTATCAGGTCAGCAACGCATTCAGGAACAGAGCTTCCGACGCAATCCGTTTAGGCGCGAATTTCGCTATGCCTGATGTAACTTGGAAACCTGGATTCGGCGTTGATTATATGCGGTTATCCAATCGTTGGAACAAACTGCATGAAAGCTTGTCTCCCGCAGACTTAGCGAACCTCATCTTCGATAACACCAACTTGAGCGTAGTCGGTGCCACAGTTTCCGCTAAGCCTATGGATGATCTGAAACTGAAACTTCGTTATGCCAACCTGAATTTAACCAAGAAAATCGCTGATAACGGCACCACGTATACCAGCACCGCGTTAGGCGCGTATACTACCAATGCCAACAAAAAAGCGCTTGGTTATGAAATTGATGCCGGCCTTGCTTATGACTACACCTCAGACGTGCAGTTAGGCCTGAATTACGGCGTTTTAAAGCCTGGCAAAGTCTTTACAGCTAAGAAGGCCGCTTCTCAGGTTCTCGGTTCAATGAAAGTTAGCTTCTAATTTATTAGAAACTAATGCACTAAAAACCCCTGGGGAAAAATTCCCCAGGGGTTTTTAATTGGAAAAAATTTACTCTGTCCCCTTAATATTTAGCCTCAATCTGCCGATAAATAAGTATGCTCAATCTCGCCTTTATCTATCATATGCACCAGCCGTATTACAAGAACTTGCTCACCGACCAGACGGAGTTCCCCTGGGTCAGGCTGCACGGGACCAAGGATTATTTGGACATGGTCAAGATGCTGGAGAATTCATTCTTACAAACCCGCGGCTGACCTTAATGACCAGGAGAGGGCTTTTATCCGGGATAATTTCTTTATGATCAACAAGGATAAAGTCATAATTTATCATCCGCGCTACTACGAACTTTTCCTGGCGAAACAAGCCAACAAGAATTTTAACACTCAGGATTACCTGGATCTGCAGGTCTGGTTCAACCTGGCCTGGATCGACCCGATGTTCCGGCAGGAGATCCCGGAACTGCGCAAGATCGTGGGCAAGGGCCGTTTTTACAACGAAGAAGATAAGCGCATCGTTTTGGAAAAACAGCTGGAAATATTGGAAGACATCATTCCCACTTACCGTTCTTTTATGGAGCATAACCAGGTGGAGGTGATCTTAAGCCCCTTTTATCACCCGATCCTGCCGTTATTACAAAACACCCGGATCGCCAAAGAAGCCAATCCTCGCAGCACTTTGCCGCTGGGAATTTTCGCTTACCCGCAGGATGCCCTGGCCCAGATTGACCTGGCTGTTAAGTATTACCAAGAAAAATTCGCAGTTGCGCCCCAGGGCATGTGGCCTTCGGAGCAGTCGGTTTGTGAGCATGTGGTGCCGTTATTCATCAAGTCCGGGATCAAGTGGATCGTTACCGATGAAGGCATCCTATTTAAATCTTTGAAAAAGAAAAAACGGGACACCAGGCTTTTGTATCAGCCGTACCTTTTAAAAAGAGAAGAGGGCCAGTTGAGCGCAGTTTTCCGCGACCGCAATTTATCCGATCTGATCGGATTTGTTTATCCTAAATGGGACGCTAATGACGCGGTCAATGATTTTATGCGCCATTTGCAGAATATTTATTTAGCTTACAAGGAAAAAGATATTTTGGTGACCATCGCTTTGGACGGCGAAAATGCCTGGGAATATTTTACCAATGACGGCCATGATTTCCTGGAACTTTTATACCAGCGCATTTCCGAAGCCCGCTATATCAAAGCGGTGACCATCAACGAATATTTAAAAGATCATCCCGCTAAAAGCGAAATTAAACGTTTAGGTGCCGGCTCCTGGATCTACGGCGAGTTCTCCAAATGGATCAATAACCCTTATAAAAACCGCGGCTGGGATTATTTGACCGTGGCCAGAAGAGAACTGCAGGACATGATCGACCAGGGCAAGCCGGTTTCGGATATGGCCTGGAAACAGATGCGCATCCTGGAAGGCAGTGACTGGTTCTGGTGGCTGGGAGAGGACTACCCCGGATATTTTGACCGGCTTTTCCGGATGCATTTGTGTAATTTTTACGCGCTGATCGACAAAGAGATCCCCGAGTACCTCCATCATCCCATTACTCCTTAAAAAATAGGGGACGGTCCTCATTTATTTTTACTTGCAAAACAGCGATTTTTGTGCTAAACTTGTTTCTGTAGATAGATAAAATTATCAATTAAAAGAAATGAAATTCGAGACCTTCTTACAAAAATATAATAATAGTGCGGTAATCGACTCATCTAGTTTTACCTTGCTGGATGAGAAGCTCCCGGATATTAGGCGTCAGGTAAGCGGCTGGGTAAAAAAAGGCTACCTGCTTCAGCTTAGGAAAGGCGTATATATTTTTAATAATACTTTCCGCAAAGAGATGCTTCCGGATCGATTCATCGCAAATTACTTAGTTTCGCCGTCATATTTGAGCCTTGAATACGCGCTTGGTTATTATGATCTTATCCCGGAGGGTGTTACAGTGTTTAGTTCGGTTACTACCAAGAAAACACAGACGTTCAGCAATATTTTGGGTAAATTTGATTACCAGTCCGTGAAAGAAAGTTTATTCTTTGGGTATACTAAAGCTGCTTCCGTGAGCCATGAGTTTTTTATCGCTTTGCCTGAAAAAGCAGTATTGGATTTTTTTTACCTGCGCGAAGACATTAAGGGTTCGCCGGGTGAGTTTGAGGCATTCCGTTTCCAGAATCTTGAAATTATCAAACTCAAACGTTTTCACGAATTCAGCCAGGCATTTCCCCGTAGAGTGAAAAAAGCTGCCCGGGAATTTATGGAATTTATTAGACAAGAAAGCCGCGCCTACACTACAATCCGATGAGAGACTATATTAAATCCATTGTAAACAAGAACAAATCCCCGGATGATAATCTGAATCGTGTGCGGGAATATATTCAGGCATATTTCTTGTATGTGATTTACCGTAAGAAATTCTACCAAAACATGGTTTTTACGGGAGGCACGGCGTTACGATTCATTCATCAGATCAGGCGCTTTTCTGAAGATCTTGACTTTAGCCTTTCCAACCGGGTTAAACAATTTGATTTTGTCGGGATGATGCAGGACGCAGCTCACGAGTTTAAACTTGCCGGCTATGAAATTGAGATCAAAACAAAACTTCGGCTTGCGGTCCATAGTGCGCTTATGAAATTCTCAGGGGTCCTGTTTGAGACCGGCTTAAGCCTTTTGAAAGACGAAAAGTTATTGATCAAGGTTGAAATCGACAGCCGGCCTCCGGCAGGGGGAATTGAGGCACATACGATGGTTAACAGCCCGTTCACGTTCTATATGCTGCATTATGATCTGCCTTCGTTATTTGCCGGCAAAGTCCACGCTGTTTTGTGCCGTGAATACACTAAAGGCCGCGACTGGTTTGATCTATTCTGGTACCTGAGCAAATTTAAGGAATTAGAGCCGAATTTCATTATGCTCAATAACGCCCTGGTTCAAACCGAAAAAGAGCCAATTACACTGGATTCACAAACCTGGAAAGCAGCGCTTAATAAAGCCGCGCACAAAGCAGACTTCGCTCAGGTCAGGCAAGACGTCGGCCGGTTCCTTGAGCGGCCGGAGGAAGCAGAATTTCTCGAACTAAAAACATTTGAACAGCTTCTGGGAAAATGAGAGCTGTCCCCTATTTTTGTTTTTTGCCCTTAGTAGAAAAAACTTGACAACAATTTATACTATGGTATAATTTGTAGGAGTTAATAAAAGGAGGGCTTTGTGCTTAAAAGGTACTTGGAGAGCCATATTTTTGCGGATTTAAAGGACAGGATGGTCTTTATCTCCGGGCCTCGGCAAGTGGGTAAGACTACGCTCGCGAAGCAGATAGGGGAAAATTTTTTCAGCCGAAAGTATGGATATTTAAACTGGGACAACCGGGAAGACAAAAAAGTCATTCTTAACGGAACTTTTCCCGCGGAGAGGGAACTTTTTGTTTTCGACGAAATCCACAAATACAAAAACTGGAAAAACTATCTTAAGGGAGAGCACGACAAATATAAAGAAAAATTCCATATTCTGGTAACCGGAAGCGCCAGGTTGGATATTTACCGGAAAGGCGGCGATTCGCTGCTGGGCAGGTATCGTTCTTACAGGCTGCATCCTTTATCTCTCGGAGAATTAGCCGGCGGAAGCGAAAAGCATGTTCCTTTCCTGGAGCTTGATTTCCAGCAGTATAATAAAAACCAGAAAGAGGTATTCGAAAGGCTGTTTAAATTCGGCGGGTTCCCTGAGGTTTACATTAAGCAGGACGAGAAAGACCTGCGCAGATGGCATAATGAGAGGATTGACCGGCTGGTCAAGGAAGACATCCGTGATGTCGAGAATATAAGGGACATTTCCTCGATGGACGTTTTAACGGAAATTTTACCCGGGAAGGCGGGTTCTTTATTTTCTTTAAACTCATTGCGCGAGGATCTCAACGTCACTCATAAAACAATATCTTTATGGGTTGATATCCTGGAAAAATTTTATTATCATTTTAGGATATACCCTTACCAGAGCACCGTAATAAAATCACTGCGAAAAGAGCCTAAATTGTACCTTTGGGATTGGTCAGTAATTGATGACGAAGGCGCCAGGTTTGAGAATATGGTAGCTTCGCACCTGCTGAAGTTTTGTCATTTTCTTTTCGATGCGCAAGGCTATAAGGCTCAACTGTTCTATTTGCGCGATAAAGATCAGCGTGAGGTTGATTTTCTAGTGAGTGTTGAAGGTAGGCCATGGTTCTGCGTTGAGGTAAAAACCTCATTCAAAGATATATCAACGCCTCTGATGTACTTCAGCAAAAAGCTCAAAATTCCTTTTGCTTATCAAGTTCTTAAGCAGGAAGGCGTTGATATTATAAAGGATAATGTACGGGCAATCAGCGCAAGTAAATTTCTCACCTCTCTGGTTTAAAAATAGGGGACGGTTGTCCCCCATTTTATTACCCTACCTGTAGGGGGTATCCCTTGAGACAGCCCAGCAAGTTGTGGAGCACAATATTTAAATTAGCGCTATAAGTTCTTGACAGTAAACCACATTTATGCTATAAAATAATTCCATGGATAAGAAAGATATCTACGAACATCTAGCCAAGATCTACCTTGATACTCCTTCCGTAAAGAAGAAGAAATCAAAGACCCAAGCTAAAGACCACAAGAACTTTATTATCATAGCTATCGCTATTACTTTGGGTCTAACAATGCTGATTTCGGGGCGGCTTTATCTGCATAAACCTTTACAGCAGAGCATGGCTTTGGTTCTTTCCACTGAACCGATCAAAATGAACTATACTTTTGATCCGGCCAAAAAAGAAATTTTCTCATTCAATTTGAACAAATCAAATCTCTCCCGGTTCAACGCTTTAGGCTTTTCCCTGAAAAAATCCAACTTCGAAGACATAGTTTCTTTGCGGGTGGAATTCACCAATTTATTCAATGAGAAATCAGAAATTTATGTCAGAGATATCCCCAATAAATGGAAGTACTACGAAGCCAAGTTCTCCGAATTTAAGGGGATCACCGATTGGTCGGAAATGACCGATGTCTCTTTTATTATCGAAGAATGGAACACCAAAGAAAACAAAGGATTGGTTTACATCGATAACGTGCGGATGTCAAAATAATCCATTCTAACCAAGGAGGGGTTTACGATGAGGATCATCACTGTTGCCAATCAAAAAGGCGGTTGCGGCAAAACCACTACAGCGGTGAATCTATCTGCGTGTCTAGCGGATAACAATAAGAAAGTTTTACTGATCGATCTGGACCCTCAATCGCACGCGACATTAGGCTTGAACATCAAAGCCGACCTGAGCATGTACAACGTCCTCTCCAAACTTACCCACCGCAAAGCCAAGCTGGAAAGTATCATTCAAAGAGTCGGGGACAATTTCGACATCGCGCCTTCGAGCGTGGTCCTGAGTGCTTTGGAGCAGGAATTATCCGGAGAGATCGGCCGCGAGTCCCGGCTCTGGGAAATCCTGATGGATTTTGCCAAGGCCTATGATTACGTGATCATCGACTGCCCGCCGAATCTGGGTTTATTGACCATTAATGCTATCCGGGCCACTGATGAGATCATCGTGCCGGTAGAAGCCAGCAGGTTTGCCATCGAAGGCCTGGGCCAGCTCATCGATATCATGAGCCTGATCCAGGACCGCTTGAATCACGTGGTCACTTACCGGGTCCTGGTCGTGAATTTCGATTCCCGGCTGCGCCATTCTTTCACAATGTTAGAGAAGATCAAGACTGCCTTCAAAGCCAAGATGTTCTCCACGATCATCCATGTCAACGTAAAATTAAAGGAAGCCCAGAACGAGGGCACCCATATTCTCAATTACGACAAATACTGCCGGGGGACCAAAGATTATTACAGCCTTTCCCGGGAACTCTTGACCGCGGAAAGAGATGCGGCGGAGACTCCGGTTGCTGCTCCGGCTGTTGAAACGGTTAAGACCGAAAAGAAAGAACAAGTGAATCTTAAACAAAGGATGGAAGAGATCCTCAAGGATGAGCTTGCTAAATTCCAATTGACCGAGGTTGATCTGACTTTGCAGGCTCCGGATGCCCAGAACGTTTATGCGGCCGGAGATTTCAATAACTGGAAAACCGATGACACCAGCATGATGCAAAAGGTTGACGGCACCTGGAAACTGAAAGTCAGTTTACCGGCCGGCCGTTACCGCTACCGTTTCGTCAAAGACGGTGAATGGATCGAGGATCCAACAAACAAGAATCACGCGCTGAATCCTTACGGACAAATGGATTCTTTGATCGAAGTGTAGGAGGTCTTAAATGGTAAAAACTAAAAAGAAAAAGAAGGTCACTGCCAAGAAAAAAACTGTTAAAAAAGCGGTAAAGAAAGTGCTCAAGAAAAAGCCGGTGAAGAAAGTGCTCAAGAAAAAAACTCCGGCTAAGAAGCCCGCGGTTAAGAAAACCAAGAAAGCGCTTAAGCCCGAAAAGGGCTTTTTAGGAGAGATCACCCATTATTTCCCCAAAGTCAGGGCCGCAGTGATCAAGCTCAAAGAGCCGTTAGGGGTAGGGGATAAGATCAAGGTCAAAGGCCACACCACGGATTTTACCCAGACCATTGCTTCTTTGCAAATCGACCGGGTTGCTATAACCTTAGCCAAAAAAGGCGATGAGATCGGCTTTCAGGTTGAGTCCCGGGTCAGGCGCGGAGACAAGGTCACCAAGCTCTAAATTTTGAAGAAATCCTCTGTTTTTTAGTGGTTTTTTCGACAACAATGTTTATTCGTAAAAACATTGTTGTAAGTTATTGTAATTATTCTGGTTACAATAACTATTTTTTTATTCATCCCTGAAAGCCTTTTCAATTAAGTTGCTTTCCAGCAACACCCCAATTTTACCCACAGTTTTTTCCACAGCGTTCCACCGTATCAATCTTTTTCTAACCTAATACCCTATAATCTCTTACAACTCAATTAAAATTATTTTTAAATAATTATTGACTTGGCACGCAAAGTGCTACAATATAGAATATCCTAGCGAGTCCCAGACAAGGTAGGACACACTAGGACATAGTGGGACAACTAAAGAAACGCTTTCCGAAGTAGAGAGCTTGGAAACATTTTCCGCCTTGGCTAACAAGTATGCTACGCCAAGGAAAGTGTTTCCTATATTAAGGAGACTCAATCAAGTGTCAAACGGCAGGCTAACCATAACCGATATCGCCGCCAGATTAGGCGTAACTACCAAAACCATCATCCGCTGGGAAAAAGCGGGTAAAGTTGCTCATGCCAAGCGTGATTGGCGTGGATGGCGTATTTACGACAAGGAAGACCTGAAACGGCTAAAGGAATTTAAAGAATCCATTTTTTATGTTGAGGAGGTTGCAGATGCAAAAGAAGCTTAATCTACTAATACTAGTCAGTTTATTGGTTTTAAGCCCGGCATGGGCCCAGGAAAACAAGAATAAGGGGGTTGTGACCTCAAGTTCCACTATCCCTCCAAGTCAACAGCAGTCAACAAACCAGCCGCAGGCTTCAACTGTTCCAGTCGCCCAGATCGCGACAGAGGCTATACCTTCAGCTGTTCTGCAGCAGGCTGTTGCCAACTCTAGGCTTACCCCCGCAGAGTCTGAAGCCATGCGTTACACTCTTGGCCCGGATGATGTAGTTGCAATCCAGATCCAGCGCCATCCTGAGTTTAGCGGCACCTTTCCGGTTAACCTTGAAGGCAAGATCCAAATGCAATTTGCCGGTGATGTTGATGTCACCGGACTGACCAAAAAAGAGTTGGGAGATAAGATAGCCAAATTAATTTCCAGTTATGTAATTAACCCGGAAGTAGATGTTACCATCTTAGAATACCGCAGTAAATATTATCTGGTTATCGGTGAAGTCAACCGGCCGGGCCGTTATTTTATGCGTTCTGGAACAACTACAGTAAAAGATGCTATTGTTGAGGCCGGGCTTCCGATGGTCAGCGCGGCCATGCGCAAATGCGTGGTAATTACTCCTGACAAAAATGGCAGAATAAAGAAGAGGGCAGTTGATGTCTACGCTATTCTTTACGGAGGTAATTTAAGGAAAAATGTAGAATTGTATCCTGGTGACACTTTGTACGTTCCGGCAACAGTAATGGCTAAAGCCTTCCGGGTTATCGCTCCGATCACCGAACCGGTAACCAGTGCGGCAGGAGCCCAAACAGGTTTGAACACTTTAGGCACCCGTCCTATTAACGCCAGGACTCAATCAGGTTATTAAAAAGGAAAAATATGGAAAATACTCCCAGCGCTAAATATCAGAATCCTCTTAGTTACTTAAAATTATTCTTTCGCCGCAAATGGTTTATTATTGTTCCCACAGCTATTGGCTTGACCCTGGGCATTGTAGCTTTTTTCCTGGTTCGCCCGGAGTACGAGTCTTATACCACTGTTTTGGTGGAAGAGCAAAGGACGATCAATCCCTTGATCCAGGACTTGGCTGTGGCCTCCAGCGTAGTCAATCGGCTTCAGTCGATCCGGGAAGAACTGCTGGGCTGGAACAGTTTGGCTGATCTGGCCAAAAAGCTGAAGTTGCTGGATAAAGTGGAGAATCAGGAGCAATACGAAGGTCTGGTCCTTAATTTAAGGAAGAAGATCGCCGTCCAGATGAGCGGCGCCGCCAACATCATCCGGCTTTCTTATCGCAGTAAAGACCCTAATGAAGCTTTGCTGGTGGCTAAAACTCTCTCTGAGAACTTCATTGCCGAAAACCTGAAAACCCAGACCAAAGAAACTGATGTGGCTATTGATTTTATCAAAGAACAACTGCAGGTCTATAAAAGAAAGATCAAAGAGTCGGAAGTCAATGACTTGGAACAACAGTTAGCAAAGTTAGCAGTTGATTCTACTGAACAGCACCCCATGGTCAGGCAGTTGAGGGAAAAATTAGACGTCGCCAAAAAAGAGTTAGAATCTGGGGAGTATAAAGTTGATCAGGGTAAGTCGCTCACTGACCCGGTTCGCCAGGCTTTAAAACAGGAATTAACTAAAATGACCGGCGGCGATATCTCGGGAAGCGCCTCGGTTTTGGGAACGGACACCTCTGATGATCCTAATGCCGCGATCTATAAATTATTTATTATGGATAAAATCGACTCTGCCCGGGCCGCCGATATCACGGTTAACCAGCGGATTTATGACATGCTTTTGCAGAGATTAGAAACCGCTAAGATCACCCAGCGCCTGGAAGCTTCCAAACAAGGCACCCGCTATACTATTCTTGATCCTGCTCGTCTGCCTTTAAAACCCAAGAAACCTCAGATTATGTGGGTGGCTATTGGTTTATTTTTAGGCGCTGGAGCGGGTGTAGGTTTAGTATTTATGCGCGAATTTCTCGACCATTCTTTCTTAGATATTGATGACGCCAAACTTGGCCTGGAATTGCCGATTTTAGGAGCAATTTCCCGGATCACCACTCATGAGCAGATATCCCAGGAAGATCACCGCAGGGCCGGTTGGATAGTGTTAGGCGCGATAACTTGTGTAGTCTTAATAACCGCTTCCGGTTTATTATCATTATTTAAAAAATAATATGTACGAAAAATTCTATAATTTCAGCGAAAAACCCTTTAACACCACCCCGGATACCAAGTTCTTTTTTCCCAGCCCCAAACATCAGGAAGCCTTGAACAGCCTGATCTATGCCGTGGAAGAAAGAAAAGGCTTTGTGGTCATTACCGGCGAGATCGGCGCGGGAAAAACCACGGTAAGCAGAAGCCTTTTGAACAAACTCAATCTGAACACCAGAGTAGCCTTGATCACCAATACCAGCCTTTCTCCCCGAGAACTTATCGCCGAGATCCTTAATGAGTTCGAAGTGGAATATAAGGGGGGAACCAAACAAAAACTTTTGTCGTATCTCAACGATTACCTGATCAAACAGCTTTCCGCCGGGATCAACGTAGTCCTGATCATTGATGAAGCCCAGAACTTAAGCACCAAAGTCCTGGAAGAAGTAAGAATGCTTTCCAATCTGGAAACCGAAAAAGAGAAACTCATTCAGATCATACTCATGGGCCAGCCAGATTTAAGACAAAAATTAAACAATCCTAAATTAGAACAATTCCGCCAGAGGATCGCGGTTTATTACCATCTTAATTCTTTAAACAAAGAAGAAACCCGGGAATATATCTACCATCGTTTGAGTTTAGTTAATTCCAACGGCTACAAAGATATCTTTTCTCCCGGGGCTATAGACTTAATTTATTCCCATTCCCGGGGCATCCCCCGCCTGATTAACTTATTCTGTGACAGCGCTCTGCTTTCAGGTTTCGTTTATGAGCTCAAAGTGATAACCGACAAAATTATCTCTGATGTAGTCAAAGAGCGGGAGATCAATTCTTCAGCTGGAAGTACAGAAGTTTCCCCTACTTTCTGCTGCGTTAAATGCTCAAAATTCGACAGATGCGGCTTAAAATGGGAAAGAGGCTTCAAAAAAGAAGACCAACTTTGCTGCCAAGACTGCCAAGATTATCTCAATTGTAAAAGATAGAAACGCTTTCCGCCCTGGCAGATAAATACGCTACGCCAAGGAAAGTGTTTCTCTAAAAAACGGAAGGTCTAAATGGGTAAAATCACCGACGCACTTAAAAAAGCCGCAGAAGAAAGAATCTCCCGACTGGAAAAATTAGATACTAACGACGAAGTCAAATATCAGTTTATCGCCAAAAAGACCGTTGATTCCAAGATTGACCCTAGAATTGTCGCCTTTTACGAATCCAATTCTCCGGTGGCCGAACAATTCCGGACTTTGCGGACCAACCTGTTGGCTTTAAACACCAACAAGCCAATAAAAGTAGTTACCGTAACCAGCTCGATCAACGGCGAAGGCAAGACCGTCAGCAGCATTAACCTGGCAATTAGCATGGCCCAGGATCTGAATAAGAAAAGGATCCTCTTAATTGACGCTGATCTGCGCCGCGGCCGGGTGCATAAATACCTGGGCATTACCCCGGAGAT
>JAPLLS010000021.1 GCA_026387435.1 Candidatus Omnitrophota bacterium
GCGGGTTATAATAATTCTCTAAATTTGTATACATTTCAACGAAAAACGGAGGAATTAATGGCTAAAGAAATAAAGCATATTCAGAAAAACGAAGCTGAGCAAGTTCCTGAGGAAAAAAAGGATACTAAAGACAGTTCGGAACGCCAGAAGGCCCTGGAGCTGGCTTTGGCCCATATTGAGAAACAATTCGGCAAAGGCTCGATCATGAAATTGGGCAGCAAGGTTAAAGCTGATGTGGACGCTATTCCTACCGGAGCATTGACTTTGGATTTCGCTCTGGGAGTGGGCGGTCTTCCCCGGGGAAGAGTAGTGGAGATTTTCGGGCCGGAAGCTTCCGGAAAGACTACCCTCACTTTGACGACCATCAGAGAGATCCAAAAGATCAAGGGAGTTGCCGCGTTCATCGACGCCGAACACGCTTTTGATGCCACTTACGCCAAGAAGATCGGGTTGAACCTAGATGAACTGTTGATCTCTCAGCCGGACACCGGCGAGCAGGCTTTGGAGATCTGCGAGACCCTGGTCCGTTCCAATGCCGTGGACCTGATCGTGGTCGATTCCGTGGCCGCGCTTACTCCCCGCGCCGAGATCGAAGGGGAAATGGGCGATTCTCATGTCGGCCTGCAGGCCAGGCTTATGTCCCAGGCTATGAGGAAACTTACCGCGGCGATCAGTAAATCCCGGTCCTGCGTGATATTCATTAATCAGCTGCGCGAGAAGATCGGGGTGATGTACGGCAATCCCGAAACCACTCCCGGAGGAAGGGCTTTGAAATTTTATTGCTCGGTCCGCCTGGATGTCCGCCGGATCGCTTCCATTAAGGTCGCGGACGCGGTTATCGGCGGCCATGTCAGGGTCAGGGTGGTCAAGAATAAAGTGGCTCCGCCGTTTAAAGAGGCGGAATTCGATATTCTCCACGACGAAGGGATCAGCAAGACCGGCAGCGTTATTGACGCCGGAGTAAACACCGAGGTCCTGCAGAAGTCCGGGACCTGGATCTCTTTTGGCGCGGAAAAACTCGGCCAGGGCAGGGATGCGGCGATCAAGTTCCTTAAGGAAAATCCCAAGGTTGAAGAAGCCATAGATAAAGAAGTCAGGAAAAAGATCAGCACCGGGGGATAAAACCAAAACGAAATTTTCGGGAGGAAGAGTATGAAGGCGAAAAAATTTTTTTGGGGAACAACTTTGGCGGTTTTAGGAATAAGCTCGGGTCTTTTGCTGGCAGGGCAATTGAATTTGTCTTCAGTAGCCATGGGGCAGCAGCAGGCAAGTAAACCCGAAGGGGTTTCCAGCGTTGGGGCGGCTACGTTCGAAGGGTTCCGGATGGAAGATTCGGTGATCAACGTCGCCGGCACCACCGGGAAAGCCGTGATTTCCATTACCGTCGAGCAGGTATAATCAGCATGTTATTGATAACGCGGATAAGGTCTCTGTAGTTTTGCCGGACGGAAGAGAGTTTAAAGGCGAGATCAAAGGTCAGGATCCGCGTTCGGACCTGGCCATAGTCAAGATCGACGCCAAGAATCTTCCCGTAGCTGTTTTAGGCGACTCGGATAATTTAAAGATCGGGCAATGGGTGGTGGCCATCGGCAATCCTTTCGGGATGTCTATGCAGAACCCCGAGCCTACCGTAACCACGGGGGTGATCAGCGCTTTGCACCGTACCCTGGGCAGGACTTTAGGCCGGGAACGGGATTACAGCGATCTTATCCAAACTGATGCCGCGATCAATCCGGGAAATTCCGGGGGGCCTCTGGTAGATCTTAAAGGCGAAGTGGTGGGGATCAACGTGGCTATATTTTCCACCAGCGGCGGTTACCAGGGGGTCGGCTTTGCCGTGCCCAGCAATATGGCCAAAAGAATAGTTTCCCGGCTGATCGAAGGTAAAAAGATCGAATACGGCTGGATCGGGGTTACGGTCCAGGATCTCAATGAAGAACTGGCCGGATATTTCGGTTTGACCGACAAAAACGGGGTGCTGGTCGCGGGAGTGGTCAAGGATGGCCCGGGTCAGAAAGCCGGTATTAAAAAAGGCGACGTTATCAAGCTTTACGACGCTAAAGTCATCAATAACGTTAAAGAACTTTTGTCGGCGGTGAACAAGACTGAAGTCGGACGTAAAGTAAAAGTTATGGTTTTAAGAGATAAAAAAGAGAGCTCCCTGGACGTAGTTATCGGTTCCCGGCCCCAGGATAAAGATTTGCAGGGGGTGCAGTCTTCAGGCGAAGAAGAGCAAATGCAGCCGGGAGAGTGGAGAGGCTTGATTGTGGTTGATCTTGATTCCCGGGAAGCCCGCAAGTTCAATTCTCAGGAAGCGGAGGGCGTGGTAGTGGTTGGTGTCAAGCCCAATAGCCCGGCTGAAAGCTCCGGGATGATTGCCGGAGATGTGATCCTGGAAGTAAACCGGCAAAAGATCAAAGATGCCGCGGAATTCCGGAAGATCACCCGGACGATCAAGGGCGATTGCCTGGTAGCAACGACCCGGGGATATCTGGTGATCAAACAAGCAAGTGCAAGTGAGAAACAATAAAGAATCCGCTTTGGCGGCCAGAGCTTACGCGTTTTTACTGTTAAAATACCGGCAGCGAAGTGTTAAGGAAATAAGCGGCCGGCTGAGAAAGAAGAAATTTTCCGAAGAGATCATAAAAGAGACTTTAGATTTTCTGCGGGAAAAGAAATTCATCGATGACCCCGGATTTGCCAGGGCTTGGATAAAAGAACGGCTGGTCAGGGGTATCGGCCCGCGCCGGCTCTTTCAGGAATTAAAGCTAAAAGGGATCGATAAACAGGTAATCGAGAGCCATCTTAGCCAGGCTAAGGAGTATTACAGCGAAACTGAAACGATCCGCAGTCTTGCCGAGAGGCGGTTTAATTCGCTTAAAGATTTAGACCAGCAGACAGCTAAAAGGCGCGTTTACGCGTTTCTTCTGCGCCGCGGCTTCTCGCCGGATGCGGTAATAGATACGGTCAATCAATATGATAACAGCTGATCAGTTAAGAGAGAAATACCTGGAGTTTTTTCGCTCCAAAAAACATAAAGTCGCAGCCAGCGATTCTTTGGTGCCCAAGGATGATCCCACTGTGTTATTCACTCCTGCCGGGATGAACCAGTTCAAAAAACAATTCCTGGGAATGATCACGGATTTTGCCCGGGCAACCTCAAGCCAGCGTTGCTTGCGTACCGACGACCTGGATAAGGTCGGCAAGACCGATTGCCATCATACTTTCTTTGAAATGCTGGGGAATTTTTCTTTCGGCGATTATTTCAAAGAAGACGCGATCGCCTGGGCCTGGGAATTCCTGACCAAAGAACTAAATATTCCGGCTGAAAAGCTTTGGGTTTCGGTATATAAAGACGACGAGGAAGCTTATAATATCTGGAAAGATAAAGTAAAATTTCCGGCAGAGAAGATCGTCAAACTCGGCGATCATGATAATTTCTGGCCGGCGGACGCGAAGCTCAACGGCCCCAACGGTCCATGCGGTCCGTGCTCGGAAATATTTTTCGACCTCGGCCCGCAAGTCGGCTGCGGCAAACCGGATTGTAATCCTTCCTGTGGCTGCGGAAGGTTCATCGAGGTCTGGAACCTGGTGTTTACCCAGTTTAACCGCAAAGACGGCGGGGTCCTGGAACCGTTACCCCAGAAAAACATCGATACCGGCATGGGGCTGGAACGGATCACCGCGGTGATGCAGGGAGTAAGAAGTAATTTCGAGACCGACCTCTTCCAACCTCTGGTCAAAGAAATAAAGGTTTGCGCCAAGCATCACGACCCGAAATATACCACTACTATTTACGCAGTTTGCGACCATCTGAGGGCAATAGTTTTTTCCATCTTTGACGGGATAATGCCTTCGAACGAGGCCCGCGGATATGTAGTGAGAAAATTGATCCGCAAGAGCGTTTTGCATTTGCGGGAACTGGGTATTAAGGAACCGTTTTTATATAAACTGGTCCCGGTGTTGGCGGAGGTGATGAAAAAGCCTTATCCGGAACTGGCCAAATCCAGAGAAAACATCGCGGATATCATCCTTTCGGAAGAAAAGAATTTTATCGCGACGTTGAATTCCAGCGATCGTATCTTGGAAGAAGTATATCAGAATGCCCTTACGACTGCAAAAAAGAAAGATTTGCTAGATTTGGCACAAGATGTATCGTTAAGTTGCAGTATTGGAGCGACTGCTTTTCGCGCCCATGATACCCACGGCCTTCCGTTAGAATTAACGAAAAATTGGCTAAAGGTAAAGAAAGTTATTTTTTCAGATAAAGACCAGGATGATTTCGACAGAGCTATGAATGAGCAGAGGGCTCGTTCCAAAGCCGGAAGCGCCATGCAGGGAGACGTTTTCAGCGTCAAGGAACTGGAGTTGAAGGGCGTGCCGGACACGGCGTTTGCCGGTTACGAAGGATTTAGCGTTGAGACTAGGGTTTTCATAATCCTTAAAGATAACCGGGAAGTGACGGAGATTAAAGACGGCGATGAGGCCAAGATAATCCTGGACCGCACTGTTTTTTATGCCGAACAGGGCGGCCAGATCGGCGATACTGGTATTCTAGAATCGGGAAATAACATATTTGAAGTGCTGGATACCCAGAAGAACCATAAAGTCATTCTGCATGTCGGGAAAGTCAAACACGGCAGTTTCAAGAAAGGCCAGGAGCTGCACGCAAAAGTTGATCCCCAGCGCAGGCTGGCGATCATGCGTAATCACACCGCGACCCATCTTTTGCAGGCGGCCCTGCGCATAGTTTTGGGAAATCACGTGCAGCAGCAGGGGTCCTTTGTGTCCGAGGGCCGGCTGCGTTTTGATTTTACCCATTTTAAACAGGTCAGCCGCCAGGAATTGGACCGGATCGAA
Organism: Candidatus Omnitrophota bacterium; assembly: GCA_026387435.1. GTDB lineage: Bacteria > Omnitrophota > Gorgyraeia > Gygaellales > Profunditerraquicolaceae > JAPLLS01. The sequence goes on from JAPLLS010000021.1 coordinate 4,861, forward strand.
GAGCTGGTCAATAGTTTTGTCATCGAAAATCTGGCGGTTTCCAAGATCGAGATGTCCCTGGAAGATGCCCGTAAACAAGGAGCGTTGGCGTTCTTTGCCGAGAAATACGAGGATAAAGTGCGGGTGGTTTCCATTAAAGATATTTCCAAAGAATTCTGCGGGGGGACCCACCTGGATTCCACCGGTTTTATCGGGATGTTTAAGATAATCAGCGAGAGCTCCATTGCCAGCGGCGTGCGCCGGATCGAAGCGCTCACCGGAGCCGCTGCCTATAAAGCAATCAAGGCCGAGCAAGATTTGATTTCGGGTATTTCCGAAGCGCTGAAAACTCCCGGAGATAACCTGCTCGCGGAACTCGAGAAAAAGCTGAAACTCATTAAAGACCTGGAAAAACAGATCAATTCTCTTAAGTTGAATAATGCGGCGTCGTCTATTGACGGTTTATTGAATAAAGCTGAAGTGATAAACGGCTCAAAGGTCATTGTTGAGAAGATCGATCAGGCGGATATGGCGATATTGAGAACGACGGCGGATATGCTTAAAAATAAAGAGAAAAATGTTATTGTCGCTTTGGGTTCGATCATCGACGGCAAGCCATTTTTGTTGATCGCCACCAATGTTGCCGCAGTCGATGCCGCGGGGCTTATCAAAGCTGTCGCGGCAGAGATCGGCGGATCCGGCGGCGGCAGAAAAGACATGGCCCAGGCCGGCGGGACTAAGCCGGAAAATCTGGAAAAAGCGCTGGCTAAAATCCAGGAAATATTAAGAGGTAACCGGAAATGAAAATAATCCGCTTTAACAGCACCAAACAATTGGAAAAGATCTACAACCGCGGTTTCGTGAAATCGCGCCGGGTCCAGGACAAGGTACAACAGATCATTGAAGACGTGCGCTTGCTCGGCGATGATGCGGTTCTTAAATATACCAGGAAATTCGATAAGGTGAAAATGACGGCCAGGCAGTTACGGGTTAGCGAGAGGGAAATAAGCGGCGCTTACCAGAATATCACCCCTAATTTTGTCTCCAGCCTTAAAATAGTCATCGAAAACATCAACCGGTTTTACCGCAAGCAATTGAAGAAGCCCTGGAAAATGAAAGACGCCGACGGATTGATCCTCGGCGAGATTTACGAGCCGGTGGAGAAAGTCGGGGTGTACATCCCGGCAGGCACCGCGCCTTTGGTTTCCACGGTGTATATGACGGTTTTGCCGGCCAGGATCGCCGGAGTCAAAAAAATCGTTCTGATCAGCCCGCCGGATAAAAACGGGTTTATCAATCCCCACATCCTGGTGGTGGCCGACCTTTTGAAAGTCGACGAGATCTACCGCGTGGGCGGGGCTCAGGGCATCGCTTCTTTGGCTTTTGGGACCAAGACCATACCTAAAGTGGATAAGATCGTGGGGCCGGGCAACATGTACGTCAGCGAAGCCAAGCGCCAGGTATTCGGCTACGTGGATGTGGACATGATCGCCGGTCCAACCGAGCTGGTGATCATCGCTAACCGGACCAGCGACCCTAAATATATTATCGCGGATCTCAGGGCCCAGGCTGAGCATGCCGGCGGCCTGGCAATATTGATCACCAATTCCAAAGCTTTGGCCAAGCAGGTTAAATCGCAGCTTAATTCCCACGGCTCGATCATTTTGACCAAGAACCTGGAACAGGCTGCCGAGATCTCCAACCGGATCGCCCCCGAACATCTGGAGATCCTGGTCAAGAACCCGCAGCGGCTGGTTAAATTTATTAAAAACGCCGGAGCGATCTTTCTCGGACCATACAGCCCGACTGCGGTGGGCGATTATGTCGCCGGACCCAGCCATGTGCTTCCGACATCAGGAACCGCCAGATTTTTCTCGGGGCTGTCCGTTTCGGATTTTGTCAAAAGTATTCATGTTATCAGTTATTCCAAGAAAGCGCTGGAAAAAGTAAAAGAGCCTCTGGAGAAGATCGCCGGGATAGAGGGGCTTAGCCAGCATCTGGATTCAGTTAAGGTCAGGTTCGAATAACGCGGAGAAACCATGAAAAAAAGAGAAGCGCAGCTCAAAAGAAAAACCACGGAAACGGACATCACGGTCAAGTTGAACATCGACGGTTGCGGCAAAACCAAGATAAACACCGGCATAGGTTTT
>JAPLLS010000075.1 GCA_026387435.1 Candidatus Omnitrophota bacterium
AAAATACCTTTAAAATGCTGGCCACGCTTTCGGCTATACCTTCAATCAACCCCAGGATAGCCGGGCTGGCCCCCAGGGTAGTAACCAGAAAAACCGGCAGGATCGGGTAAATCATCTCGCTGGATACGTCGGTCAAGAAACTGGTAATACCTAAAATTATAATGTTAAACATTGTTTCACCTATAGCGGTTGGCTGGTAAAAAAATTAACCCCATTAAAAAACAGAGGACGATTATGAACCAATCCCCGAAACGCGTATAGATCGACGTAGCGCCTTTCTTGGCAGGGATCGATTGCAGCTTAAAACCGTCGACAAATAATTCCCTGGAATGAGTGTCTCTTACCAGAGAAATGATCCTGCCCTCCGGGCTGATAAAGCCTGTTACTCCGGTGTTGGCGCTGCGCAACACCGCTACCCTATTCTCCACGGCCCGGAATACCGAAGCCTGAAAATGCTGATAGGAGGCAAAGCTATGCTGGTACCAGGCGTCATTGGTGATGTTAACCAAAAACTGAGCGCCCCTTAAGGCGAATTGCCGGGATAATCCCGGGAACACATCTTCAAAACAGATCAATACCCCGAATTTGGAGCGTAAATTGTGGCCTACGCCGGGTAAGTTGACGTTAAAAAGCGTATACTCCTTGCCGGGGCTTATGTCTCCGATCGGCACGATCGTCTCCAAAAAAGGCAGGATCTTTCTTAAAGGTATATATTCCCCGAAAGGGACCAGATGAAGCTTGTCATAACGACCAATCATTTCGCCTCCCGGAGAAACCATAAGAGCGCTGTTGTAATAAAGGCCTTGCCTTGAAGTTACCGCCCCGAACAAAAGCGGAGTCTTTACTTGTTTAGCCAGATTGCAAACCATTTCATAATATGCCGGCTCTTCTTCCAGGATCACCGGGACCGCTGCTTCCGGCCAGACGATCAAATCCGGTTTTTCCTGCGCCGCCAGCCGGGAGAGCATAATGTATTTTTCCATGATCTCCTGCCGGGCGCCCGGATACCATTTCAATTCCTGGGGAATATTCCCCTGAATTACCGAAACCTTGATCGATTTCCCGGACGCGGATTTTAAATCATGGGTTGTGAGCCGGTAAAATCCGTAGCTCAAAACCGCAATAAGAATCACCAAGGGAATAATTGAACTTTTGATCTTTTTTTCGCTGATAAGAAAATACAGGGCCGCATTGACCATAACCACCAAAAACGACACGCCCCAGGCTCCGAAAATATCCGCGATCTGGATCATTGGAAGATTAAGGTACTGGCTGTATCCCAAAAGCGCCCAGGGAAAACCGGTCAAGAGTTGGCTGCGCAAATATTCCAGGAGCACCCACATCGCGGGAATTAAAAATAATCGCGGCCCGGAGAACGGTATCGCCCGGACAATAAGGCCGAACACTCCGAAATACAGCGCCAGGTACAAGATCAATACGATCGTCCCCGGTACGGTCACATACATCAGCCAATATACGGTTATAACCCAGAAAACCAGGCCGCAGCTAAAAGACAGCAAAAATGCTTTTAGCCGGGAGGAATCTTTTAGCGCGGAAAATAAAGGAATAAACCCAAGCCAGGCGAGAAATTCCAGATTGAACTTCGGGAATGATAAAGCTAAAAAAAAAGCGGATATTACAGCCAGCGATAGATCTTTTAAACCGGCCGATTTGCGAAAAGTAAACTCTCCCATTATTTTCCGCAACACTTTTTATACTTCTTGCCTGAGCCGCAGGGGCAGGGATCGTTCCTGCCGACTTTAGGCTGGTCGGATTTGATCGGCACAGCCTTGGATCCGGAGGTGCCGCTTGCGCCAGGCGCCTGAGTTTCCCGGGCTTCCGACTCCGGCCTGGCTGCAGATAAAGCCGCTTCGGGATGGACCATTTCCTGATGGGCCGAGAAAACTCCCCGGTAACGCTCGGGTTTAGCCGGTTGAAGCTTGAAGATCATCTCCAATGCCTCTTCCTCTATGCCGGAGACCATCAGGTTAAAATAATTAAAAGCCTCATTTTTGTATTCGATCAAAGGGTCTTTCTGGCCATAGGCGCGCAAACTGATCCCTTCGCGCAGTTTGTCCATGGAATAAAGGTGGTCTTTCCATTTGCTGTCGACAATCTGCAGAAAAACCATCCGTTCGAGATAACGGATCATTTCCGGGCCGATGCTCTTCTCTTTTTCTTCGTAGTAATTTGTCAGCAGTTTGCACAGGGCTTCTTGCGCCGCTGATTTATTACTGCCTTTAAAACCCTCCGGGTCCGGCTCCACCCCGAATTTAGTCTTAATAGCCGCGCAAATTCCCCGGGAGTCCGCTTCGGTAAAAGACGCGGTATCTTCCTTGGCGGACATTGCCACGGTCTCGTCCACGATCCGCTCGACCATAGAGAGTATTTCATCCTTGAGAGCTACCCCCTCCAAAATCTGGCGGCGCTGACCGTAAATCACTTCTCTTTGTTTGCTTATCACGTTATCGTATTCCAACAATTGCTTGCGGATCTCGAAATTATGCTGCTCGACCCTGCGCTGCGCGGTCTCGATGGATTTAGAGATCATGTGGGCCATGTTCCCTTCTTTTAAGGTCAACGGCTCTCCGCCGGTATCCACCCCCTCGAGCAGCTTAAGGATCCACTCCGGAGCGAACATGCGCATCAGGTCATCTTCAAAAGAAACATAAAACCGCGACGATCCGGGGTCGCCCTGGCGGCCGCAGCGGCCGCGCAACTGGTTATCGATCCTCCGGGCCTCGTGGCGCTCGGTTCCCAACACATGCAATCCTCCCAGAGCCACGACTTTGCGGTGTTCTTCTTCGGTTTCCCGCTTATATTTTTCCAGGAACTTCCTATAATCATCCTGATCAGTTTCCTCGCCGGCAACAAGCTTTTGCCTGACTACAGACTTAGCCATAAAATCGGCGTTACCACCGAGCAAAATGTCAGTTCCACGGCCGGCCATGTTGGTGGCAATAGTCACCCCCTGATACCTTCCGGCCTGAGCCACGATCTGGGCTTCCATTTCGTGGAACTTGGCATTGAGCACCTGGTGCGGGATGCCCTTGCGTTTAAGCATGTCTGCCAGAGCTTCGGACCGGTCAATGGTGATGGTCCCCACCAATACCGGTCTGCCCTTATTGTAGAGTTCGGTTATTTCCGCCACTACCGCCTTGAATTTTTCCTCTTCGGTCTTATAGACGAGGTCCGGATAATTGGCCCGGATGAGCGGCCGGTTGGTTGGCAAAGTAACTACATCAAGCTTATAAATGGATTTGAATTCGTTGGCCTCGGTGTAAGCGGTACCAGTCATCCCGGCGAGTTTTTCATACATCCGGAAATAATTTTGAAAAGTGATCGTGGCCAAAGTCTGATTCTCCTGCTCAATCTTTAACCCCTCTTTGGCTTCGATGGCCTGATGCTGGCCGTCCGACCAGCGCCTTCCGGGCATCAGCCTTCCGGTGAATTCATCGACGATGATGACCTGGCCGTCCTTGACGATGTATTCACGGTCACACCTAAAGAATTCCTTGGCCTTGAGCGCCTGGATAATATGATGCTTGCACTCCATGGTCTCCAGGCTATGCAAATTATCCACCCCCCAGAGCCGGGCGGTTTTGAGTTCGCCCTCATCGGTCAGATCGATAGAATGCGATTTTTCGTTGGCTTTATAATCAAATCCCGTAGACAGATCCTCACCTTTATACTTAGCGTCGGTTTCCTGGTTATCGGTGACCACCCTTCCCCGCAGCTGGTCCGATATTTTCTTGGCGGTATAATATTTATCAGTAGACTCCTCGCTCGCACCGCTGATAATAAGCGGGGTCCTGGCCTCGTCGATCAGGATCGAGTCGACTTCGTCGACAATGGCAAAATAATAGCCGCGCTGGACCAAATCCTCCACGCTGTATTTCATGTTATCGCGCAGGTAATCGAACCCGAATTCATTATTGGTGCCGTAGGTAATATCACAGGCGTAAGCGGTTTTACGCTGGCTGTCCGACAGATCGTGCTGGATCACCCCGACGCTTAAACCCAGGAATTCGTAGATCGGCCCCATCCATTCCCGGTCGCGCCGGGCCAGGTAATCGTTGACCGTAACTACGTGCACGCCCTGGCCTAAAAGGGCGTTAAGGTATGCAGGCATGGTGGCCACCAAAGTTTTTCCTTCGCCGGTAGCCATCTCCGAGATCTTGCCCTCGTGCAAGATCAATCCTCCGGCAACTTGAACGTCGAAATGGCGCAGGCCGATGGTCCTTTTGGAAGCCTCTCTGACCACCGCAAAAGCCTCAGGAAGGATCTCCTCAAAAACCTTGTTGCGGGTAAGCTTTAATTTCTCTTTAACCTTATCCTTTTCTTCAGGAATGGAGATCGAAGCCAAAAAATCTTCGAGTTCGGCAATAGCGCCTTCCAGATCCTTATTCTTTTTAGCGATATGCTCCCGGAAGAACTCAGTCTTCTGGCGCAGCTCCTGGTCCGATAATTTCTCCAGCTGCGGCTCGAATTTATTCACGGCGTCAACTACCCCCGAAAGGCGGACCATGGCGTTTATCGCCGAAAGCGGCATTTCCAGATGAAGAACCATGCTTACCCCGGGATAAGCTTTCTTAATCTTATTCTGTTTAGCCTGCAAATTCAGTTTCCTGATTAATCCCAGCATGTTTTTTTACTGTTTCCTTTCTTTTTGACTCTTTAAATACGCTTCCATGAATTTATCCAGGTCGCCGTCCAAGACCGCCGCGGAATTGCCCATTTCAAAATCGGTACGGTGATCTTTGACCAGGGTATAAGGATAAAGGACATAGGAACGGATCTGGGAACCCCACTCGATCTTTTTCTTTTCCTCGCCGCGGATCTTCTCTAGTTCCTTTTCTTTTTTTAATTGTTCCTGCTCGTAAAGCCTGGCCTTGAGAACTTTAAGCGCGGTCTGTTTGTTCTGGCTCTGGGAACGCTCGTTCTGACACTGCACCGAAATACCAGAGGGCTTATGAGTGATACGCACGGCAGTGTCGCTTTTCTGCATATGCTGGCCGCCGGCACCGCTTGCCCGAAAAGTCTCCACTTCCAAATCTTTGTCTTCAATAATTATTTCAGCGGTATCTTCAATCTCTGGGATGACATCTACGGAGGCGAACGATGTATGCCTGCGCTTGTTGGAGTCAAACGGCGAGATCCGCACCAGCCGATGCACCCCGCGCTCGGATTTAAGATAACCATAGGCGTAATCGCCCTCGACAAAGATCGTGACATTCTTAATCCCGGCTTCTTCCCCGGGCAGGATATCTATAGTTCTCACGCTGTGACCCCGCGACTCCGCCCAACGGCTGTACATTCTCAGGAGCATCTGCACCCAGTCGCAGGACTCGGTTCCACCTGCGCCGGCATTAATACTAAGGATCGCGTTATTGGGATCGTTTTCCGCGCTAAGGAGGGTCTTAAATTCCAGCCGGCCGACTTCACTAACAAGTTGGTCAATATTGCGGGTAAGCTCCCCGAGCAGATCGTTGTCTTTTTCCTGGACGATCTCCCGAAGTTCGTTGAGCTCGTTGTATTTCCGGAAAGCCGATTCCCAGGGTTCTACAATAGACTTGAGGACCTTCAGCCGCTTGACAACCTTCGTAGACTCGGCCTCGTTGTTCCAAAAATCCTGCTGGGACATCTGAGCGGACAGGTCCGAGATAGTTTTCTTTTTGTTATCAACGTCAAAGATACCCCCTGAGGTTTTCGATATCCTCGGCTATCCTGGCAAGTTTACTTTTAATATCATCCAACATGAACCACTCCTGATAAATCGGCCGCGGCTTTCTACGAAAGCGGTTATTTACGTTTTTTAATTCCTTTTAAAGCCAGGGTAAATTCGTCCTTGTTATCGCAGAAGCTCAAAGCTTCTTCCTCGGTAATCTTGCCTTCCTGGCAGAACTTGATCAGCGCCTGCTCAAAAGTCTGCATGCCGAAGATCTCGCTCTCCTCGATATACTTGGGAATCTCCCAGACTTTGTTCTCCCGGATTAAACGGCTGATAGTAGGGGTCAAAAGCATGATCTCGCACGCCGGGATCCGGCCCGCGCCTTCCTTGACCGGGATAAGGCGCAGCGAGATTACCCCTTTTAAAAGCACCGATAACTGAGTGCAGATCTGCTGGTGCTGGTGCGGAGGGAAAAAGTTGATGATCCTCTCCACTGTCTGCGGAGCATTGACCGTATGCAGCGTGCTTAATACCAGCACTCCCGTCTCGGCGATAGTCAGCGCCGCAGCCATGGTTTCAGTATCGCGAATGTTCCCTATATATATGACGTCCGGGCTCTGCAGGGTAAAAGAGCGCAAGGCCGACTGATAACTGGACACATCTTTGCTCAACTCCCTCTGGTTGACGATCGAATTCTTGTCCTCAAAAGTGGCCTCGATCGGTTCTTCGAGAGTAAAAATGTGCTTGTAAGAATTAATGTTGATATACTCGATCAGGCTGGCAATGGTCGTGGACTTTCCCGAGCCCATGGTCCCGGTCAAAAGAACTATCCCCCGGCGCTCCAGAGCCAGCTTCTTTAAAACATCCGAAGGCAGGTTGAGCTCATCCAGCCCTTTGATGACCGCGGGGACATTGCGGATAACGATCGACGGCCAGTTGCGCTGGGTAAAAATACTCACTCTGAAACGATGCCTGAGTTCCGGGCAGAAATAAGCGAATTCGATATCCAGGTTGCGGCTGAAGAAATCGCGCAGTTCTTTGGACAAGAGTTTCTGCAAAGCGGCGTCGATGTCATCCATGTTGATGATCTCGTTGCCGACTTTCAGAACCTGGCCGTTGATGCGCATGCGCACCGTTCCTCCGGCGCGATAGAACATATCCGACGCGTCTTTATCAATCATCATTTTCAGGTAATCTGAAATAGTCATGCCCGTCCCCTTTCAGTAAAAGCCCAACTTACAAAATAATATTTACTATTATTATACCACTCTCCGGGATTTTTCCGTAGGAAAAAATTCCATGTATTTGGCCAGCATCAGCCGGGTTTGCGCGTCCAAAGCCGGCGTTGAGCCGACGATAATGATTATAAAAGGCACGATCGCCCATTCCACGAACATCAAAACATTAACCGACCATTTCACGTCTTTAGGCCTGGGCGGAAGGATGGTCCGGGTCAATAATATCCAAACCAGGCTGGTGATCAGGGTAAAATTGAGCAGCATCCCGGTTATCCGCGGGAGGTTGTAGCCGATGGGCATCTGGTTAAAGAAAAACCCGCCTAAAAAAATAGGCAGCGGCCCGATGACCACCATGACCGTCGCCCAGATCGCCCAGGTCACGTGGCCTTCCAGCAGATGGAATGACCGGCGTATCTTCTTGAAAAACGGAATATCCGGATTATTCATGAACCGGCTGACTACGTAGGGAAAATTCTCGATACCCCAGGCCCAGCGCCTTTTCTGTTTATACTGAACGGCGATAGTCTTGAAGAAATTGGTGCTGTAAGCTATATCCATGGAAACCGTGATATATAAAGGTATTACCCGGTAAGCGCCTTTATAATAAAGATAAGCCTTCCAGTAAACCACTGAATCGTCGGAGATCATATCCCGCGGCCAGTAATCGATATCCACCAGGGTCTTAAAGCTCATACTGTGGCTGGAGAAGGTGACGAATTTCTCCAGGCGCATGCTTTCGATAAGCTGGCAGAAAGACGCGCTGATCTCGACGATCCGGGCAAAAGAGGGCGCGTGCCAGATATTATTATTGTACACCGGCACCGGCTGATAACTGGCCTGGTGCGGGTTGGGATTGACGCAAAAGTGATAGGTCAAGCAGCCGAAATACTGCCGTTCCACGCAGGTGTCCGCGTCAAAGCAGGAAACGATCACCCGCTCGATCGGGATAGACCTGGCCTCCAGGTACTCCTTGGCCCTTTTAGCGGCCCAGGTGGCGTTCGCGCCCTTAAGCCGTTTTTCTCCGCTTAAGCCGTCAGGATGAAAAGTGGTCAAGTATCCCGAGAATTCCCCGCCAAATTCTTTTTCCATGATTTTCGCGGTTTCCCGTCCGGGCTTATAGCGTTCTTCAAAAGCCATGACCACGATCAGATTCTCTTTCGGGTAGTGGCTGGCTTGGAGGGCCTGCAACGAAGCGCGCAGGATTTCCGGGCCTTCTTTATATACCGGAAAAATTATCAAATGATACAAACTCTCCCAGTCATGTTTAGAGCTTAAGTTTTCGCAGGTCTTTAACCAATTTTTGTTCTTGTCCTTCAACAATTTCCGGTGAGCCATTAAAAGCAGTGTGGTCAGGTAGGCGGTGCGGATGATCCAGTAGAAATCAAAAACGATAATGATCACCGCGGCTGCCACCGGCTGGAACATCGATAAACAAATCAAACTGATGATGATCAGCCAGGAAAGCGCGCCGGGGATGATTTCCAGGATCCTTTTAATCTTTTTGTTCTCGGTCATTGGGTTTTAAGCGCATAAAGTCCCTGAAAGGGTAAAGCTTGGTTTTTAATTCCAGCTTGTAAATATTATCATAGAACTTCCCGTCCTCGGCCCGCTGCGAGTCGGAAAAATAAATGATCTCGTTTCGTGGATCAAAAAACACCGATGCATTGCGTTTGTTCAAATTCGCCAGGACAAAAGGCTCGGCCTGCGGTTTGGCTTCCATGATGCATATCCTTTTTTCTCCGGCGATGATCAGATGATAATTATCCGCGTGCCAGAAGATATCCTGGATATTGTCGTTGGGGTAATCGACCACGAATTGGAGCGTCTGGGGCAAAGCTTGACCCTCCGGCTGCAAATCGATCAAGCCTATTTGATGGTTGTTGAAATAGAGCAATTTTTGCCGGCCCGGGGAAAACAGCCACTTTTTCGGCGTTGGCTTAAGCGGAATGAAATTAGCCAGCAACTTGAAATGCTCACCGTCTAAGTCGGAGCGGTAAATTGCGCTGTCTTCCAGACTATGATAATAAATCAGGCTGCGCGGCTCATCCACCCAGAAAGCAGAAACCCTTTCTTTGTTGAGCTGCTGGACGTCCGGCCGCAGGGAAAAAAGAATTATTTTTTCCATCCGGCTGACTTTGCTGGGGGATACCTCGATATCGCTGGAGTAAGGATAATACCCTTCCAGGCTCAAGCGGATGTGGTGCGTTCCCGGAAGAACCTCATTGACGCTGCAAGGAGTTTTTTCGTTCAATAAAACCTGGTCCAGATAAACGCTGGCACCTTGAGGATCGCTCTTTAAAGAAATAAGCCCGGTGCGGGTAAATTTCAGGGTGTTCCGGTCGAACTGATAGCCCATAGTGTAAGTCAAAATAAAAGGCAGCCCCAGGATAAAGGCCAGGCAGCTGACGTAAAATAAAACCCCTCTTATTTCCTGGTCCCTAGACACCTTAATATCTCCTTCTCCATATCCAAAAGCAGTTTTTTCTTATTCACCCCGAAAACATAACCGCCGATCTTATTGTTGCTGTTAATGACCCGGTGGCAAGGGATGATCAAAGGATAATGGTTGCGTTTTAAAATCTGACCCACAGCCCGGCTGGCTTTGGGTTTGCCGGCTTTCCGGGCTACCCACTTATAAGTGCGGACCTCTCCGATCGGGATCACTGAGACAATTTTATAAACTTTTTTCGCGAATGGGGTCATAATCCTTGGAGTACTTTTTTCTTGCGTAACAAATGATGATACTTTCGGCAGAAGCGGTGCGCTTCATCCCTGATCCGGCGGATCAAATTCAAAGCCGGGGTATCTTCGGTCATTTGAACCGGCTGAGCCTTACCCTTAATATACACGTTTTCTTCGACTTTAGCTATAGCCGTTATCGGAATATCCAGCCCCAGCTTTTCCAGTTCATTCTGAGCAGCCAGGAGATGCTGCTTCCCTCCGTCGATAAGGATCAGATCCGGCAAGGGTTTATTTTCCCGGACCAAACGGCTGTACCTGCGCATGACCGCCTCGCGCATCATGGCGTAATCGTCGATAGCGTCAACGGTCCTGATCCTGAACCGGCGGTAATTATTTTTATCGGCGACTCCTTTATAAAAACTGACCATTGCCGCCGTTGCTTCTTTGCCGGATAAATTGGAAATATCGAATCCTTCGATGCGCAAAGGCAATTTCTTAAGGCCAAGCAATTTCTGTAAATCTTCCAGCTCGTCGGTGCTGGAAAAATTCCGGCGCGATCTTCCCATCGAGCTTAAAGCATTAATGCTGTCGCGCAGCTTAGCCGCCTCTTCATAGCGCTGGCCGCGGCTGGCCAGCTGCATATCCCGGCTTAATTTATCGATAAGCTGATCGTATTTGGAATCGAGGAAAAGCTTGATATTACCGACCACGGCCCGGTAATCTTTAGAGCTGATCTTTCCGCAGCACGGCCCGGGGCACAAATCCAGCCGGAAATACAGGCAGGGCTTTTTGGGCAAAGTCCGGCAGGTGCGGAATCCGAAAATCTTACGCAAGGCGCCAAGCGCTTCGCGCAAAAGGAGCGCGCTCTGGTAAGGCCCGTAATAAAAAGCTTTTTCTTTTTTTCTTAAAAGTTCCTTCTGGCGGCAGACCGCTATCAGGGGAAATTCCTCGTCGCTGATCTTGACCAGCGGAAAAGATTTATCGTCCTTAAGGTCGATATTATACTGTGGCTGTTTCTCTTTGACCATGGCCGCTTCCAGAAGCTGAGCCTGGAATTCCGTGGGAGTAAGGATATGCTCGACATCCCTGATCCGGGCGACCAAAGCTTGAGTTTTAGCGCTTAGATACCGGGTGAAATACGACTGCACCCGCTTCTTCAGATCTTTGGCTTTTCCGATATAAATGATCCGGCCGTCAATATCCCTATAAATGTAAACCCCGGGCAGTTCCGGCAGTCCAGAGACTTTTTCTTTTAACTCATCTTTTTCGCCCATAGTTTTTAAAATTTAGCGGGTCCTGACGAGGTATGTTCTGCGCGCGCTCCTTACGCAGAAGCGTACACCGGCGCACATTCCGATTGCGCCGGGTGACGGTGCGTGCTCGAACATACCTCGTCACCCGCTAAATCCTACAAAATAATCTGCTGACTCACAAGCTAGAATATTGTCTTGTAATATTCCTTTAGAGATTTAACCGCATCCGCGACCAACATGCCCACATACCAGGTCACAACGATCACAATAACGCTGATGATTATCTTTACCTTTTGGCTAAAACGGGGATTGATCCACACCAGCGGCAATGCCAGGGGCCCGACAAAAAGAAACGCGGTTATCAGGGTTGATGTTTTATAAAGCCATTTCTGCGGTTCTGTTTTTTCCAGCATCGAACCGCAATACCTGCATTTTATGGCATCATCCTGGATCTCTTCCGCGCAAAAAGGGCATTTTTTCATGTCCCCACCTGCTTCCCGAAAGCAAGAGCTTTTTCTTTTATCCCGGCTAATTTCTTCACCTCTCCGGACTCTCCGGCATTAGCCACCAATAGCGACTTGAATTTCATGCCGCTGTAGTCGGCGGTTATGGCAAAAGGTTTTTCCAGGTTATCCAGACCCACGTCTTCAAAAGCGCTGGCAATCAAAGCAAAAGTTTTCCCTTTTAAGGGAGTCTTCATTGTCCCGGCTTTATTGTCCCATTTATAGAGCGAGAACATCCGGTCCATTACCAGCTTTAATTGCGCGCTGGGACCGTAAAAATAGAGCGGAGTAGCCATGACGATCGCGTCCACCTCAGTCATTTTCTGCAAGACCGGCTGCGCCTCGTCTTTGATCACGCAAAGATATTCTTTTATTTTCTGGCATTTTCGGCAGGAAATGCAGCCGTTCGATCTATATTTCAAAAAGGCCGCGTTGACGATCTCAACATCCGCGCCTTTTAGCCGAGCGCCCTCGACGAACCAATTTACGAGTGTCGCGGTATTGCCGTTTTTAATTGGGCTGCCGTTTATTATTAATATCCTTTTAGCCATAATCGCTCCTTTCATCCGGACTTTTTCTTGAACTCTTCCAAATTTTTCCTGGCCAGATAGGGTTTGATAAAATCATTATATTCATCGACCGGAATATGGTCGCGGTATTTATTATCCGCGTCCTCCGCTGAGGACATATGTTTTTCCAGTGCCAGGCAGGGATATTCCCGGCAGCGGGAACAATTCTCTATTTTTCTCTTGATGACACAGCTGCGGATCGCGCAATCAGAGCTGATCCGTTTCGGGTTTTCCGAATCCGGCTTCTGGCATCCGTCGCAGTATATCTGGTCGGGTTTCATCTGCAGGCCGAAATATTTACGCCACATATCGCAAACCCATTGCCGGTCGGCATCATTCTTGATGTTCCCTTTGAACGCCTTGCACTTTCCGCAATCATAACCGCAACAAGCGATCATCCAATCCATATCCAGCCACCTTAGATTAATTCCTCTTTAAGGATATCGAAAAATCTTTTCTTCGCCTCTTTCTCGATCCAGGGTTTGTGGCCGCAGTTGGTCAGCAGAATAAAACGGAATTTCTTCAGCACCCGCAGCAGAGGTTTTTCCACGCCTTGCGCGGGATGCGGGTCGTAATCGCCGTGAATCGCTACTACCGGGCAACGGATATTCCTGCCCAACTCAAGCAATTTTCCGCTCGCTCTCAGCTCTTGCGCGTCTTTCCAGACGCTTTTAAAAATGTCCGCACTGCAGGAAACTTTTTCAACTTTTCCTTTGCCTTGAGGCAGCGGATCATAAGTATCGATTTTGGTAAACAACACTCCTAACTTCGCGACTATTACATCTTTGTCTTTAGTTGTATGGTGGCCCAGAAGATTTTCCAGGGATTTAAACTCTAATTTTTCCTGAGAACTGAACCGGGCCATTCTGGTGCGGTGAGTTTTGCGGCCGTATTTTTCTTCATAGCCGCCGCTGCCGATGAGGATCAGTTTTTTCACCAATTCCGGATAAGTCGCGGCAAAAATGAAACTCAACCACGCTCCCCAAGAAAACCCGATCAAAGTTACCGGAAGCCTGGCGTTTTTGAGCAAAGCCGCTTTTAATTCTTCGACCTGCTCTCCTACAGTCAACCCGGTTTGCAGCGGTTCCAATACGCCGTGGCCGCTGGCCAGTTTCTTCGCTACCGGCGCCATTTCTCCGGCTGCTCCCGGCCCGCCGTGAACTACGACCACGCTGAACGGCCGTTTTCCGTATTTGCGCAAGTGTTTCGCTCTCATATTTCCCCTCAGTTAAGCAAGCCCTGCAAATTTCTATTTATTCAGACGCAATAAATTACGCGCCTGGTCGATACCCAGAAGCAACGCGAAGCCGATGTAGGAAACTATCCCGCAGATAACCGGCAGTGCCAGATTGAAAATCCGGCTGGCTATATGGGTGTTTAGCAGAGGATTGATTCGCACCACCCACCAGCAGACCGCAGCCATGCCACAGCTGGCCAGGACAACTTTAGAGCAGAATAAAACCAGACTTTTGATCTCTATGCCCTTGACTCTTTTGTCGATAAAATAAAACAAAATAAAAAATCCGATGATCCCGGAAATCGAGGTCGCCAAAGCCAGACCGCTGAGCTTCATCGGAAACATCAATATGGCATTCAAGCAAATATTCATGAGCAAAACTACGGCTGAAACGATGGTCGGGGTAAGTGTATCTTTGAGCGCGAAAAAAGCGTTTTGCAGGATCTTGGTCGAGCCGTAAGCAAAAAGACCGATACTGTAAAAGAACAAGGCCCCGGCAGTCGCTTCCACCGAATAGGAATCGAATCTGCCGCCCATGAACAATCCCGAGACGATCGGTTTAGCCAGGACCATGAATCCGAAGGAAGCCGGGACCATCACAAAAAGTATGGCCCGCATCCCGAAAGCCAGAGT
>JAPLLS010000133.1 GCA_026387435.1 Candidatus Omnitrophota bacterium
GCTTCCAGCTCTTCCCCGCAATTATTATTCAAATGCCAGAAGAATGATTCCCGGAAAGCAAACCACAAACGCCCCTTTTGCGGGGCAATACCGGTTCTTTTTGTGCCGCCGGTTTTTTTGATCACGATGTTATTATCGTAGACTGTGCGCGAAGACGTTGTGCGAGTGGTAATTTTAAACTCCCTGAACCGAGATCTTTCTAATAGCCGCCTCATGCTTTCAGGAGAAAATAAAAACAGATGGCGAGGCGGATCAAGAGGATAATGATCTGCCCCGAAAAGCTCATGGCCGAAACTCCGGACGTTAGGGGTGCGCATAATTAATTTTCCCCCGGGCTTAAGGATCCGGAAACATTCCTCGATATCTGAAAAAGGATGCAAATCATGCTCAATAACGTGATTAAGGGTGATATACTCCGCGGAAGACTCGGGTATTTTCGCTCCGGATAACACCCCCTCAAAGATATTCAATCCTTTTTTCCTGGCCAAGGCCGCTCCCTCCGGGCTCGGTTCGATGCCCATTACTTGCCATCCCATCTCCCGCACGAACGCCAAATAATCCCCTGCTCCGCAGCCCACGTCTATTATCAGACCTTTTTTGCCAGGCCGGTAAAAAGGCACAAAACCGTTAATGCCGTATTCCGCCCTGGAAAGCAACAAAGGCGAATGCCCCAGGATAAAACTTAAAAACCAACTAACCTTGTTCTTTATAAAATGGCTGTATCCGTAATGAGCGTAAACTATATTCCTCTTAAGATCGCCTTTGAACTTTGAAAAACAAGCGATTCCGGATCCGCTTCGGCTAAAAGGAACGTCCCGGGGGATAAAAAAATCATCGTAGCACTTGGCCAAATCCTCTTCCACAGGCATGGGATCAAGCCAAAGCAGACCGCAACTGGCGCATTTCCTGAAATTGAACGTACCTGCCGTGGAATGGCAGCGGTCAGGTATACCCTGGTAAAGTTTTTCCCCCGCTGCGCCGCAAATAATACAGGACAAAAATTCTTTCTGCCTGATCAAATTCATTTCCCCAACCTCTCTTTGATCAGCTCCCTGATCCTCATCCGGGCGAAATCGTCAAAACTCCATTTCCAGACGATAAAACAATAGGACAGGAACAAACAAAGTATGCCCGCAAGGTTAATGAATGAGAAAAACCGCAGCCCCAGGTTTTTTAACCCCCACAACCCCAGAGCCGAGAGCAAAAACGGAAAAAATACCCGGGAAAGTATCAAGCCGTACCACTTAAGCAAACTCTTTTTAAAAAAACGGCAGCTGGCCCAAGTAAGCAAAGACGTATCTAAAGAGACTCTCAAAAGCCAGGCCAAGGCCGCTCCTGAGCCTCCAAAACGGGCGATCAAGAAATAAGCGCATGGAACATAAAGAATTGTCTCGATCACGTAGAATAACGCCGGAATATGAGGTTTATTCAGTCCCTGAAGGGCATTTAGAGAAGGGACAGCCAAAGCATTTACCAGGCCCGCCCAAGATAAGATCAACAATATCCGCCAGGAATTAAAGGCGAAATCCGCTCCGATCCAGGCGCCCAGGAATTCTTTGCCTAAAATCATGAAAAACAAGACAAAAAACGAATAAAGAAAAATAATGTAATGTGAGCTGCGCTCATGCAGTTCGGCATTGAGCTTTTGATCCGAAGCTTGCTGCTGAGAGCTGAAAGCCGGGAACAGGACAGCGGAAAAAGAAGAACGGATCACCGTCAATTTATCCATAAGCCCGAAGGGGACCGAATAATAAGCAAGGCTGTTAATAGGCCTTAATGAAGTCAAAAACAATTTTTCGATATTCAAAAGGATCGGCCCCATAACGCTGGAAACGGTCACAAACCCGCCAAATTTAAACAAATCGACCAGGCGCTTCGTGTCCCATACCGGATGAGATAAATAAGGCAGTATTTTTCTAACCCTGCCCCAAAGGATATAAACCCCTAAGACCTGGACCAAAAGATTGATAATAATCACTTCTTTTATAGAAAACCCAAGTTTCAAAAATAATACCGTAAGACCGATCTGAAGTGTTCCCAGGATGATCCCCACCCTGTTAAGCACATCAAACCTGCCCACGGCCTGGAACACACCGGTTAGCACACTCATAACCATTGAAATAAGAAATCCCAGTGAGCCCAGCTTAAGCACGAAAACCGCAGTCCCAGCCAGAGCCAAAGAAATCTTAAACACATTAAAAGTCAGGTAATGGCTCAAAGAGAAGATCGAAACCGTGCCGATAAAACCCATCACCGAATAAACAATGATACAGACCCAGAAAGTACGGCGGATCTTCTCAGTTTCCTTAATAGCGTAATATTCCGAAATATATTTTACCTGGGCAGTCCCAAGACCGAACTGCAAAAAAGAAAAATATCCGATAATAACCCCGATCAAAGCGTATATGCCGTAAAGCTCGACCTTCAATGAGCGAACGATAAAAGGCGTGGCGAAAAAGCCTAAAATAACCATCCAGACCTGGCCGATAAAATTCCAGATCACGATTTTCATCATCCTCTGCGCTAAACTTTCTTTATTCAAGTTGTTTTTCCCCGTTAGTTTAAAAAGTAGCTTCCTCTTTACTGATTTCCGGAATGGCCACG
>JAPLLS010000011.1 GCA_026387435.1 Candidatus Omnitrophota bacterium
TCCACCTCTATTAAACTTTTTCAACAGCGGAAATCCATCTAATATTAATTTACTGCTCAATACCGAAAGTAACGCATAGCCTTCTTGAGCCACGATCTCACTGGCCTCTTTACCTAGTTGGCCGGAAACAAAAATTTCTAAGCCCGACGAAGCAATTATAGAAAGAATCCGGATTTCATTCGGGTTAAGCAAGAATTTAGACCAGGCCTCTTTCAATTGTTCTTCGTTTATTTTTTCTTCAAGCTTCCTATATTCTTTTCCCCGGATAAAAAGAACATTTCTTTTACTTTGGTAAAAAAGTTTGACCATGGCATCAAAATCTTCACGTCTTAACCTGAACTTCCCCTTCACCTGATTTTCCCAGGTTTTTTCTGTATCCAGATCCTCCAGAAGCAAAAGCTCTTTAAGTTTCATCACCCCCAAATTGTTTTTGTGATGATTATTATTTTCCCGGTCAAGAACGAATTCCGTTCCGAATTGCCGGTAGAAATAAATCCTTAGTGCATAGACGGATTTAAAATCGAATCCCCGGGATTTAAAATACTTAAGCAGCCGGTCATCAACCACAAAATCGGGTTTTTCGACAGCCGCCTTGGCCAGCTCCTTATTTTCCCGCTTCACCAAGGCTTCTATGTCTTGTCTTTCGATCTCCTCCAATTCTTTAGGAATGTTTTCTTCCACTCCAGGCAACATCTTTACGACAGCTTTATTTCGCCTGGCGCGGCTCTCTTTAGCTTTAATCTTCCTGGGAGACAAAGTCATGGCCTTACGCAGTTCAGCAAATTTTTTGCCCTGGCCAGTTAAACGTATTTTTCCAGAACCATCGCTCTCAATAAAGCCGATTTCACGCAATTCGCCATAAAACCTGACGGATAAAACCCCGGAAGACAAACCAAGCCTATTTTGTATTTGCCGGCTGTTAAAACCCTGGTCAATAAGGCGTAAACACTCCAACAACTTCTCAGTATCCCTTTTCTTTTTCATTAGCCGGCGTTCATAAAGGTAACTCTCAACATCTTTTCCGAAATAGTAGTAATTTCGACCCAAGCGGCAGAATAAACCCTTAGCCTGCAAATGGGAAAGCGTCGCTGCCGCATATTTACTGGTATAAATGATGATTTTCTCATTATCTATGGCATCCAGGATTATCTCAGCCGCTATTGAAATATATTTCCGCTCTATCCCTTTTTGGCTTAAATATTCGGGTAGTAAACTGGCTTCCTTTATAACCTTGGCATCTCTGTCAATATGATAACCGTACCGCTGGCAAATTAGGCAAACAATACTTATTGTCCCATTGGTCATTTCCAACAACTTAAACAGCGCTCTTAATGGAGGCAGTCGCTGTTGATATGCCCCGGCCGGTTTTCCGATTTGCTTTCCCTGCTTCATCCTGTCTTGTTTGAAAAGCCGGTACACCTCTAACCTGATATTCTCCCAGATCGGAACCTTCTTGCTCTCTCTTTCCCGTAAAGTCTCTATAAGCTTGTCTTCTAATTCCTGTTCATCCGCATAATTGCTGGTAAGTGAATATTTGCGCACCTCATTTTTAACTTTAAACTCGACCAAACCCAGATCAATAAGCCTGGTCAGCTGTAAATCTACGGTGCGGATATGAAATTTATTTTCTTCTAATGTTTTTACTATTTTATGTCTAAAACGCATTCCGCTATTAATGCTCTCCGCGACTTTAAACAATGGGCTCTCTCGGAACTCTTGTCTGGTAAATAACTCATACTCCAGGTGGCGCGCTGCTCCTCCGTCAGCTGAAGGATCTAAACCAATGTCTATCTTTCTTTTCAAAATATACTCCCGCAGGTTTCCTTTACGATTTACCTCCAAGATCTCTCCCTTGACCACATTCACACGATTATAAGAAGCCCGGCCTAATAAATTCTTCACTTCAAAGCGGGTAATATCCTGGATTATTTCGCTGACCCGATCCTGATCATCTAAATCAATGTTATCACCTTTGCTATTCTTATCTTTTATAGTCCGCAACAATATCGTTAAAAACGCATCTATTATGGTTTTGGGTTTTTGGTCTGCTCCGGGATTGTCAGGAATATTATGTTCGGACAAACAGGCTTTTTCAACCAGCGGATCAAGTTCGATCAACGGATCCGGGATTTTCCGCTTGATAAAATTTTTGAAATCCTGATCCAGGCTGTAAACGCCGGCCCCGTTTTTAAACATCAGTTTTCTTTCGCATTTGTTTAGAGTTAAATTAAGGCCATTAAAGAAATAGTGATTGCCATCCAGTATTGCCCAGGGCAATTTACCAAGTTTCTGGATACTGCTTATTGAGAATTTACCCTTAGCTCTGTAAGCAACAATTGCCAGGATCACCCGTTCCTGCTCATCTTTTATACCGGCCCAGGCTTTCTGGAATAATCTTGATGCCCCGGATTGCGGAATAAGCTTGATGCTTAAAAGCTCTTTTTCCACTGTTTCCCCGAGCGCGTAGTTTTTAGTGTCGACCTTTTCAAAAATGCCCTTGGCCAGCAATACTTTAAAAGTTCTACGGTTGTTCGGCTCAGAGCGAAAAGTATAAAGCCTGTTGTCGACCACTTTTAAGATAACCTCCATCGCCTGCTGTTTTTGTAGATCATTCAGCCCGAATCTGGACAAAAATTTCTCAAACGCTGCAAGCCGTTCCCAAAACTTGAAATCCCGGGTAACTTTAAATCCTTTTTCTCTTAGCCTTCGGCAAGCGGAATTGACTTCTCCTTTTTCCTCTTGTAGAATTTTATAGACCAGACTTAAAGGAAGATTTTTGGATTTTAACATCTCCTGCACCGCAGCGGAGTTTTCCTTTATAACTTCTATCCTTTGGGCAAAAGTTGTATCTCCGATAGGTTTTCCGGCAAGAGCCAGAAATTTCTGTGCGCCTCTACCGGTATTACCTGTGGTCAGCACCGCAGCCTCAATATCCTGGTCGGTAGGAGTGTGACCCGCAATAATAGGCTGGAAGTCGCGGGATATACGGCGAGCGGATATTTTTATGTTTCCATTCCGCTTTTTCAGCAGACGTTTGATCGTCTTTGCTCCGGCCCCCGGATTTTCATCCATGATTTCTGTTATCAAGGGAATCAGGTCATCTTCAAGCTGCAGTTTTCCCGCTTCCTTAAGTTTTTGCTCTAAGAAACGAAACGCGTTTTTTGCGTTTGTTTTCCCGGCAAGCTTGTAGCCTTTGTTTTTTACGTGGATAACCAGCCCGAACTCTTTTAACTCTCTTATTTTGGCCTTTACGTCAGAAAACCCGGTATCCTCAGTTATGGCTTTAAGACTTCTTTCCCCGGAGGAAATACTGAGAAGAATTCTATAAATAGCTGTTTTTTGCAGGTCTTGCCTGCTTATTAACCTAGCGCCTCCGTCCTTTTCGCTTTTCTCTCCTGCCTCCCTGATCATCTTCAGCGCCTTAGCTGCTTCTTCCCGGACATTCAAATGCACCGCCGGATCTTCAGAAACTGATTTCAGGGGATCATACGACTGCGCGCCGATCTTGATCAACTCTCCGGTTATCGCTTGGATTATCCCCAGCCCTTCCTGCTTTTTCAAAGTTTCGATCAAATACTTGATCGCCCGGGGATCGCCGATATCCCCTAAAACCTCGGCGGCTTTCATACTCGGTTCTCCGCAGCCACACTGCAGTTTTTTAATAAGCTCTTGGAACATATTCTTCAACGCTTCGGCAGCAGTTGTTCGCACGCTGGAAACCGTATCCTGCAAACTTGCTTCCCGCAAAGCCGTAGCCGCCCTGTAATCGCGGCTTTTAGCTCCCAAAACCCGGGCCGCACTGCGACGCACCGCGGCATCTTCGTCTTTCAGGAGCGCGATCAACGGCGTAAGGCCTTCTTTGTTTTGCAATTCCCCCAGAGCTTCAACCGCGTATTTTCTCACTCGGGAACTTTCGTCGCTTAAAGCCAGGATAAGATCATTTAAGGCATTCTCCGCTTTTAGCCTACCGAGAGCCTCGGCGCTGCGGAAACGGATATGCTCGTAAGAGAAATTCCTGCGGGGCTGTTTGAACGGATCTGGGTTGATTTCTTTAAGCCCTTGAATCAAAGTGCCCACAGCTCGCTGGTCGCCGATCTTTCCTAAAGCCTCCGCGGAAACTGAACGCGCAAAAGGATTTTCATTCTTGTCGTTTAATATTTTTAACAGGTAAGCTACTGCCTCATAATTACCCTGCCGGCCTAAATTACGGATAAGCGATATGCGGGTTGAAACGATACAACCCTCCTTATACTCCTTTTCTCCGCCGTCTTTTGCGGCTTTAAAATAAAAAGCCCCGCCGGGAAGCGATTTCCGTCCTCCACCAGCCACGGAAGGTAAGACAGAATCCTTTTGAGTTTCTCTCCCCGACGGAGCAAAATGATCTATGTTCCCCCCGTCTTTATACCTGTTATTTTGTCCTAAATCACGCTTAAAATCAACAACTTTTCGATTTCCATTCTTAAATTCACCCTGGTCAGTTTTATCAAGATATCCCCGGTCAAAAGGATTGGGTCCGAGATCAGGGTTACTGACC
Source organism: Candidatus Omnitrophota bacterium (assembly GCA_026387435.1). Classification (GTDB taxonomy): domain Bacteria; phylum Omnitrophota; class Gorgyraeia; order Gygaellales; family Profunditerraquicolaceae; genus JAPLLS01. Next base: position 4,535 of record JAPLLS010000011.1, read on the forward strand.
GTAATATAAATGTCGAAATCAACTCCTTTATATACTTTCTCCATTTTCTTGAAGATGTCCCGCAGTGAATTTTTTATCTCTTCCCGGGAAAATGGGCTCAACTCACGGCACTGCGCGCTACATCCGGCAAGCATAGCTTCCTGGCAAAGAAGTTCTTCGAATTCCTTAAGCGAAAAACGCACGGCAAACCCTTTCCAGGGCAGCGGCATAGCCAGGAAATCCAAGGTTTTCTTCTCAAAATTATTTTTATTTTTTTCAATATAGCTTCTTATAACTTTTACCAGCCCACTATGGTCGTTTTCGGCAAAAGCCACGACATTCTTTACCCGGCGCAGCTTATAATCCTCTTCTGTCAATTCAGTATCGGCCTTGGCATGCGCGTCAAGGATCAAACCGAACACCGAAACTTGTTTTTGCAAGCCGACGATTTGTTTGTACAATGCCGAGAAAGATGTGCTGAACTTTGCTTCGGCCATAGTATTACTTATCGCTTTGGATTTTCCGTGGCTGGAAACAAAATCTACTTCCTTAGTACCTTCCCGCGAGATCAAAACTATCTCGGTTTCCGCGTCTTTCCCTATAAGCCCGGTAACCAGTTCCCCCAGATAAAAAGTCATGAAATATAAAAGCGACTTTGCCCCGAAAATACCTTTTACCAAAGAAATGCATTGATTTTCCTGCTGGCAGCGGTTGATCCTCTTGCTGATCTGGTTTAACCTGAGGATGTTATCGCAAACCGCAGTAATGTGCACGCCCCGGGCTTTTTCATCCCCGAATTTAATCCCCAGTATCCCTTTGGCCAAAATACCGTCTAATTTTGTGATCAAAACTCCCATATCCGCTTTATAAATTATTCCCGACCATAAAGGAATAGCCCGGATCCCGCTAAACAGGTCCTTGAGCCGATAAGCTAGCTCTCTTCCCCCTACCCGGCGATTATGGGTATAAACTAATCCCAGCATTAGTCCGACGACGACGCCTTCCGGAACATTAACGCCCTTGAATTCTTGAATAATACTGCGGTAAGAATCACTAATAAACTTTTGGTTAGGATAAAAACGGTTTAAATCTTCTCCGTAGAGAAGCGCGAATACTTGAGCCGCATCATCATTACGCATCGCTAGTTCCAGTTTCTTGAACGCTGCGACAAAAGCATAGCCGCTGCCTGACAGCCGGGCTAAAATCTCAGTTTTACGTTTCTGCGGCAAGCGCAAAAAGAAGTTGATATTCCCGAATAGAACTTCTTTTTCTACTGCGCGGGAATTTTCCCGGAGGCAGCGGGCCCTGTCTAGTTTGCTCCTGATGATCGTCGCCAGAACGAACTTATCCTCAAGCGCAAAAAGAGGCAGTTGCATAACCTTTACCCTGTCTATTGCCGGAGCGTTTTTCAGGAATTCGAACTCAAAATTGATTGGATTGCGGATATCGTGGACCCGGCCCCAGACTTTGTCGTAAGCCAGGATATCCAGAGCATCCAGGATCAACTTTTTTACCGCCACGGGATCATACTGGCCGTAATCCTTAAGAACGATCTCCTGCTTATCTACGAGGCCGGTTATCTCCCCCTCCGGAGAGAACTTCCCGCCGTCCGGGTTAGATCTTTCTCCGTTTGTCAGCTTAGCGTAATTTCCGACTGATGCCCGGGAGGATCTTTCGTATTCGAGCAAATAGGTCCTCTGCCAATCCAGGTCCAGTTTCTCATGCTTTATTTCCAAGTCCCGCTCGATCAAAAACAGTTCGAAATCCTCAGGGGAATCGATCTCTTCTAGACCTTTACGCTTTTCTGACTCTTCGATTATCCTAAGAATACTCAACTCCTGCCTGTCCAGGCGGATAGTCATCCTGGCCAATACATGTAGATATTTGGCGAAGTTTTCCCTGCCGGCGTATTTGCGGATCAAAGCTACCCCCGAAGTCATAAAGATCAGACTATGTTCGAACTGCACCTGCGAAACTGCCAGTTCTATCGCGTAATCAAAAACATTCCATAACGATCTTTGCTCGTTTCTCAGGCATTCTGCGGCTTTAGCCGCGCCTTTACTGAATATGCAATCCGGGAAAGTCTCGTTGGTCATGGTTATTCTTTCTCGTACTACTTGAGCGAGCTTTCCGATTTTCTCTCCGGAACCATATCTCTTCTCCCGGTCAAATCCAGGCTTGCAGATTTCTTTCGCTTCTTCAAGATTAGAAGAAGTCGCCAGCTTAACGGCGGCATTGCGGCTTAGGCCTTTTTCCAGTAGCTTGATAGCGTAATAGCAGCTATCCACCGGGCTGGCGCTGGAAGCTAGCGCAGCGGCCTGCCACTGGGTAAAAGTTTCGCCTTGGGAATCTTTCTCCTTGCGGGCGTGACGGTAAATGAGATTACTTATTCTAAAGTCTGAGGCGATCGAGACTCTGATCGCAGGATTGATCTCCGTTCCTTCCTTCCGCAAAGCGTAGAATACCTCGAACCTCCGGCTTAATTCGGCAACAGGAACTTTTTTTGAAAAAATTTCCTTTTCTAATTTTTCCTTATCATCATTCTCTTCCTTATTATATTGACCGCCTTTGTACGATTGCTTGGCAATAGTCTTTTTGTATAACTCAAACATTTCCCCTAATGTCGAAGCTGTGAACTGGTCTATTTTATATTTGGTGGTTATTTTGTTATTCCGGGCTAAAAAGAGGATGCAAGCGACTATAAATTGATGGCCAGGATCAGCGATACCGGGCAGATTATTTTTTTCCAGGTTCCGGTTGATCGCCTTGAACACATTTCTTTTTATTTCCATCAGGGGATCGAGAATTTCATCCCAACGAGTTTCTTGGGCCGCGGGATCCGAAAGAAGTTCAGCGTTCTTCTTGCTGATCCGGATCACTTTCTCGATTAATTCGTCGATCACTCTGCGCCTGATCTTGGCCGGAGGAATAGGAATATAAGAAATCTCCGGGATTGCGACTGTCTTATCCGGAGCAAGGACTTCCTGGGCGTATCCCCGGATCCTTTCCAGCACTACCAGATATTTAGCCACCTTAATACTTCCCACCCGGCTAACGAACTCTTTCCGGGCTTCGTCTTTCTTCTGCCCGCTCATCTGGTTCAACCATAGCACCTTTGTCTTGATCGCCCGTTTCGTAGCTCCCGGATATTCAGTTTCCACGGCCCTAAGCCAACGCCACATTTGAGCCAGTTCTGTCTTATCGGAATTTCCGCCGTCTTTCTTCAAAGAAGTCGGGGGGAAAGCGGGATCACCTGCCACGGTAGATGTAACCGCTTTTTTATCCCCCAGATCTTCTTCGAATAATCTATTCTTAACCGCTGAATTTTTCTGATCTAATCCGATTAAAATATCCTCATAGCCATTGATGTTGGGATCCTTGAACTCCGGTTCAGTCCATTCGAATTCATTTTGTTCGGACCCGAAAATAATGTAAAGCAGGTGTGGTGATAATTTAGTTTCCAGCGAAAGCCAGAACAAACCCTGGTTTTTACGATAATTTTCTTTTTGGCCGGCAACCCGGGTCCTTACCCAGTTAAACTTTTTAAAGCCATCGGACTTTTTATTTGGATTATTTTCTCTACCTAATATCTCATACATCGCCCCGGGCAGAATGTTGTATTGTAGAGCGAATTTAATCAACCCCAGATCCCCCTGATATTTCAGAGGGTCATTGGAGAACAAAAGCCTGATTATTCTCTTTTGCAAACAGTTGAAATCTTTTTCCGACCTTAAGGCGGCTTCCCGGCGGTTTTCCTCCCCGCCGTCCAGCTCATTCTTTTCGGCAATCTTTTTCAACCAGCGGCCGTATGCGGAATTGGTTTTCAGAATAGTCCCTGAAGGGCTGACTATCACCAACCACCAATGCTCTTTGGTGATCCAGTCGTTGCGCCTGGAAAAATCCCAAAGTATCTTATTGGGAATAAAAGGCCGTATCCCTAAGAACTGCATAACTCCAAAGGAATCCGGTTCGTAATAATCTTGCTTGCTGCTCCAAACCGCGGGATTAAAAAACGTCAGCCATTTTATCGGTTTTAATTCCCTATCACCGATTGCTTCTTGTACTGCCAGCCCGTAGATGTCGAGCAAAAGATACTGATTAATATACTTTGACTTGTATTCAGCCAGGGGATAATCGCTCAAAACCATCTTCCCCTGTTGGTCAAAATTGACAAAAGCTCCGTCAATGACATACTTGACCCTTCTCCTTCTTAACCATCCGAACACGTCTTTCTCTTTGTCCTCACTGGACAGCTTCCCGGAGATCAAACCGAACAGGTTAGTCCTTACCAAAGTATTTTTGATGGCGTAATTATCGAGGGTGTTGAATAGCCCTTTTCCAATTTCCCTTAATTCGACAAAAATTATCCCCTCGTAATTATATCTCTCCAGTTTGTCGGTCCTGATCCTGGGATTGGTTATCGGCACCGCTTTGACCCTAGCGACAAATCTTTCGGATTCATCCAGCAACATGATCTCCGCTGTCCCCAGGCCTTCTTTACGGGAGGTACGCGAGTTATAGATAATCATATTGATCATAGAATCGGCCGGTTCCTCCTGGGGCCGCCCGCCGTCCCGCCAACTTTCCGGATTTCCCCTGGAGAACAACTCGTAGCGGTGTAAAAGTTCCTCTAGCGTAATTTCCTCCGAAGGCACACCCTGGAGCCCGATCACTTGCCCTCGAGACATTGTAACCACGATTTGTTTCCCGGTTGCCAGATTAACGTATTCATAATCAAAAACTTTACCCATGCCGTCGCGATATTCCACCTCGGCGAATTTGCGCGGCAGCCAGACATTTATCATTTTCCGTCCTCTGATGTCTTGAGGAACATTTTTGATCTTCTGAATAAGCATGCTCCTGTATTTTCCGATATTATCCTTATAGGTTAACTCGGGCATTTGCAGGTAAGACAACACCGATTCTTCTTGCTTTATGTTTACGCGGAGGCCGAACAATGCGTCTCTGTGTCGATATACTTCCAGCAATCCGATCAGGACCGTCAAAACTATCGCCAAATGCAAACGGTGCTCTTCCGTCAGAGAAGTCCCCCACCAAATTATGGGGACCATCAAGTAATAAGCCAGAAGAAATTCGAACCCCCCCCTCAAAGCCACTGCTACCCATTCACTCAGCTTGCTGCTGCCGCCGTCGTATTTACCAACCTGGCTGTAAGCATCAACCAGATACTCCAGGGTATCCTTATCGCCGTGCTGTTTTTTAATGACCGGATCATGCTGGGTGAGAAGCCGTTCGAATTCTTCGGGCGATGTTATCTGGCGGGAGTTTTCCGGGGCCGCAGCCCAGGCCGCGGCGGATTCAATGGTCTCTTTGAGCGTGATCCCCTGACAGGATAACCTGGCAGACATCCTTTTAAGCGCGTGGATATATTTTCTAAACGAGCCTCCTTCGGTGAACGAACAAACAAAAGGAACTCCGTAATATAGGAATACGAAAACATTCTTAAACTCCGCGTCTTCCTCTATCAACTTTATGGCATAATCTATAACAATTTTAAAGCGGCGGCTGTCCTTGATGCACTCGGCTGCTTTGGGGACGCCATTGTGCATCACGCACGCCGGGGAATCCATGCTATTTTCCCCGATCTTCTTCCTTATCGCAATGTCCAGCCGTTCCACCTGAGCGCTTAACTTGCCGCCGTCTTTACGGCTAAAATCCACCTCGGATTTCCCGCTTTCTACGATACCGGCCAGGTCGATTACCTTTATGCCGCCATCCTTCTTATCTTTTTCCTGGATTTTTTGACCACGGGCAAAGTAAACTTTCATAAAAATAAGTACCGGGCCCGCAACACTTATTGTCAGAATAAATACCTTCAAGAATGGCGGTAATAAGTTAAAACAAACTATGTCGTCGTTAAACCCAGTGTAGCTTAAGCTATTCAGGAAAAACCGGTAAGATATTCCCAACACGGAAATATGAGTAAGATTTAATGCGGCTAAGACAGCGGAAATTGAGAAGACTGAATATCCCCGCGGAGGAGCCCTTGCTCCAAATTGCCCGCGCAATCCCTGATAGGTACTTAAACCTTGCCGGAGCTCGGTAAATTTCTTTCCGCCGTCTTTACTGTTTTTGTCCCGCGCTGCGCTCCCATTAATCTTGATTTTTCCGGCCGAAAAAGTTATCTTCAATTCATTCAAAGATGGGTTAAAGAACGCATAGTCGATCCGGCCCGCAGCGGCTTCTTTAACGATTATTTTCCAGACCATTTCTTCGATAACGCTGTCGGCTCTTTCCTGGTCTATTCCGGATTCAGCAAGTTCTTTTTCATACGCTATTCTCATTGCTTCTTTGGCATAGATAAAGCTGACAAACCCTTTTAAAGGGAGTCCGATTCTCCCGTCAAGCGCGGGGATCAACGAATAATTACCGCAATCTTTCAAAAGATCCCTGAATGCCTGGAACTCTTCCCACTTGTCGAACAAAGGCAGATATTTTATTCGAATAACATTCTCTTTATTATTGACTAAATCCTTCCAGGCAGAATTGAATACCAGGACGTTTCTCTCCGGATCGCCTGAACCCTCAAAAAATCCTTTCCAGGAATCATCGGCGCCAAACATCCTGACAATCTCTTTTCGGTCGATTGACGGGCTCAACCCCATCTTGCCCACGCTATTGAGAATTTCTTTGGCGATAAAACCTCCCATGATCTTTTTACAGCTCCACACCGGAGAATGCCTCCAGCAGCCCGCCAAATAATCATCGATAAAAGCTTTGCCGAAATCCGCATCCTTCTTTTTATTGATCAGGCTTTCAATGACATCGGAATTAAACTTCAGCCAAAAGACCCTTTCCATGATCTCCAAAAGAAGCTCGAAAGGATTTCTATTCTCCTGCGGGATAACGATGATCTGCCCGGTCAGCCTGTCCCGAATCACCGGTTTTTCCAGCTTATCCAGAAGATCCTCCCGGCCTACTTCTTTGAAATACTCTTTCTGGGCGACAAAGATCTCAATAGGCTGCTTTTTGAAATCATCGGCTCTTAGTTTCTTCCAGAAACCGGGATCTATGAATTGTGGTTCTCTGAATATGCTGACTAAGGCCGGGTTCTCCTCTTCAAAGGCGTTTGCCCGTTCTTTGTCGAATTGCACATTACCTTCAAATACGCTCCCATAAGTCACCAGCCTTCTTAAAGTATCATTTTTTATAACGTGGCGGTGAAAACTAGGCATCTGACGAGAGAATTCCTCAAGTTCTTTAGGCGAATCCCGAAGAATATTTTCTTCCAGCCTCTTTTCGTCTAATGACCACACCTCAGGATAAATTTCCAGCTCCTTCATGGACTTTTCGATAAAATTACGTAGAGCCTTTAAATGCGACGGATTATTGGTATCAAACCTGGTGCCGACCAAGAAATCAAGCGATCGCTCCATCTTATCCAGCCAGGGCTGGATCGTTTCAGGATTATCGACATTAATATCGTAACTTACCTCTAAATAATCCTTATTCAGATTCAGTATATTTTCAACTTTTTTAGAGACTGCGGTCGGCAAAACGTTTGAATTATTTATCCTTATTTCTTTCGGAGCCGGGAAAGAACCGTTATATTTTTCGGCGAAATCGTCCAGGCGGACAAACACATTAGGAGTCCTAGGCCCCTGCAGGTCGATCTTCCCCCCCCAAATCTCACTGGCTATCTTGTAAACAATCGAATAAAGAGCGATAAATTCCAGCCCGCTGCCGCCTAAGAAAACACTACCCACAATAGTGGAGCCCAGGGAAAGAATGATATTCTTGCGGATTTCCGCCCTTTGCGCCGATTTCGGATAATTCAATCCTCTAAGTTTGTAAGAAAGATACGTGCTGATAACCAGCATGATCATTGTCCTTAATCCGATTGCCAGAAATGCCCCGGGTAAGCCGAAATAAGTCCCAGGCAAAAGCGCGATAAGCCCGACCGTTAGCGGGATATCGATCAAATTCAAAGACATCATCTTATTTAAAGATGTACACATCGTTCCGGCAAACTTCGGATAGCGGAAATTACTCATACCCCATTGCCTCACATGCCAACGTTTATAGTAATATTGATCGACCACAAAAGACCGAATGAAAATCGCCAAATTCCATGCCACCGTGAACCCTAAAACCCACCCGATCCCTTTAGAGATCGTGGTTAACCAGTAAAAAACGAAAATAGAAACCACAGTCGTGATTATCCAGAATTTATCGATCCCGCGCATTTGTTTTTCCGTATCCGGAAAATAAAATGCTGAAGCAAGATTATCTATGAAATTTTTAAAGGCCTGACCACCGTCCTTGGCGTCGACATCGATCGGGCCGTCCAATTTATCCAGCTTTCCGGCGTGCCCCATAGCCAGAGGCATGATGTCCCGGGCGTTAATAAAGCCTAAGGACCCGTTCTTGGCGAAGCTCTCGGTAAAACGCTTTACCGCCATATCTATCCTGCTGAACTTCGAACAAATAAGCGCCGGGACCGCGTGGAAAGAATGGGCCTTCATGACCGCCGGGGTCGAATGGTCGCCTGTTATGACTAAAGCATCACCTCGCTCAACATTCATTAATTTCAATAATTCGGGAAGGACATTGTCCACTTCCTCGATATAATGGACTTTTTTATCAAAATCACCGTCTTCCCCGGCTTTATCGGTATACTTAAAATGGATGAAGAAGAAATCGTGCTTATCCAGGTTCTCACGGACCGCTTCTATCTGGTCAGAGATCGTTTTCTCCCCTTTTACCGGCAAAATAGTCATCCCAAGCGAACGGGCGATACCTATATAAGCCGGATAGGTAGCCACTGCCGCCGCGTTGAGCTTATAGACCTCGGCGAAAGAAGGAAGCTTGACCAGCTCATCCCAGCTTCTTAAAAGCACGAAATTTACTTTAGGCTGCCCGGAAAGCCGCTTATTCATTTCTTCTACGGCGCTCCTGACCAATGCCGCGGTGACTTCCGCTTCCGGACTCTTGGCCTCGACGTCCCTGGCCGGCTGATTCTCTTTTCCCGGATCGGAATCGGTAAGCTTGGCGCTCAAATCCTGTCCGCCGCGTAAAATCAGAACTCCCCGGTGCTCTTTGGTCACCTTTACGATCACTTCCGTATCCCCGATCTTGATTCCGGAGAGGAATTGCTCCGCGACCTGCTGGGATTCTTCTGTCGAAACCCTGCCCGCTCGTCGATCCACGATCAATCCGTCTTTAGCTGTGGCGAAATTCACCCTGGCCACAACATCACCCGGGAGTAATTCTATCCCTGCGCCCATAGCGTCGAGTGTGCCCCTACCTAGTGAATGCCTCATAGGATCATAACCAAAAATTGCGAAGTGGCCAGGTCCGCTGCCCGGAGTAATCCCGGGCATGACTATCGTCGATAATGCCACGGATGCCCATTGAGCCAGCTTATCCATTATAGGGTGCTTAGCTTTCTCTAATTCTGTCCCTGCTTTGTCTTTCTGCAACCCGCCCACGCCGTCCATTACCAGGAAGAAAATTTTTGAAGGCGATTTTATGGACAAGGCCTGGATCAACCGTAACCTTTCATCCAGAGGATAGGTTTTGACTTTGTCTCCGCCGTCAGCCAACAAACCATCCTTCCCCATCTTCGCTTTCATCGCCCTCATGCCTTCTTCTAAACTATGGATGCTGTCGGAGTTTAATAGCTTGGAATTATTTGGTTTTGTGCTCGAGTCGGGCGTTTCCGTTTCGCGTATTTTTATGTGCCTTAGGGCATCCACAGGCGACATACCCAGGTCTTCCGCGAAAACATCCGCTACCCGGCAAGCCCACTCATATTTCGTCAGGCCTTCGGCCCCGTTTAGGTGAAATATTCCTTCCGCGTCATTATTGATAAGCCTTACGATTGTATCCGCGACGTCGTCTATCAGGACCGGATAGCGGATCTGCTGATTATCCGCAAAAATATCCTCTTGGGCGCGCAGTTTGGCCACGACTTCACTGATAAAAGTCTTCTTATCATGCTTATCATTGTATCCGAACATTTTGGAAACTCGCAGGATGACATACTGCGCGAAGCTTTCCTGGGTTGCTTTTTCTCCCGCAAGCTTTGTCAATCCGTAGGTAGTCCCGGGATTGGGATGCGAATTCGGCCCATACGGCGGATTCTCGCCATCAAAAACATAGTCGGTGGATATATAGAAAAAGCGTTTATCAAAATGCTTCGCGATGAGTCGCACCGCTTCCGCATTTAACCTATACGCTCTCTCGGGGTTTTTCAATGCTTCGGCCGGATCAGCTTCTCCCGCTGCATAAATAATTATCTCAGGGCTGTTTTTCTTAAAATAGCTCTCAATCTTTCTTTCGTCGGTAACATCCAGCGTATCTAAGACTCCTTTTGAGTAACCTGTGCCGCTGACATGCATGAACTCATTGGATAACACC
>JAPLLS010000093.1 GCA_026387435.1 Candidatus Omnitrophota bacterium
AAAGCAGCCCGACGACCAGGCGCTTTATTACTACGGGTTGACCTGCGAGAAATTGAATCTTTTCGATAAGGCGCTGCAAAGTTATCGCAAGATCAAGTCAACAGAGTTTAGCGCTCTTGCCGCTGTTCGCCAGGATTTGATCGAGAAGGCCGGTGCGGTTAAGCATATTCAGGAGCTTGATCCGGAGATAGCCAAGATCATCTCCGCAGCTCCTTCCGCGGATAAGTATCCGCAGGCCGGGGCGCAGGTCCTTTTGTGCGACGAGAAAGTGCAGGTTACCTCCGATAATAAAGAGATCTCCTCTCTTCATTATCTGGTCAAGATCCTGAATGAGCGGGGAAAAGAGGGCTTCTCGGAGACCCAGATTGGATACGACTCCACTTATGAAAAGGTGGAATTGAAATTCGCCCGGACCATTAAGCCCGACGGTACGGTTGTGGATGTGGGCAGCCGGCATCTCCGCGACGTTTCCAAGTACATGAATTTCCCTCTTTACTCCAATGCCCGGGTTTTTATCATCTCGTTCCCGGAAATCGCCGAGGGCTCGGTTGTCGAGTATAAAGTAAAAATCGTGCGCAATCAACTGGTCAACAAAAAAGATTTTGTCATGGATTATCCGGTCCAATCCTCCGAGCCGATCATTCTGGCTAAGTTTACCCTGGAGGTCCCCAAGGGAAAAGTCTTGTCAATAAAGACGCTTAATGATTCTTACAATTATTTCGGGGCTAACCTTAAACCCAAACTGGAGCAGCAGCCGGATAAGACGGTTTATTGCTGGACATTCAATGAAATACCTCAAATCGTCCCGGAAAATGGAATGCCTCCGGTGGTTGATATTAATCCGACGGTCATTATTTCGAGCTTCCAGAGCTGGAAGGATGTTTACAGCTGGTGGTGGGGATTGGCTAAAGACAAAATGGTCTGCGATAACGCCATAAAATCCAAAATCCAGGAGTTAACCATTTCGGCCAAGAGCGACGAGGAGAAGCTGCGCGCAATTTACAATTTCTGCGCTAAAGATATCCGTTATGTCGCGGTAGAATACGGCCAGGCCGGATATGAGCCGCATGCTGCCGCGGACATTTTTAAAAATAAATACGGCGACTGTAAAGATCAGGCCGTGCTCTTAGTAGCCATGTTAAACAGCGCCGGATTCCAGGCCCGGCCCGTTCTTATCGGAACCAGAGATGCCTATAATCTTGACGAGAATTTTCCCAACATGCTTTTTAATCACGCCATCGCCGCGGTGATCTTCGAAGGCAGGACGATTTTTCTCGATGCCACCGCCGAAACCTGCTCCTTCGGCGATTTACCTGCGGGAGATCAGGAAAGAAAAGTCCTGATGTGTTCGCAGGAAGGCTACAAGATCGAAACTACGCCGCTTTATCCGGCCGGGCATAATCTTGTCCGTCAGGTAGCCGATATAAATATCAATGATGACGAAAGCATTATTGCCGATAAATCAGTTTATAGCTTCGGCGTGTATGATCAATCGCAAAGATACTGGTTGCTTTACACCATGCCCGAAGTAGTCAGGGACCAGATCGCGGAAAAAGCCCAGGATGTTTCCATCGGCGCCAAGCTGGAAAGTTACAAGGTGAAAAATCTTAATGACTTGAATAAACCGGTAGAGTTGAATTATAAATTCCGCGGTCCGGAATATCTGGTTCCGGGTGGCAACCTTCGGATCTTGCCGCAGGTTGGCAACTTAGACACGGGCCTTGTGGCCAAAGACAGCCGCAAATACCCCATAGATTTCAATTTTTTGGACATCAAAGAGCTGGAGTTAAATTTACTTTTGCCGGCCAATTTTATGATAAAATATATTCCGGAAAAGATTTCTAAAGACAGCCCCTGGATGAAGTTTGAAGCCTCTTACAGTTCCGAGGGGAGGAAACTTGTTTTTAAGCAAAAGCTTGAAGTAAAAAAGAATAAAGTTCTCGAGAGCGAGTATCCTGCTTTTAAGGCTTTTTTTGAGGGACTGGCTAAGTCACTCAAGCAGCGTGCGGTACTAGAAAGAAGAAAATGATCGAGAAGAGTTTTATCGACGAGCGCAGGCAATACAAAAGGCTGGATTCGGTTTTTCCCGTTCAGTTCAAGATTGTCAGCCCCGAAGGTAAGACTTTCTTAACGGACTGGATGCAGGGTTTTACCAGTAATATCGGTAAGGGCGGCATAGTGAACGGCTACCTGAACATCAAGCTTGTCCAGGGCAACCGGGTGCTCGTGGAGCAGCTGATCAAGATTTTGCAGGACTCCAGCGTGGCCAAACAAAAGATAAAAGAAATAAACCGGAGTAAAGAAGAATTGCAGCTGAAAATCGACGCGCTGCAATCGCGCATCAAGACCGTAGAGGAGGAAAAGGTGAGTTGGGCGGCAAAAGCTAAGGCCGAAGAAGATAAATCTATCCTGAGCGCAAAGGAGCTCAGCGTTATCAGCGAGAAGCTGGGCCGGGAAAAAACAGCCTTGCAGGAACAGCTGATCGGCCTGCAGCGCAAAGAAAGCGTAGTAACCGGGCAGTTGCTGGATCTGGGCCAGAAGAAGTCGGCGTTGGAGAAAGCCAATTTCGATAAGATGTACCGCTGGCTGGTCGTTCATCAAAATCACCATACCGGGCTTCTAATGAGCTTTGAGGGGGACAGCGAGGTGGCTGACTGGGCTTTTATTTACGACCAGTCGCTGGCCTTGCAGGCTTATGTTAATTCCCTGGATTTTGAGCGCGCCAAACTGATGCTGGAATTCTTTAGCCGCAAAGCTAAAAAAGTCGACGGGCTTTTTGTCAACGCTTATTACGCGGATGACGGTAATCCCGCTGAATACATTGTGCATAGCGGACCGAATATCTGGCTGGGCTTAGCTATTTGCCAGTATACCAAAAAGACCGGCGATAATAAATATTTGCGCCTGGCGGAAGAGATAGCCCAGAATATAATCGGCCTACAGGCGCAGGATAAGGAAGGGGGATTGCGCGGCGGGCCCAGAGTGGAGTGGTATTCCACCGAGCATAACCTTGACGATTACGCTTTTTTCAATATGCTTTATAAAATCACCGCCAAAAATGTTTATCAGCAAGCCCGGGATAATATCCTCAACTGGCTGGTCAGCCATACCTACGATAAAACAAATACTTCCATCAAACGCGGCAAGGGAGATTCGACGATCGCCACGGATACCTATGCCTGGTCGATCGCGGCCATCGGCCCCAAGAAATTAAGTGAACTGGGAATGAACCCCGACAAGATCCTTGAGTTCGCCGAAGAGAATTGCGCGGTGGAAGTTGCTTTTGTCAGGCCCGAAGGGAAAAGTGTCAATGTCCGGGGTTTTGACTTCGCGGCCAAGAACCATATAGCCCGCGGCGGAGTGGTTTCTTCGGAATGGACCGCTCAAATGATCATGGCTTTCAAGATCATGGCCAGATATTACCATGAAAAAGGCCTGGACAATAAAGCCGTAAGCTATGAAGAGAAAGCCGACGACTATATGTCGCAGCTTTGCAATATGATCATTTCCAGCCCTTCGCCTTCGGGCCAGGGCGCGGGCTGCTTGCCTTACGCCAGCATTGATTTTGTAGATACCGGGCATGGTTGGATGACCCCTAAAGGACAAGCTACGGGTTCGGTTTCCGGGACTGCGTATGCTTTATTCGCGTATTATAATTATAACCCTTTAGAGCTCAAAGAATAAACAAAGAATGAAAACCACCTGTTTTAGATCCTCATGGCCTGGATTCTGGGCGGGGATATTATTTTCACTATCAATTGTTTTTTTTACTAAATGCTCGTTTGCTTCTGAATTGCCCCGCTACGATATCGCGGCATCCCTGGATGCTCAAAATCACAGCCTAAAAGCCAAAGAGAAGGTAGTTTTTACCAACAACTCCGATGTTCCGGTCAACGAAATATTTTTCCATATTTATCCCCACCGCCAATATACCAAAAAAGAGATAAAATTCATGTATCAATATTCCGGGTATATTAAGGTTAATCTTTTTCCGGAAGGATTCCAAAGCGGCGATTTGAAGATCAATTCCGCTCAAAGCGCCGGCAAGCCCCTTACCTATATAATAGAGGGCGATGATCAAACGATTTTGAAGGTTAAGCTGGATTCCGGATTGAACCCCGGGGAGTCCCGGGAGATCGAGATCGATTTTAGCCTGGATATTCCCCATTGCTGGAACAGATTGGGATACCATCGGGATATTATTACCTTGACCCGCTGGTATCCTATTTTAAGCGTTCTGGATAAATCCGGGTGGCATAATTATCCGTTTTACATCTATCATCAGCCGTTCTTTAGCGATGCCGCATACTATAAGCTGGAACTGACTTTACCCAAGGAGCAAAAATTAGCCTGCGGGGCTTATTTAAAAACCGAAACTTTAAATCCCGACAACACCAAAACTTTAGTTTTGGAAAATGAAGCGCCGATGCGCGATCTGGGTTTGGCTATTTCTGCGAACTTCCAGGTTTTTTCTTTAAACCAGGACAATTTCCGGATCAATGTTTTTTATCCCCAAGGCGAGCTTAAATTTGCCCGGGAAGCTGCCAATAACGCTGCCGCGGCGATGAAATTTTACGGCCAGCGTTTTGGAGCCTATCCTTATAAAGAATTCACTATAGCCCCCAGCTACCTGGGGTTCGGCGGAGATCAGTCTTCCGGGATGATCTTTATCGATGTCCGGATGTTCCGGCTGCCAAGGTTTCTTTGCCGCTATTCTGATTTCATGATCGCCCATGAAACCGGACATCAATGGTTCTATAACATCGTCGGCTCGGACGAATACAAAGAGATGTTTCTTGACGAAGGAGTGAATTCGTATTGGCTCCTGCGCCACCTGGAGGATAAGTACGGTTATAACGCTCAGGTGATGGGCTTACCTAAAAGCTTGGTCTGGCTGGTTCCGAACTTTTCTTTCCGGGATTCCACCGCCAGCCGTTACATCTACCTGGCCAAGAACGGCTACGACCGGCCGGTGATCGGCGAGCTTTCCAGTTTCAAAGAACCTTCTTCGATCTTTGCCCTGGCTTATGGAAAAGGTTCTGCGTTCTTAAGCATGTTGGAAGCCCAGGTCGGCAAAGATGTCTTTGATCGGATCATGATCCATTACGCCCGGGAGTTTCGTTTCAAAAACGCCAGCCTTGACGATTTTATCCGGATTTGCCGGGAAGAATCCCGGCAAAAGCTGGATGAGTTCTTCCGCCAGTGGCTTAAGACCTCCCGGAGCTGCGATTTCGCGGTTAAATCCGTGCAGCCGGGCAAAGTTATCCTTGAAAACCGGGGCGACCTTCAAATGCCGGTAAAGACCCAAGTGGTCTTGAATGACGGGACCGAAGTCATCGATCAGTGGACGGGAGAAGATAAATTCCGCGAGATAGCTATTCCTAAAGATAAAACAACAAAAGAAGTAAATATTGATCCGGATAAAATCATTGATTTGGACCTTGACCGCACCAATAACCATTGGCCCAAAAAATTCAGGTTTAAACCGGTGTCGATATATTTTTTCCCCTGGGAGCTTTCAATTTTTCAAGATAGGGACGCTTACAATGCAGCGGCCGGGCCTTCTTTAGGCGGCTCTTCAATAGGCGCGGCCGCTTCAGCTCAAAAACCGTACGACCAGGTTATCCGGGCAAGTTCGGCCTATGATTTTAGCGGCAAGGCAGTGGACTCTAAACTGGGATATGAACTCGACCATATTTTGGGCCGGCATAACAGCCTGGGTTTTGAGATTTTTGATTACGATTCCAGCAAAGATGGTTTTGACGTTGCCGGAGGTAAGCTTTACTGGCGCAAGGAGCTTTGGCCGGCAGCTTACGGTATTTTCGATGTCAATGACCATGTAACTTTTTATCTAGTTAAAGACCGTAAATTAGACTCGACTGCGACTTTAAACGGCCAGGAATCCATAACCAACCTTAAGTACGCCAAAAAAGACGAGTCTATATTGGGGATAACCGGCTCGATGAACAGGTGCGGTCCTTCTTTTGACCCGGATTACGGCTGGAAATTCCTGCCTACGCAGGAATTTTCAGGACATTTTTTAGGCGGCAATCAGTCTTTTTGGCGGTCAAGCGCCGAGTTGGAAAATTATTATTTGGCCCTTCCCCGTTACCAGCAGAAGCTGGCCAGCCGGATCAAGGTTGGCCTGGGCGGACAATTCGACAAGAATCTTTTCCAAATAGGCGGATGGGAAGGTTTGCGCGGCTACGATTTTAAGAGTATCGACGGATCGCGGATGATCCTGGGGAGCCTGGAATACCGTTTTCCGGTCCTCGGTGACCTTAAATTTTATTTCCTGGATAATATTTTTTGTTTGAACAAGATCCAGGGCGTGGTTTTTTTTGACGCTGGCAAAGCCTGGTATTCTGATTTCTCGGCCAGGAATTTCAAGAAAGACGTCGGGTTGGGGCTGAGGATACATCTGGGCGCAGTAGGAATTCTGGAAAAAGCGGTTTTACGCCTGGATGTTGCCCGGGCCATCAACGAGCCCAAAGAGGATCCGCATATCTGGGCGGGGATAAACCAGTCTTTTTAACAAGACCTCACAGGGATTTGTGATTGCCGGAGATTAAAAGCCGGGTATTGTGTTGACAGGGAAAGTGTTTTGTGCCAGAATAATTCCCGCGATGATAAACAAAAGACGTTTAATAAAATTAACTCAAGACCTGATCCGGATCGATTCCCAGAATCCGAATGGTAATGAGTATGAGATCGCTCGTTGGGTTAAAACCTACTTGGGTAGAATCGGAATTCCGGCCCGGTTATATGAGTTCAGGCCGAAACGGACCAATGTTGTGGCCACAATGGCCGGACAAGACAAAACTAAATCCTTGTTGATTACCCCTCATTTGGATACTGTGCCGGCCGGATCGGCCTGGAAATTCGATCCTTTTGCGGGGAAGATCAAAGGCGCAAAAATGTACGGGCTGGGCGCCACTGATTGTAAGGGTAATCTTGCTTGTGCCCTGGAAGTCATCAACAGTTTGGTCGAAGAAAAAATAAAACTGGGGTATGATCTGGTTTTCGCAGCTACTGCCAATGAGGAATCCGGCTCGGAATTCGGGCTGATCGCTCTTCTGGATAAAGGGATACTCAAGCCCACGGCGGCAATGGTCCTGGACGCGGACGATTTCGAGGTTGTGGTCACTCAAAAGGGCTTGATCCATCTTAAAATAATAATCAGGGGGATCAAGGCTCACGGAGCCTATCCCTGGCTGGGGGTAAATGCTATCGACATCGCTCTGAAGGTCCTGGCCGAGTTAAAGTGCATGAAATCACGCTTTAGTCCAAATAAGTTCCTTAAGCCGCCGACCATGAACATCGGCACTATTAGGGGAGGGGACAAAGTCAACGTCGTTGCGGATCGCTGCGAGTTTGAACTGGATTTCCGCTACCTGCCCGGCATGTCCGCCGATACTTTATTGAAAGCTATCAGAAAGATCACGGCCAAGCACGCGAAAAAATTTGCGATAGAAATTGACGGGGTCCAGAAACCTTATGATATTTGCCCGGACCATCCGATGGTTCTTGGTTTACAGAACGCCGGGAAAAAATTCAAAGTAACTTGCCCGGTTCGGGGTTCTGAGGGGGCAACGGTTATTACTTTCTTCCAGGATAAATCAATTCCGGCGATCGCCACCGGTTTCGGCTCCGAAGGAATGGCGCACATGGCCGATGAATACGTATTGGTCGACAACCTTTATAAAGGCAGCCTTGTTCTGGAAGAGTTTCTGAAAAATTACAAATTTTCTTAGATATAAAAGTAATTTGTGTTAAAATTTATCTGGAAACCCAAGTTAAAAAGAGGAATAAAATGGAACGCATAAAATTTTCCCGCAAACCCAGATTGAAAAACCCCTATTTGATCGTCGCCTGGCCCGGCATGGGCGAAGTGGCTTTTAAGGCTGCGAGTTTCCTGTTGGATAAACTTAAGGCCGAGGAATTCGCTGAGATCCTTGCCAACGAGTTCTTTTACTTGTCCGAAAGCGTGGTTCAAGACGGGATACTCAGCCTTCCTGAAATGCCTTTTAACAAGTTTTATTTCGCTAAATTGAAAAACGCGAAAAATGACCTAATCATATTTTTAAGCGACGCCCAGCCTGACCTGACCAAAGCCGAGGAGTATTGTAACAGCATTATTGCCTTGGCCAAAAAGTATAAGGTTAAAGAAGTGATCAGCTTTGCGGCCATGCCTCAGCCCGTAGACCACAGCCAGCAGCCCGGCGTCTGGTTTACTTCTACATCCATTCCTATCAACGAGCGATTGAAAAGTCTGGATCTCCGGCCTCTGACCGATGGCCAGATCAGCGGCCTTAACGGACTGTTCCTGGGTTTGGCTAAGAAAGCGGGTTTTGGCGGATTTTGCCTTTTGGGGGAGATACCGCTTTATACCATACAGATCGAGAATCCTAAAGCTTCTTTTGCCGTGCTGGAGAGCCTCAAGAAGGTCATCGCCTTTGAGGTTGATTTATCCGAATTGCTCGATCAGGCCCATGTTATGGAAGAGCAAATCAACAGCCTTCTGGATCACCTGAAATCCGGTCCGACCCCCGGCCCTATCGGCGAAGAAGAGATCGAAAAGATAAAGAAGACCCTCAGCCAGCTTACCAAGCTTCCTTTGTCGGTCAAGGAGAAGATCGAGAAGATGTTTATTCAGGCCAATAGCGATATCGCTAAGGCCCATGAATTAAAATCCGAGCTTGATAAATGGAGCGTTTATAAGGAGTACGAAGACAGGTTCCTCGATCTTTTTAAAAAAGCCAAAAACCAGAACAATTAGTGAATAACCAAATTAAAGTGATCGTTTTCGATCTGGGAAGGGTTTTGATCGATTTCGACCATCAGATCGCCGCGAAAAAGATCGCCGAGCTTACCCGAAAAGATCCCCAGCAAATCTTTGATCTTTTTTTCGATTCCCAGCTTATCCAGTCTTTTGAAAGAGGCAAGATCTCCGCCGAGGATTTTTTCGCAAGCGTATGCCGGCTGCTCGGCCTGCAGTTGAGTTTTGAGCAGTTCCTTTCGATCTGGAACCAGATTTTTTTCCTTTCCGAGGAGAACAAATCGGTCTACGCCCTGGGGAAAAGTCTTAAGAAAAACCTTCGCCTGGCTTTACTTTCCAATATCAACGCCCTGCATTTCGCTTATCTTAAGCTGAATTTTCCCGTCTTCGACATATTTAACGATATTTTCGCCTCCTGCGAGATGGGTTTTATCAAGCCCGAACCTGAGATTTATCGCCGGGTTATTTCTTCTTTAGGAGTCCTGCCTGAGGAGATTTTCTATGTAGACGACCGGCCGGAGTTGATCGAAGCGGCTTTAAAACTCGGCATCCGCGGTTTTGTTTTTAAAGGGGCCAACCAGCTTAAAATCGACCTGGTTTCTTGCGGCATTAACTTCCGATGAAAAGTCTCAAATATCAAAAAAGATTTTACCGAAAGTGGTACTATCCCCGGGATCTGTTTTCTAAGATTGTCGTTTTCCGGGAAACCGATCTGCAGATCCTCTGCGATAAGCTGATCGAAGCGGATTATGTTCTTGCCCGGGTCGAGAAATACCGCCGGCAGATCGAGCTGTATATTTGCAGAGACGAAAAGTTCCTGAGTTCTTTGAAACCCCTAACAGTAGAATTAACCGCGCCGATGATCGTTCGGGAAATGGCTGCAAGTTCCCGGAAAGCCAATGTCGGCCCCATGGCCGCGGTTGCCGGAGCTATTGCGGAGTATATCGGAAAGGATCTTTTGCGCAAAGGGGCAAAAACAGTGATTATTGAAAACGGGGGGGATATTTTCTTGAAAACCGAGCGTCCGGTCAAAGTTGGCTTATTCGCCGGCAAGACAAAGTTGTTAAGCCGATTGAAGTTAAAAATAAAGCCTCAGGATACCCCTTTAGGGATTTGCGCTTCTTCCGGGACGATCGGACATTCTTTGAGTTTCGGCTACGCCGACTGTGTGGTGATCATAGCCCAAAATGCGCTTCTTGCCGACGCCACAGCTACCGCAACCGCCAACCGGGTCCGGGATAAAAAAGATCTGGAATCCGCCGTTAAATTCGCCCGCTCAATAAAAGGTATAAGGGGTGTAGCGATTATTTTAAAAAATAATCTTGCCAGCTGGGGGGAAATCGAATTTGTTTAAAATTTTTAAAAAAATTATTTTAAAAAACCATTTTTCCGACGAGAGAAAACTCTTGACAAAAAGCGCAGTTATGGCAAAATTTACATTGTAATCAAGGTAACTTTAAGTAATTTTATGGAGGTTAGAGTACAAAATTGAAAAACTAAGGAAGTTTTTAAAGGCTCTGGTAATTCAAAGGAGCCTTTTTTTGTGTGAAAAAAATGATGAAAATCGGACTGACTTACGATTTAAAAACTGATTACTCGCCTAAAAAAGACGATCCGCCGGATGCTAACGCCGAATTCGACCATCCGGACACGATCAAGTACATTGCCGATGCTTTTGAGTCCCAGGGTTTTTCGGTGAAAAAAATCGGCAATGTGTCCAGCCTTTTGGAAAACCTCGACAAATTAAACGTAGATATAGTTTTTAATATATCTGAAGGGCTTATCGGCAGAAACCGGGAATCCCAGGTGCCCATACTTCTGGAGATGGCCGGTGTGCCTTTTGTGGGCGCTGACGCTTTAAGCCTGGGGATATCGTTGGACAAGATCATGGCCAAGAAGATCTTTATGGCCGAAGGGATACCTACTCCAAGGTTCGTGGAGGTTAAGTCTGTCGACGGCCTGGATCATCTCGATCATCTGAAATTCCCTCTTTTTGTCAAGCCTCGCTTTGAAGGATCTTCCAAGGGGTTGACCGAGACTTCCCGGGTAGAGAACAAAGCTGAGCTTAAGACCCAGGTCGAGCATATACTTTCTGTTTACAAGCAGCCGGCATTGATCGAGGAGTTTATCCGCGGCGAAGAGTTCACTGTAGCTGTCATCGGAAATGACCCGCCGGAAGCTTTGCCGATCGTACAGATAAAGATAGACGGAGAGCTTAACCTTAAAGACAAGTTTTATACATTCGGCCATATCAAGGACGACAAACTGGAATACGTTTGTCCGGCACCGATAAGCGAAAGCCTCAGGAAAAAACTTATTGACTTGGCTCTGAAGACTTTTAAAGCCATCGAATGCCAGGATTTCGGCAGGGTGGATTTCCGGGTCGATGAAAAAGGCAGCCCCTATGTTTTGGAGATTAATCCTCTGCCGTCTTTGTCAACGGAAGACGTCTACAGCGTGATCTCTAAGGTGCTGGGGATTACTTACGAGAAGATGCTCGGCAAGATCCTTAACGCCGCGCTCAAGAGGAACAATTTAATAAAATGAAAGTAGCCCTGGCGTACAATTTAAAGAAAGAAGATAATACTAAGCCCGAGGATTATGCTTCGGAATTCGACTCGGAAGAAACCATCGGTGCTATAGCCGGCGCTTTGCGTTCCCGCGGCCATAATGTCGAGTATGTAGAGGCCAGCCAGCCGAATCTTTTGGAAGCTTTTAAGAAAAGCCGCGCGGATATGGTTTTTAATATCGCCGAAGGCGAAAAGGGAAAGTACCGCGAATCGGAAATCCCGGCGATCCTTGATTTCCTGGGCATTCCTTATACCGGCTCGGGGACGTTATCGCTGGCGGTAGCTTTGAACAAGGCCTTGACCAAGAAGATTTTGAAAGCCGATAACATTCCCACCCCGGCTTTTCAGCTTTTTACGACCGGAAAAGAAGTATTGGATCCCCAATTAAAATTTCCTCTGATCATTAAACCGAATTTTGAAGGCTCGGCCAAGGGGATCAACCGTTCCAATGTAGTGGAAAACCAGAAAGATCTTTACCTTAAGGCCAGGGAGCTTATTGATGTATATCAGCAGGAGGCTCTAGTTGAGGAGTTTATCGAAGGCAAAGAGCTTACCGTCGGGATCTTGGAAAACGGGACTTGCAACGTACTGCCGATTTTAGAGATTGATTTTGAATCTGCCAAGAAGTCCGGGGAATTTTTCTATTCCTGGAGGATGAAAGAGTTCCAGGGGGACGATGTGCAGGGGCTGACTCCGACATTTCATTGTCCGGCCCGCCTGGATAGCCAGACGGAGAAGCTGGTCAAGGATACCGCCGTAAAAACTCACCGGGCGGTCGGCTGTTACGGTATTTCGCGCACCGACATCCGGTTAAGTAAAAACAATATCCCTTATGTTCTGGAGATCAATCCTTTGCCCGGGCTTAATCCCAAGGAATCTAATTTCCCGATCATGGCTTATGCTGCGGGGATGAAATATGATGATATAATCGAGGCGATCCTTACCAGCGCCTATCAAAAAAGAAAGGCGGAAAATGGCTAATACGGCGGTAACCGAAAATCAAAAGTTACTCTCCGAAGCTGTTATTGCGCCGCGGCCGGCTAGAAAGTCCCGCGATTACCAGCAGATCAGTCTTTATAAAGAAGTTAACCCGCTGGACTGGGAAGACTGGCGCTGGCAGATGAGAAATCGGATCACTAAGCTCGATCAGATATCTCAAGTTGTTAATTTGACCAAGGAAGAAGAAGAGGGTATTAAAAACGCCAAGGGGCATATGGCCATGGCCGTCACCCCTTACTGGGCGACTTTACTGGATCCGGAAGACCCCGCCTGTCCGATCCGGCGGCAATGTATTCCTACGCAAAACGAATCCAATATCAGCCCCTATGAGATGGCTGACCCTTGCGGGGAGGACAGCGATTCTCCGGCGCCGCATTTGGTGCACAGGTATCCCGACCGGGTTTTGCTTTTGGCTACCGAGTCCTGCGCTATGTATTGCCGCCATTGCACCAGAAGGCGGCTGGTCGGCCACGCGGAAAAAGTGGATAATTCCCCGGACCGCTGTGATGCGGCCATTGATTACATCCGCTCTAACAAAAAGATCCGTGATGTTCTTATTTCCGGCGGTGACCCGCTTACGCTGGAAGACGAAGTGCTGGAAGATCTGTTGAAGAAATTACGCACTATCCCTCATTTGGAATTCCTGCGTTTAGGCACCAGGGTGCCGGTGACCCTTCCTCAGCGGATCACCGAAAGCCTGGTTTCCATGCTTAAAAAATACTCCCCGCTTTGGATGAGCATCCATTTCAACCATCCCAAGGAGATAACCCGGCGCACCAAGATTGCCTGCGAAATGCTCGCCGACTCCGGGATTCCGCTGGGCAGCCAGACCGTACTCTTGAAAGGCATTAATGACCGGCCCAGCACCATGCGCAGGCTCATGCATGACCTTTTGAAGATCAGGGTCAGGCCTTATTACATTTACCAATGCGACTTAGTCCGGGGAACGCAGCATTTCCGCACTCCGGTCGAAGCCGGAATAAATATAATCGAAAAATTGCGCGGCCATACCACCGGCTACGGGGTGCCGACCTATGTCATTGACGCTCCCGGCGGAGGCGGCAAGATCCCGATTAATCCTAATTACGTAGTTTCCCAGGGCAAAGGCAAATACGTTTTGCGCAACTACGAAGGAAAGGTTTACACTTACCTGGAGTAAGGATTTTCCCTTGACCGTCCTAAAATTTCCCCCTATAATAACTTTATCGGCTTTCCCAATCCCTTTTAATCCGGATTGAGTTTAGTTCCGAGCTTAAAACACCTCTAAAATCTATTGTTAGGATATTTGGCTTAATTCCTTAACCCGCCTTTGGGTTTTTAATACTTTCTTAAAGATAAAGGAGTATAAAAATGGATGCCAAAAACAAAAGAAGTGTTATTTTATTAGGCCATGCTCAATCGGGAAAAACCACTCTTGCGGAAAGTATCCTCTTTCGCTGCAAAGCTATTTCGCGCAAAGGCTCGACAGCCGAAGGCAACACCACCAGCGACTACAACTGGGACGAAATAGAGCGAAAATCTTCTATTAACGCCGGGTTTATGTTTTGCGATTATCAGGATATCCGTATCCAGCTGGTGGATACCCCGGGTTTCGCTGATTTTTACGCGGAGGTTCTTTCCGGGGTGCGTGCGGTGGATAACGCGATCGTGGTTATCGACGGATCAAGCGGAGTGGAAGTGGGGACGGAGAAAGTCTGGGAGCTGTTGGAGGAAGCCGGGATCCCCAGGATAGTTTTTGTCAATAAAATAGATAAAGAAGGCGTAGACAAAGATAAGATAGTCGAGGACATCCGGAAATCGCTTTCTCCTCACGCGGTAGTTTTGAATTCCAGCGCCCTGGAAGAATTGATGGAGCCTGTCGCTGAAAGCGACGACATGCTTCTGGAAAAATATCTAGCCGCGGGCAAGCTTACTTTGGAAGAAATCAACAGCGGCCTGCATAAAGCGGTTGCCAGCGCCAAGGTATTCCCCGTTCTTTTCGGCTCGGCGCTTACGGACAGCGGTCTTGATGAGTTCTTGAAGGCGATCAAGGACGATCTGGTTTCTCCGGATGAACGGCCGAACATGCAGGTTAAAGACGGCGAAGTAAAATCTCAGGAAGCGGCGCCTTTTTCGGGGTTTGTATTTAAAAGTATATTTGACCCTTATGTCGGGCAGTTGAGTTTGGTGCGGGTATTTTCCGGCAAGCTTGCCGGCAATACGACTTTTTACAACGTTAATCAGAAGAACGTGGAGCGTTTCGGCCAGCTGTATTTTCTCCAGGGAAAAGAACAGCGATTGGTGGAAGCGGCTACTTGCGGGGATATCGTAGCTATTCCTAAATTAAAATTTACTCATACCTCGGATACTTTGGCGGAGGCGGCTCACCCGGTGGTTTTTAATCCCATAGAATTCCCCGAGGGGATGATGTCGGCTTCGGTAAAACCCCGCACCCGTCAGGACGAAGAAAAAATTTCCCAGGCTTTGGCTAAATTGGTAGCCGAGGATCCTACGTTCAGGGAGAAAGTCGACCCGCAGACCAAAGAAATGATCGTTTCCGGGCTGGGGGATCTGCATTTGCACGTGATGATCAACCGGCTCAAGAAACGTTTTAATGTGGAAGTTGAACTCGGCAAGCCCAAAGTACCTTACAAAGAAACTATTACCCGCTCAACTAAGATCCAGGGTAAATTCAAGCGCCAGTCGGGAGGCAGGGGCCAGTACGGTGACGTCTGGATTGAGGTGCACCCTCTGGAGCACGGGAAAGGTTTTGATTTCGTGGATAAGGTCGTCGGAGGAGCGATCCCGCGTAACTTCATTCCTTCGGCGGAAAAAGGCATAGTCAAAGCTATGTCGGAAGGGGTAATTGCCGGCTATCCTGTCGTAGATATGCAGGTAATCCTTTTTGACGGCTCTTACCACGATGTTGATTCTTCGGATATGGCTTTTCAGATCGCCGGGTCCATGGCTTTGAAAAAAGCGGTTTCTGCCGCCGGCCCGGTATTGTTGGAACCGGTCATGGAAATAGAAGTTTTCATTCCCGAAGAGTACCTGGGGGCGGTTTCCGGAGATTTGAATTCCCGCAGGGGGCGCACTCTGGGAATGGAAGCAAAAGGAAGAACGCAGGCTTTAAGGGCCAGCGTTCCTTTATCGGAAATGTTTACCTACGCCAGCGACTTGCGCTCGTTGACGCAGGGAAAAGGAAGCTTCACCATGAAATTTTCCCATTATGAGCAAGTTCCGGGTAAGATGGCGCAACCGGTTATAGCGCATTATCAGGAGCATCATAAAGCGGAAGAAGAGTAAAAAGTCACAAGTGCTCCCTCGGCAAGCTTTCGCGGATTTTGTTAAAATCCGCTCAGCCTCGGGATAAATTCGGCCCAATAACTTATGTCGCACTTCGTGCTCCATAAGTTATGGCCTCATTTAAAGGAGATGTGGATAAATGAAAATAGGAATTTTAGGGACAGATATTTTTACTCCGGGTAAGGCTAATCTGGTAGATGAGCGAGTCAAGACTCTCAAGGCCATGTTTAATTCCGCTAAAGAGGTTTATATCCAGGCGGATATAATCACTGACCAGGAAAAACTGGTCGAAGCCGACGGGATAATCGCCCCGGAAAACGCGAAGCTGGATTTGATCGTCCACGACATGGAGTTTGTGGAAACCAGGCTTAGCCGTGTCGAAGATCCTGCCGAGAAAACGCTTTTGACTAAATTCAAGGACCAGCTGGATAAAGAAAAGCTGCTTTGCGAACAGGTAATAAGCGAAACGGAAAAAGGCCTTATTTCCGGATATTCGCTCTGGAGCATACGGCCGGTTTATCTGACCAAGCCCGGGGAATTGGAAGACAAGAATAAACTGCTTCTTAATGGCTATGCCCATTTCGGCTACATCAGCTTTTTCACCGCCGGGGATAAAGATTCCCACGCTTGGAGCATAAAAAAAGGAGTTAGCGCCTGGGAAGCTGCCGGGGCGATCCACTCGGATATCCAAAATGGTTTTATCCGGGCAGAGGTGACCAGCTTTCAGGATTTGATCGCCGACGGAAGTTTGTCCAAGGCCCGGGCTAACAACCATATCCGCCTGGAGATGAAAGAGTATGTGGTCCAGGATGGGGATTATATGGTTATCCGCACCAATAAATAAGTCACAAGGTTACAAAGTCACACGTCACAAGTAAAAACAAACAAAAATCCTAGGAGACAGCGATGATAAAGATCAAAAGGGCTTTAGTGAGTGTTTCCGACAAAACCGGTATCGTTGAATTTTGCGCGGCTTTAAGAAAATTCGGCGTGGAGATTCTTTCCACCGGAGGGACGGCCAGGGTGCTTTCGGAAAACAATATCCCGGTAATTGAGGTTTCCGATTACACCGGTTTCCCGGAGATGCTCGACGGACGGGTAAAGACATTGCATCCTAAGATTCACGGTGGGCTTTTGGCTTTACGCGAGAACCCGTCGCATATGAAGACCCTTAAGGAGCACAACATCGGACTTATAGACATGGTGGTGGTCAATCTCTATCCGTTCGAAAAAACTGTGGCCAAGCCTGATGTCACCCGGGAGCAGGCCATCGAGAACATCGATATCGGCGGCCCGTCAATGCTGCGCTCCGCGGCCAAAAATCATCAGTCGGTGGCGGTAGTTTCGAACGCGGGCCAGTATCAGTCGATAATCAAAGAGCTGGAGATCAATAAGGGCTCGATCAGCGAAGAAACCTGCCGGGAATTAGCCTGTGCGGTATTTAAAACCACCTCGGCTTACGATGGAGCAATCTTTAATTATTTAAGCAAAAATCAGTCTTCGGGAAAATTCCCGCAGTCGTTGAACCTGCAATTCTCCAAGGTCCAGGAATTGCGTTACGGCGAGAATCCTCACCAGAAAGCCGCTTTTTATTCCGAAGGCCAAGAGCTTAAGGGATTGAGCGCGCTGAAGCAATTATGGGGCAAAGAGCTTTCTTTCAACAATATCCTGGATTTGAATGCCGCAGTTAATTTGATCAGGGAATTCGAGGATCCGGCGGCGGTTTTCCTTAAACACAATAATCCCTGCGGAGCGGCCGAGAATAAGGATTTGCTTAAAGCTTATAAACAAGCCTGGGATTGCGACAAGCTTTCGGCTTTCGGCGGGATCATCGCCGTAAACAGGCCGATCGAACTGGCTTTGGCCAAATTGATCGCCAAAAGCGGGTTTCTGGAGTGCATCATCTGCCCGAAGTTTGCTCAGCCGGCCCTTGAACTGTTAAAAGCCAAGAAGAACCTGCGGCTTCTGGAATTACCGGGCCTCTCTAGTAAAACCGAGGCTTGGGATTTTAAACGGGTAAACGGCGGGCTTCTGGTCCAGGACGAGGATGTCCTTACTCTTGACCAGAAAACTTTAAAAGTAGTAACCAAAAAAAAGCCGGCCAAGGCGGATATGGAATCTTTGATCTTTGCCTGGAAAGTATCCAAGCACGTAAAATCCAATGCCATAATCCTGGCCAAGGGAACTAAGACCGTTGGGATCGGCGCCGGCCAAATGTCGAGGGTCGACTCGGTGTTCATCACTAAAAGAAAAGCCGGTAAACTTACGAAAAATTCCTGCTTGGCTTCGGACGCGTTCTTCCCTAAAGATGATGCTGTCCTGGAAGCGGCCAAGATGGGGGTCAAAGCTATAATTCAACCGGGCGGCTCAATTGCCGACGAAGAAATCATCAAGACCTGCGATAAGCATTCAATCTCCATGGTCTTCACCGGCATTAGGCATTTCCGCCATTGAAATAGGAAATAACTGACCATGTCCTACCTGGAAGTTATAAAATATCTGGACTCTTTCGTTAATTACGAGAAAAAACCGGACGAGCTTTATCTTGAATCGCTTAAACTTGAGCGGGTGGAAGGTTTCTTAAGGGTTATCGGCCATCCTCAGCAAAGTTTTAAAAGCGTGCACGTTGCCGGAACCAAGGGCAAGGGCTCGGTATGCGCTTTTACCGCCTATATCCTGCGCGAGGCCGGATATAAAGTCGGGTTGTTTACTTCTCCGCACCTGACTGATGTCAGAGAGAGGATCAGGGTCTTGCGGCCGCAAGATCCCAACAGCAAGCCTGTTGTCGAGGATTTTGAAGGCATGATCCCCAAAAAAGATTTTACGGACCTGGTTACCCGGCTCAGGCCCAGGATCGATAAGTACTGCGAAATTTCCCAGTATGGTCCGCTGACGTTTTTTGAGATCTACACTATCCTGGCTTTCGAGTATTTTAAGGAGCAGAAAGTTGATTTCGCGGTGTTGGAAACCGGTATGGGCGGAAGATTGGACGCTACCAATGTAGTTAAGCCGGTCATTTGCGGGATCACTTCGATCAGCTATGACCATACCAATAAATTAGGCAATACCCTCGCGGAGATCGCAACCGAGAAAGCCGGGATCATTAAAGGCGAGGCTGTGACGGTGATCAGCGCTCCGCAGGAAGAAGAGGTGATCAAGGTTTTAAGGAAGAAATGCGAGGAGTCTGGAGCTGTTCTTTATGAGATAAATAAGGATATAAAATTCGAACTGATAAGTTTAAACATAGACCATCAAGAATTCAATATCCGAGGCAGCCTGGGCAGGTTTAATAACCTCAAGATTAAATTGCTCGGCTCGCATCAGCTGTTTAATGCTACCCTGGCCGTAAGCCTGGTTGCGGGTATTTTTATGAACAGCCGCGAGCATTTTAAAGGCGGCGTTTTTAAAAAAGGGCTGCAGAATACCTGCTGGCCGGCCAGATTTGAGATAGTCAGCCACGACCCATTGATAATACTCGACGGAGCGCATAATGTCGCCTCGGCCAGGGTATTAAAGGAAACGCTAAAGCGTACTTTCCCGGATAAGAAAGTGACCCTGGTCCTGGGTATTAGCCGGGACAAAGATGTTTTGGGGATCACCCGGGAGCTTTTTCCGCTGGCCCAAAGACTGATCTTGACTTGTGCCGATAATTCCCGTGCGGCCAGGCCTGCGGATATCCTTTCAACGGGAAAAGAGTTTTTAACGGACCAGAAAGCTGAAATCACTAGGAGTGTCTTGGAAGCTTTAAAAATCGTGCGCAGCAACCCCGGCCGGGATATCCTTGTTCTGGTCGCCGGGTCTTTATTTGTCGTCGGCGAGGCCAGGGGGATCGTTAAGAACCTGCCTGCTGCCGGTTAGAGGCTCGATTATGACCAAAGACGGTTTGCTGGATACAATTGCGGCTGTTGCTACATCTGTCGGAGTTGCCGGCATAGGAATCGTGCGCATCAGCGGAAAAGATGCCCTGGTTATCGCGGACAAGATCTTTGTGCCCCGGGACAAAACCAGGGTTTTTGATTTTAAGGCCTATACTTTGCATTACGGCTGGATTGTTCATCCCTCCGAAAAAACGATTGTGGACGAGGTTCTTCTTGGGGTTATGAGGGCTCCCCGAAGCTATACTCGCGAGGATGTAGTGGAGATCAATTGTCACGGTGGAATTGTCGCGGTCCGGGCGGTGCTGGAACTGGCCCTGGAAAACGGCTGCCGGCTGGCTAACCCTGGAGAGTTTACTAAAAGGGCTTTTTTAAACGGCAGGATCGATCTCTCTCAGGCGGAAGCGGTGTTGGATATTATTCAAGCCAAGACCGACGCGGCGCTAAAACTGGGCTCAGAACAACTAAGGGGAACTTTATCCGCCGGGTTAAAAAAAATCCGCAAAATTATCCTGGACCAGCTGGTTGTCTTGGAGGCGAACATCGATTTTCCGGAAGAAGAAATTGGCTCTGCGGATTTAAGGATTATCCGCAAGAGATTGGGAGAGGCGAATTCCCTGCTCAAGGATCTATTGTATAGTTCCGGCCAGGGAAGAATAATGCGTGAGGGTATCAGTGTGGTTATTTGCGGAAAACCTAATGCCGGCAAATCCTCGCTTCTAAACGCCCTGCTTAAGCAGGAGCGCTCGATCGTGACCGCCGTAGCCGGGACCACCCGGGATACTATCGAAGAAATAATCGATATCCAAGGAATTCCGGTGAGGATCGTTGATACCGCAGGCATCCTCGAACCCCGCGATCTGGTGGAAAAAAAAGCGATCCAGAGGACCAAAAGATATATTGACCTGGCCGATCTGGTGATCGTCATTTTTGACGGCTCCCGGTCTCTTTCGGCCGATGACCGGTTGTTGATTAAAAGAGTGAAGAACAAATTGGCCTTGGCGGTGATCAATAAAATAGATCTTTTGCCCAAGATCAATGAGAAGGCGGTACAAGTTAATTTTAAACAGACGATCAGGATCTCGGCCAAGAAAATGCGCAATATCGGGCTCCTGGAAGAAGCGATTGCCGAGTTGGTCTATAAAGGCCGCTTGAGATCGACCGAATCAATACTGGTCAGCAATATCCGGCACATCGAGAAAATCAAAAAAGCGCAAAAATTAATTGCCGAATCGCTCTCTTCGCTGGATAATAAGATATCTATTGAATTTGTCTCCCAGAATATAAAAGATGCCATCGGTTACCTGGATGATATTCTGGGAAAGAAGTTTTCCGAGGATCTGCTGGACAGGATTTTCAGCAGGTTTTGTATCGGCAAGTAAGTTATTATAAATAGGAGAATAAATGGATAAAAAGAAAATAGAAAAATCGGTCAAACTCTTGCTGGAAGCGATAGGCGAAGACCTTAATCGCCGGGATATTGCCGCTACTCCTAGAAGGGTTGCAGAGATGTACGAAGAAATCTTTTGGGGGTTGACTAAGGATCCGGCCAAGGAGCTGGAAGTTGTCCTCGATCAGAAACACAATGAGATTGTTCTCTTAAAGGATATCCCGCTCTACAGCATGTGCGAGCATCACCTGCTCCCTTTTATAGGTAAAGCCCACGTTGCCTATATTCCCAAGAAAGGAAGGGTCACCGGCTTAAGCAAGCTCGCGCGCGTGGTGGAGATCCTTTCGCGCCGGCCGCAGGTCCAGGAACGCTTGACCACCCAGATCGCGGATATAATAATGTCAAAACTCAAGCCCCAGGGCTGCATGGTGGTTATAGAGGCGGAGCATTTGTGTATGTCGATGCGGGGGATCAAGAAACCCGGAATTCTGACCGTGACATCGGCGGTAAGAGGGATATTCCAGGAGAATGAGAAGACCCGTTCGGAAACCCTGTCTTTAATGAAATAGGATAAAAAATGTTAATTTTATTTTAAATAATAGTATAATATAAATAATGAAAGACAAGCATAGTTCAGAAGTGATTTATGCCCTGGCGGACTACAAACAGCTGGTTCTGGCTTACCGGACCAAG
Source organism: Candidatus Omnitrophota bacterium (assembly GCA_026387435.1). Classification (GTDB taxonomy): domain Bacteria; phylum Omnitrophota; class Gorgyraeia; order Gygaellales; family Profunditerraquicolaceae; genus JAPLLS01. The sequence continues at coordinate 21,592 of JAPLLS010000093.1, forward strand.
CATTCGGAATTGATTAAATCTCTGACTTTCTGGAAAACCTCCGTTGTCTGGCTTTCGGTTTTTACGGGCTTGTTCGTTTTGGTGATGATCTCCTGGATGCTGGAAAACGGCAAAGAGTCAGAGAGCAGCAGAAAGAACATGGAAATCATTAATGCCCGGGCCAACGCCGTTTCCGAGAAACTGACCAGGATCGAAGATGAGTTTTCCCGGACCAAGGAGGAACTGAAGAAAAAAGAGGAACTGATCAGAAGTTTAGAGAAGAACATTTCGACGGCATCCAAGAAATTACTGGAAAAATTACTGGATGAACAGGAAGAAGCAGCAGCAACCAAGTAATATACCCGGAGGATATTGTGGCGGACAAGATTTATAGCAGTGAGCAGCGCAGATTTAAACGGATAAAGATCAACCTTTCGGTTGTTTTTCGCCTGGCCCGGCCTGCGGCTATTCGCTTGTTGGTCGGCAATAAGGAGGTCAGGGCCACGATGCTGGATTTAAGCGAGGGGGGGCTATCGGTATTGACCAATTATGATATCCCGAAATCCACGGCCCTGCTTATAAAATTCACTTTATTTAAAGTTGAGAATGACGACGTGAGTTTCTACGGCCCCATGGAGATAATCGGAGAAGTCCGCTACAACATGCCGCTGGGCGGAAACGAATACCGCCTGGGGATTTACTATAAAAAGATAAAAAACCAGGATAAGATCGAAATCGCCAATTTTCTCAAGTTAAAAGCCGCGATGCACTTAACCCCGTAACCCTTCCCCCTCTGAAAACGCTTTCAAAAAAAACTGTTTTTGGTATTGTAATTACCCTTTTCATAAGGCATAATTATCTCAACGAACTCTTTAGCGCAAGCTTAAATGTCCAATGTGTGAAAGGGGATATGTCATACGAGGATCGGCGCACTTATGAACGATTTCAGGTAGAAGTTCCCTTGGACTGCTCTGAAGAAAACTGCAAAGAAGAGCACAATCTCTGCGCTCACGATATAAGCGCGGAAGGTATGGGCGTTATTTCTGATAAGAAATTTCGTCCCGGAGCTGAAGTTAATATGTCGCTTCATCTGCCAGGCTTCAACAAAGAATTAACCGCCCAGGGCAAAGTGATCTGGTCCGAAAAATCGGGAGACGGTTTCAGAGTAGGAATAAGTCTGGAGCAGACCGGATTAATGGAAGTTTCGACCATCTTGCGCTTCCTGCGCACAAAGCCTTCCTAAAAAATCATTCCCAACTATATTTTAAAACGGTTCAATCTTTGCTCTTTAAGTATCTTTAATTTTCTGCTATAATTAATATCATTATCAAGGAGGCAGAGGATGCTTAGAAAAGCGAGGATTTTGGTTATTGACGACGAAGAGGACATCTGTCATTTCACCAAAAGTGTTTTAGAGCGGACAGGTAAATTTGAGGTGGCAGTTTCGACTGATTCCGCCAAGGGTATCGCCCTGGCTAAAACCAACCAACCGGACCTGGTCATCCTGGATATCAATATGCCTGATATCGACGGGGGAGAGGTTGCCCAGACCCTTCACGAATTTAAATCAACCAGCGATATCCCGATAATATTTCTTACCGGACTTCTGAAGAAAGAAGAGATAGAAAATAATTCCGGAAAAATCGGCGCGCATACTTATATCGCTAAACCCGCCAGCCCCCAGGAACTTATCGAGAAGATCGAATCCGCACTAAAAATCAGGGATTAACCCGGTCTAAACTCCGGTATTGTATCGCCTCGGAGATGTGCTCTGCTTGTATAATCTGCTTCCCGTCAAGATCAGTAATGGTCCTGCTTACTTTCAATATTTTGTTATAGGCCCGGGCAGACAGCCCTAATTCCGTCATTGCCGTTTTTAATAGTTCTTTAGCCGCTACTTCCAAAACACAGTATTTTTTAATTAACCGGTTGTGCATCTGGGCATTAGAGAATATTCCTTCGTTTTTGAACCGGGATCTTTGAATTTTCCGGGCAATTTCCACCCGGTTCTTGATCGCTGCCGAAGTTTCGGCGTCTTGAGTATCCGTGAGCTCTTTGTATTTAATCGAAGGCAATTCCACGTGAATGTCGATCCGGTCCAACAGCGGTCCGGAAATTTTAGCCATGTAATTCTGGATCTTAGTGGAGTTGCACCGGCAGGTTTTTTGAGTATCGGTGAAATATCCGCACGGGCAGGGGTTCATGGCGCAGACCAGCATGAAATCAGACGGGAAAGTAAAAGATTTGTTTATTCTGGCTATCCGGATCTCGCCGTCTTCCATGGGCTGCCTTAGTGCTTCCAGGCAGTCACGTCTGAATTCCGGAAGCTCATCGAGGAATAATACTCCTTGGTGGGCCAGGCTTATTTCTCCGGGCTGTGGCATTGATCCTCCTCCCACAAGCGCGGCACAAGAAATGGAGTGATGGGGCCACCTGAAAGGATGAACTGTCATTAATCCGTGTTCGGGCTGGATTTTGCCGCTGGCAGAATGGATTTTAGTTACTTCCAGAGCTTCTTCCAAGGATAAATCCGGCATGATCGTAGGGATCCTTTGGGCCAGCATAGTTTTCCCGCTTCCCGGAGGACCGATCATCAGCAGGTTGTGGCCACCGGCAACCGCCACTTCCAAGGCTCTTTTAGCGGCATATTGGCCTTTGATCTCCGAAAAATCTTCAACATAGAAGCGCTTGTCCTGCAATAATTCTTCCAGGTTGCTTTTAAAAGGAGCCAATCCTTCGTGGTTATTCAGAAATTCTACGGTTTGTTTTAAATTCTTCTGCGGCCAGATTCGCAATCCGGAGATTATGGCGGCTTCTCTGGCGTTATCTAGCGGCAAGATAAGGTCTTTGGTTTGAGATTTAACCAGGGCCAGGCCTGTAGGAAGGATCCCTTTGACCGGCCGTAACGATCCATCTAAGGATAATTCCCCCAGTATGCAAAAATCCCGCAGCCATTGCGGGTTAATCTGTTCCGAGGCAGCCAGGATTCCCAGGGCAATGGCCAGATCGATCCCGGTACCGTCCTTTTTGATATCTGAAGGAGCCAGGCTAATAGTGATTCTTTCTCCCGGCCATTTGAACCCGGAGTTTTTGATGGCGGGCTTAACCCGGACCTTGCTTTCTTTTACGGCGGGAGTGGCTAGCCCGACCAGGTTTACAACCGGCAGTCCCCAGGACACATCTACTTCAGCTTCAATAGGATATGCGTCTATTCCCATCAACCCGTAACTTAAAACCTTGGCTAACATATTTTCTCCTTATGTTTTATTTAGCTTCTACCTATAATAGACGGCTAAATTCCAAAAATCTAACATAAATTTTAAAAATTTACCTTAAGTTTAAACTTAAAACTTGCTTTTTGGGTTTACTATTATATAATGATAAGATTAAGAGAGGGCGCTATGAAGAATATCAAAGTTATTATAATCGCGGTCCTGGCGGGAATAACGTTTTTCTGCGTATATAAATATATCGCTTCGGTTCACGAAAACAATTCTTTGTCCGCCAACATTCGTCAGCTGAATATAGATGTTCAGGCTCTTGAAGGCGAAAAGAACGGGTTAGTCCAGGATTTCGGCCGGGAAAAAGAAATAAACAGCGCGCTTAACCAGGATATAACTGGTTTAAAAGATAGCTTAGATCAGAGCAAAGAAAGAATGGCGAAGCTTGAAACTGATTTTCAGGCTTCCCGGAAGACTATTGAGGATTTGAACTCGGAATTCTCCCTGGTGAAGGCGGAAAATACGGCTTTGCGGGATCAGGTTCAGGGGCTGCAGCTGGATATCAGCCAGGCTAAAGCGGAAAAAGAACAAATGCAGGTGCGGTTAAGTTCTGTAGCCGAGCTTAAGAAAGCTATTAGAGAACTTCGCCAGAAGGCTCGATTGGCTAAGAAACAAGTTCAGAATCGGATTAAGGCAATAGAGAAAATAATCTTGGGCAATAGCGGATTCTTAGTTAAAAACGGGAAGTCTACGCTTTCTGGAACAATCAAAATTAAGGTAGAACCTTTACCGGGCAGTTGATAATGCAAGAAATTTTTTCGCAGATGTACCGTAATAAGATTTTCATGGTTACCCTGTCCAGCTGGGTGATCGCTCAGTCCGTTAAGGTGGTGATCGGTGTTATTCAGGAGCGCAGATTTGATTTCCGCTGGTTTGTGGGGACCGGGGGAATGCCCTCCAGCCATTCTGCCGGCGCTTCCTGCCTGGCCACGGTCGTAGGCATTAACTATGGATTTGACAGCGTTTATTTCGCCCTGGCCGCAGCGTTTTCTATAGTAGTCATGTTCGATGCCCAAGGTGTGCGCCGGGCAACCGGAAGACAGGCCCGCATCCTCAACCGGATCATGGAAGACATTTATTGGAAAGGTAAGATCCAGGAAGGAAGGCTGCGTGAGCTTGTCGGTCATACCCCCCTGGAAGTGATCATGGGTTTTCTTTTAGGCATACTTATCGCGGTAATCGCTTATTAATTCGGTAAAGGAGGATTTCCGGTGAATAAGAAACTGATTTTGATCATTGTCCCGGCAGCCGTTATCATTGCTGTTGCCGTTGTTTTTTATATGAACAGGGGCGGTTCGGTAGTGATCCAGCAGCCCCAGGTTTCCGCGCTTTCCGCTGACGCCAAGAAAATGGAGGAAGGCGGCGACCTGGTTTCCGCCAGGGCCGCTTATCAGAAACTGATCAATGATTATTCCAACTCCCGGGAAGTTATGGACTGGCAGAAGAGGTTCGAGGATTTGAATATCAGGCTGTTGTTCTCCCCGGTCATCACTTCGAAGTCGATAGAATACGAGATCAAACCCGGGGATTCCCTGGATAAGATCGCCAGAGAGTACAAGACTACAGTTGAATTAATAATGAAGAGCAACAATCTTTCCAGTGAGAATATCTTCCCGGGGAAAAAGATCAAGGTCTGGACCGCGCCTTTTAGCATCGTAGTGGACAAATCTCAGAATACCCTGATCTTAAAAAGCAATGAAGAAGTAATCAAAACCTACATCGTGGCCACCGGGCTGAACAATTCTACGCCCGTGGGGACTTTTAAAATTATCGAAAAAATCGTTAATCCGCCCTGGTACAAGCCGGGGGGAGGGATGATTCCCGCCGGGAACCCCCAGAATATCCTGGGCGCCCGCTGGCTGGGCCTGGATAAAGAAGGTTATGGTATCCACGGCACAACCGACCCGCAGAGTCTCGGTAAACAGGCTACTGCCGGATGCGTTCGTATGCTCAATGCCGAAGTGGAACAGCTATACAGTATCGTCCCCAAAGGCACGGAAGTGACGATTGTAGATTAACCCTAACAATTAAAATAGACATATGGCCGGACTTGATTTCGAAAAACCGATTGTTGATCTGGAAAAAAAGATCCAAGAGCTCCAGAATTTCTCCAAAGAGAAGCACGTTGACCTCTCTTTGGAGGTAAAAAAACTCCAAGGTAAACTGGAGGGGCTCAAAAAAGATATCTATGCTAACCTATCTCCCTGGCAGAAAGTTCAGATCGCCCGCCATCCGCAGCGCCCGTATACCATGGATTATATTTCTTTGATCATGACCGATTTTATCGAATTGCACGGGGACCGGTTGTTTGCCGACGATAAGGCTCTGGTGGGAGGATTAGCTAAGATCGGGGATATTAAAGTGCTGGTTATGGGTCACCAGAAAGGCCGCGATATCAAAGAGAATCTTAAGCGGAACTTCGGTTGCGCTCATCCCGAAGGGTACCGTAAAGCTCTTCGCCTTATGCAAATGGCTCAGGATTTTAGCTTGCCGATAGTGGTTTTCATCGATACTCCCGGCGCATACCCGGGAATAGGCGCGGAAGAGCGCGGCCAGGCTCAGGCGATCGCCACCAATTTAAGAGAAATGATCTCTATTTCAACGCCCATTATTTCCATAATAATCGGCGAGGGGGGCTCAGGCGGAGCTTTGGGTGTCGCTATTGCCGACAAGGTCTGCGTTTTGGAAAACGCTTATTATTCTGTTATCTCTCCTGAGGGCTGCGCGGCTATCCTTTGGAAAGACAGCTCTAAGGCTCCGGAAGCCGCGGAGGCGCTGAAATTAACCGCCCAGGACCTGCTGAAAATGGGACTGATCGACGAGATCGCTCCCGAGCCTCAGGGCGGAGCCCACCGTGACCCTCAGAAAATGGCCCAAACGCTCAAAGAGGTAATCCTGGAAAACCTCAAAGAGTTATCTAAAGAAAAAAAAGAAGAGCTTCTCAAGTCCCGGTACAATAAATTCCGGGCCATGGGGCAAATCGGCCCGGCTTCTCCCGCCCAATAACCATCTCCGTAATTCCTATTTATTAAATCCCGATAACCTAAAAAAACTTGACAAAAGTAATTAATGTGGTATATTTTTAATAGAATTGATAGTTAAGTATATTAATAATTAAGGAGGTTTAAGATGACTCCTATACCTATAACCGAATTCGCCGATAAGCTTAGTAAGTTGATGCCGGAGATCGCCAGGGGCACTCTCCGGCGCGAGGCGTTTGAATTGTCCAGCGGGCACATAACTTTGCCGCAATTCGTTATCTTAAATATGCTGGATAGAGAAGAGGAGCTTCGGATGACGGATATTGCCCGCGCTCTGGGAGTGACTACCGCGGCGGCCACGGGCATTGTCGACAGGCTGGTGAAATCTTCCTACGCGCAACGCGTTTATGACGCCAATGACAGAAGGATAATCAAGATCCGGCTCAGCCTTAAAGGCCGGGATCTGGTTCAGAGGGTCAATAAACATAAAAAGCAGAATATAATCGAGATATTCGGCAAGATCCCTTCCGAAGACCGTGACAGTTTTCTTAAAATACTGATGAAGGTTCACGAGATCGTGACCCAGGACAAGGAACCAGCTAAATAATGAAGAAAATCATTATTTTTTCAATCGCGGTTTTTTTTATTCTATTTTCTGTTCTCGCTTTAAGGGCGGAAGAGATCTCTTTGTCTTTAGATGAGGTGGTGAGTATCGCTCTTCGGGATAATCCGGATGTCCGGCTCAAGGTTGAAGATGTTAAGAAGGCCAAGGCTAAGATCAACGAGGCCAGGTCAGCGCTGTTTCCTTCTTTAAACCTCGGCGCAGGATGGAGTGATACTCGGGGATTATATTCCAAAGACGTGAGCGGATTTTCCGGCCAGGCCGGAGTAAGCCAGGTTATTTATGCGGGCGGTCGAGTGATTAACACCATCAAAGCCGGAGAGGATAATTATCTGGCAACCCAAGCGGTGCTGGATAAAGCCAAACTCGATACGGTGGCTAGCGTCAAACAAGCCTATTATACCATTTTACTGGCGGAGAAACTGGCAGGAATCAATAAGGCGATAGTCGAGAATACCAGGGAGCACCAGGAATTTATCCAGGCGCGCTATTTGGCGGGCCAGGTTTCCGAATCTGAATCGATCAAGATGCGTTCGGCTCTGGCCGGTGTAGTCCAGGCGTATGAAGCGGCATTGAACCAACTTGAATCATCCCGGGCGTTACTGAATAATCTGCTCTTCTTGGATAACCAGATACAGATCGATCTATCGGGCGATTTTAGTTACTCGCCTTTAGAGGTTGTTTACGATGAGGCTTTTTTGAAAGCTTTACGATCTCGTCCGGAGATCCGCCAATTGGAAGCCCAGAAAAATGCCGCGGGAAAGAATGTCGAGATCGCCAAGTCCGGGAACCGGCCGCAGGTGGCCGCTGCCTGGGATTATTACAGCAATTCTCGCCAGCCCAGTACCGCCGCCCGCAATCAGAATGATTACAATGTCCTGGGGGTCAGCGTCAGCTGGCCGGTCTTCGACGGAAGATTGACCCGTTCCAAGGTGGAGCAGGCGATCATTGATCTAAAAGAAATGCAGTTATTGAAAGAAAAGGCGGTCAGGGACATCGTCCTGGAATTAAAGACCGCTTACCTGGCGCTTAAAGACGCCATCGAGAAAACCAGATCTGTTGCCGAGGAAGTCGCGGTTTACAAAGATAACCTTTCGGTCATCGAAGAAAAACATAAATCAGGAATAGTTAGCGGCCTTGACCTGCACGACGCCCAATTAAGCTGCAGCGTGGCTTTATTCGGCCAGGCTCAGGCGGATTACGACTATCTCATAGCTAAAGCGCGGTTCGAAAGGGCCGTAGGAGGAAAATAATGAATGATCTTAAAGGGTTTCTGCGCATAATCACGGCACTTGTGTTTCTTCTGGCAGCCTTTGGCTGCCAGAAAAAAGAGATCATTGCCATCAAGGATTCTGCCAGCGAAGCGATCCCGGTCAAGGTAGTCACGGTTAAATCCGGGACTATGCAGGAATTCATCGATTATGTGGCTAATGTCAAGGCCCAGGAAGAGACCCAGGTTTTTCCCAAGGTAACCGGAAAGATCGTTGAAAAAGTTAAACAGGAAGGTGACCCGGTGGTCAAAGGGGAAACTATCGCTTTGGTCGACCGCGACGAAACCGGCTTGAAATTCGCACAAGCCGCGGTGGAGAGCCCGCTCTCCGGAGTGGTGGCTAGGGTGCTGGTGGATATCGGAGCCAACGTTTCGCCGCAGACCCCGGTGGCCCTGGTCGTGGACATGGAAAAAGTAAAAGTCTTTCTGGATGTTCCGGAGAAATACCTGCCGAGCATATCCGTAGGGATGAGCGCCACCGTCGGTGTTGAGGCTTACCCGGATGAGACATTTACCGGGACTATCGTACGTATCAGTCCGATCGTGGACATCGCGACCCGCACCTGCCCGGTGGAGATCGCTATAGATAATAAAGAACATAAATTGCGTTCCGGGATGTACGCCAAGGTTAAGGTGGTTACCAGGGAATATAAAGACGCTATAGTATTGCTCAAAGAAGCGGTATTGGGCCGGGAACCGCAGCAATATGTTTACGTGATCAAGGATCAGAAGGCCAAATTGCGCGAGGTCAAGACCGGGGTGCGCCAGGGGCCATATCTGCAGATTGTTGAAGGCCTGACGTTGGGGGATAAAGTGGTGGTCATGGGCCAGCAGCGCCTGCGTGAAGGCGCCGCGGTATTAGTCGAGGAGAACGGCGAATAGCCGGGGAGGAATCATAAAATGAGTCTTGCGGAATTCGGCGTTAGGAAGCCGGTAACTAACCTGATGATATTTTTAGCGCTGATCATTGTGTCTCTTTACGCTATGACCCGGCTCGGTGTGGATATGATGCCTACGATCGAGTCCCCGGCCATATCGGTGATCACTTCTTATCCCGGCGCCAGCCCCGAGGATGTGGAGATCAAGGTTACCGAGCCGCTGGAGAACCAATTGGCGATCACTCCGGGTTTAGATAAGATCACTTCCACTTCATCGGAGGGGATGTCCGCGGTCACCCTGCTTTTTAAGTGGGGGATTAATGTGGACGCGGCCTCTAATGACGTCCGTGACCGGATCGACCAGGCTAAACCATCCCTTCCGGATATTCCCGATGAGATTTCTACTCCTTTCTTATGGAAATTCAATACCGCGAACATGCCGATCTTAGTTTATGGATTTAAGGCCGGACGCAGCTATCCTGAGCTCTATGATCTTATCGACCGGCGTATTTGTGATCCTTTAAAGCAGCTTGCCGGAGTTGGCACCGTGCAGTTAAACGGCGGGTTGGAACGCCAGATCAATGTCTGGCTGGACCGCCAGAAGCTGGAAGGTTATGGTTTTGCCACCTCAGATATACTGCTTGCTTTAGAGAGAGAGAACGTTACCCTGCCCGTAGGTAACCTTAAAACCGGCTTAACCGATTATCTACTGCGTTTGCCCGGAGAATTCGCCACTCCCGAAGAGATTAACTCGGTGATCCTGGGTACCCGCAGCGGAAAAGTGGTATATTTGCGCGACGTGGCCCGGATCGAGGACGCTTTCAAAGAGATCTCTACGCTCGTGCGCATTGACCGTAAACGCGGCTTGACTATGATGGTCCAGAAACAGACCGGTACCAATACTGTTGAAGTAGCCGCCAGGGTGCAAAAGAGATTTCAGGAATTGATGAAGACTTTACCGTCCGATATTCAGGCGGAAATAGTTTTTGATACCTCCGAAGACATTATTTTAGCTTTAAAATCGCTGAGTAATTCCCTGTGGCTGGCGATCTTACTGGTAATTTTGGTGGTCTGGTTCTTCCTGCGGCAATTCCTGCCGAGCTTAGTCATCGCTCTGACAATTCCGTTCTCTTTATTGATCACGTTTTTGTATCTTTTCTTAAGCGGTAGGACCATTAATGTCGTCAGTCTTTCTTCCATCGCCATTGCTTCCGGGATGGTGGTGGACAACGCCATAGTTGTCGTGGATAATATCTTCCGTTATCTTTCCCGCGGCCAGCGCGCGACCGAAGCTTCTATATTTGGCACCTCAGAAATGTTCTTATCCATCGCCGCGTCTACGCTTACCACTATCGTAGTATTTCTTCCGATGTTTTTTATTACCGGCGTGGTGGGGGTGATGTTCTCGGAATTAGCGGCGATCATTAGCGCGACCCTCTTGGCGTCGTTGTTTACCGCCGCGACTTTCAGCCCCATGCTTTGTTCGAAATGGCTTAAGCCGGTAACGGCTTCTTCCACCGACAAGAAAAAGGGGATATTTAGCGGGATTTATAACGCTATCGAGAAGATCATCGTCGGCTGGGAAAGTATTTATGAAAAGTCTCTGGGTTGGTGCTTAGGCCATAAAAAGCTGGTGCTAATTGCTTTTACCGGAGTTTTCTTTTTCACTCTGATGCTTACCAGGTTCGTTGGAAATGAATTCATCCCCCAGGAAGATACCGGTGACCTGCAGGTTTCGATCAGGCTTCCGGTAGGGACCCGGATGGAAGAATCGGATAAGGTGGCCAAGAAGATCGAGGACATTTTTGACTCGGTAAAAGAAAAGAAATTCAGCTACGTGCGCAGCGGCCAGGTCCAGGGTATCGGCCGGGTGACCGGCCAGGCCTCGGGATCGCATGTGATTTATTCCGGGCTAAGGTTGGTGCCTAAGACCGAGCGTAAAAGATCGGATAAGGCAGTTGGTCAGAATATCCGTGAACAGGTGCGTAAAATTCCTGGCGTCGAAAAAGTTGATGTTTCCACCGGAAGTATGGTTAACCGTTTGATACTCGGAGGTAGCGGAAAGTCTATTCAAATTGAGATTATCGGAAATTCTTTTGAGGATACGAATATGCTCGCGGAAAAGATCAAGAAGATAGTCGAGTCGGTTCCCGGAGCGGTGGACGCGGCGATCTCCCGCGACGCCAGCCGTCCGGAGATCCGTATTGCGGTGGATCGGGAGCGCGCGGCCAGCCTCGGTTTGAACATGGAGGCGGTAGCCAGGAGCATCAAGACTTTCATTGAAGGAAGCAGCGCCTCCAAGTACCGGGAAAAAGGCCGGACCTATGATATTTACGTGCGGCTGCAAGAATCTTCCCGGACCCGGCTGGAAGATGTGGAGAACCTGACCCTGGTTTCTCCGCTGACCGGCAAACAAATCAAGCTCTCCAGTTTTGCCAAGATCTACGAGACCACCGGACCGCTTTCGATCGAGCGCAAGAATCGCGAGAGGGTGGTTAAGGTGGAAGCCAATACTCTTAACCGCTCCAGCGGTAAGATCGTCGAGGATATCAAAAAGGAAATGGCCAAGCTGGCCATTCCTTCGGATATGATCATCAATTTCGGCGGAGAAGCGGAAGAACAGGGGAAGGCTTTTGCTGACATGGCTATGTTGTTGTCTTTAGGCGTAGTCCTGGTGTATATGGTTATCGCCGCGCAGTTCGAGTCGCTCCTGGATCCTTTTATCATCATGTTTTCCATTCCTTTCACTTTTACCGGAGTGATCTGGGCATTAGCTGCGACCGGGATGACCCTCAACGTTATGTCGTTCTTAGGCACGGTCATGCTCATGGGGATCGTGGTGAACAACGCTATCGTGCTGATAAGCTATATCAATATCCTGCGGGCTAGGGGAAATTCGCTCTATGACGCGGTAACTAAAGGCGGAAAAGACCGCTTGCGCCCGGTACTCATGACTACGATCACCACCCTAGTCGGCTTGTTGCCGCTGGCCATTTCCCGGGGCGAAGGTTCGGAACAATGGCAGCCGATCGGCATCTGTATGGTGGGAGGACTTACCGTATCCACTTTTATTACTATGCTTTTTGTGCCGACATTATACTCGGTATTTCACCGTAAATCAGCCGGTCAGGTAAAAGTGAGGAAATGCGATATTCCCGCGGAGGTTAAATAATGACCAATAAAATGGTGATGATTTCTTTTAATGAAGCGATTGACTTCGAAGTAATGGAAGTCCTGGAGCAATCCTGCGCCTTGAATAATTATACAAAGATCCCGGGAGTGTTTGGCAAAGGCAGTTCTTCGGGCACCCATATGGGAGACGACATCTGGCCTGGACGGAATAATCTTCTTTTTATCTGCTGTTCTGAAAAAGAAGCCCAGGCCTTGATGTCCAGCGTTAAACAACTGCGGACGAAACTCGGTAAAGAAGGTGTCAAGGCATTTGTCCTTCCAGTAGAAGCGATCACCTGATGCTTAAGATCGGCAGCCTCAAGCTTCAATCCAACCTGATCCTTGCTCCGATGGCCGGAGTAAGTGACCTGCCTTTTCGAAAGCTCAATCATAAATTCGGCTGTGAGCTGGCTTTTGTGGAGATGATCAATGCCCGCTGTCTTGGTCATAAGAGCAAGAAGACTGCGGAGATCCTTCGCACGGATAAGATCGACAAGCCCCTTGGTATGCAGCTTCTGGGCTGCGAGCCGGCGTATATTGAGCGGGCCATGGATGTCTTAGTTAAATATAACTTCGATCTTTTGGATTTCAACGCGGCCTGCCCGGAAAGAAAAGTGACCCGCAGGGGAGAAGGAGCTAGTTTATTGCAGGAGCCGGGAAAACTGGCTAAACTTTTAAAGATCGTGGTAAAAAGATCTTCGGTTCCGGTGACAGTTAAGATCCGTACCGGCTATGATAAGGACTGCATTAATGCTCCGGAAGTCGCCCAATATGCCCAGGATGCCGGGGTAAAAGCGATATTCATTCACGGCCGGACCAAGCAGCAGTTATATTCCGGAGCCGTGGATTATGAAACGATCCGCAAAGTTAAGAAAGCGGTAAACGTGCCGGTCATCGGCTCCGGTGATGTTTTTTCCGGGGAACTGGCCAAGAAGCTGTTCGATGGTACCGGTTGCGATGGGATCACGGTGGCCCGTGGAGCTTTAGGTAATCCCTGGATCTTCGAAGAAATCCGGCATTATCTGAAAACCGGCCAGGAGCTCCCTAAGCCGGGGATGGAAGAAATAATCCGGACCATGCTTGAACACCTGGATTTTTCGGTTGATTTTTTCGGGCCTAAATACGGTGTAGTGATTTTTCGTAAATTCTTCGGATGGTATACCAAGGGTTTCCGCAAGATCCGGCCGCTGCGCGAAACCATCAGCCGCCTGAAAACCCGCAAAGACGTTGAAGAAGTAATAAACCAGATCTGCCTTATCCGTTATCCCCGACAACCCGGCACATCAGTTAAATAAAACTAAAGGCTATTGAGGCTGTTTCGAGTAGAGCCCGATTAATTCCGCACTGGCCAAAATATGCCCATGCATGGCCTTTTCCAATTCTTCTTTTGTCGGCGGGCTTTTAAATTCCAGTTGGCTGTTTAAAGCATAGATTTTAAAATAATACCGGTGAACGCCTGAACGGGGGCAGGGTCCGACGTATAAGCCTTTTTCACTGGCGTCGGTTTTTCCGGGTTTGCCCGGAAGGCTGTCTGGCGCGATGGTTCTTTTCGGGGGTATATTGTAACGTACCCAGTGCACATAGATTCCTTGAGGAACGTCGGGGTCTTCCATGATCAGAGCCATGCTTTTTGTTTTTTCCGGAATACAGGCAAATTTTAAGGGTGGATTTATATTGCGGCCTTCACATGTATATTCCGGGGGGATCAACTCGCCCGATCTAAACACTATGGAAGTAATTGTGAACTTTCTGGTCCGGTATTGGGCCGAACTTAAAGCCGGAAACAAAGACAGTAACAATGCAGCGATTATCAGCGATCGCTTGGCCATAAAACCTCCTATTTGATCATGTAAATTATGAAGCTGAACAATGCTATTAATATGATGATCAGGAAAATTATTCTTGATTTAGGGAAATGCTTGCCTGGACGGTTAAGGCTTTCCCCGCAGAAAAGGCACAAGATGGCTTCGTCGTCATAGATCGGGTTCTTGCAATGCGGGCAGAGATATTCACTCATGGCGTTATTCTACCGCGTTTAGGAGGAAGCTGTCAAGAGTCCAGATTTTGCGGTCCCTGTCGCGGGCCTCAAGAAATTTTGCCAGGAGCCGGGATTATTTGGTATAATAATGTTTGGAAAAAATCTTTCCCCCTCGCGCTATCCGCGCTCGGGGTCAATTTTTTCTTCTATAATAATGTTTGGAAAAAATTGAGGAGGTGGTTATGAGCAAAACTTTGTTGGTGATTCTTATGCGGACGAGGCGTTCATCGGCAGTAAAGGTCCAGAAAGTGCTTACGGATTTCGGCTGCATGATCAAGACCCGGCTGGGAATTCATGACGGAGTGCTGGATAAATGTTCGGACACGGGATTGGTCATCCTCGAGCTGGTGGGTTCTAAAGCCGATAGATCAAGCTTGAATAAGAAGCTAAAAGCGATTTCCGGAGTAAAAACCAAATTGGTCGGGATTTCACTGTGAAACCTGCAAAAGAAAATATAATTAAACGGCGGATAATTGCCATAGGAAAGAAATTAATTGATTGCCGGCTGGTGACGGCCAGGGCTGGGAATTTAAGCGCCCGGCTTGACGCCAAAAGCATTCTGATCACTGTTACCGGCAGCGAATTGGGTAACTTAAAATACAGCGACATCGTAAAAGTTTCGCTGGAAAACGGGGTTTTGGCCAAGACTAAGAGAAAGCCAAGTTCCGAATTGCCGGCGCACGGCTCGATTTATAAAAATTTCCCCTGCCAGGTGGTTATCCATTGTCATCCTCCTTTGACCAACGCTTATTTCGCCGTCTTGCCAAGATTAAAGGTGCTGACTTTTGAGACGAGGTTCTATTTGAAAGAAGTCCCGGTGGTCGCACAAAAAAGCCTTAACGTTACCCGGGTGGATAAGTTGATCGCAGCGCTGCGGAAGAACAAAATCGCCGTTGTCAAGAATCACGGAGTTTTTTCGATAGCCGATACTTTTTCTCAGGCTTTAGGCCCGATCTTGATCCTTGAGGAAGCGATAAAAGTTGCGGCGATCGCGCGATTGTTCAAGAAGAAGGCTCTCGACAAGATCGACCGGCAAATAAAAAAGTGCCTTTTAAACCCAAAAGCAGGCTAAGAGATCATGCAAAGACACGCGATTAAAAAAAGCCTGAGAGTCTCTTTTTGGGACGGGGTGTTTGCCGCCGCCATGACCGGTTTGACCGCGGAATATTTTACCCCATACGCTCTGGCCTTAAAGGCCAGCGTCTCCCAGATCGGGCTCCTGACCGCATTGCCCAGTTTAGCCGGTTCTTTCTCCCAGCTTAAATCCGCAGATATCACCGAAAGCGTCGGCAGCAGGAGAAAAGTGATTTGTTTTCTTGTTTTCCTGCAGGCCCTGGTGCTTTTACCTGTAGTTTTTGTCCCCCATCTTTTCAAGAATTGGGCCGTGGGATCTTTGATTGTCCTGGTTTCCCTGTTCAACGTTTTCGGGGCTTTTTCTCTGCCGGTATGGCAGAGTTTGATGACCGATTACCTGCCGTATAATAAAAGAGGCAGGTATTTCGGCTGGAGAAACAAGGTCTTGGGCGGGGTTACGATAATCAGCCTTTTTGGCGCGGGCATGACCTTGAATTTTTTTAAAAGTAATATTCTCCTGGGATTCCTGATAATCTTTAGCCTGGCCTGTTTATGCCGTTTTATCTGCGTGTATTTTCTGGCTCAAATGTACGAATCCAGGCAACACCTTAAAAAAGAAGCCTACTTCAGCTTTTGGGATTTCCTTAAACGCGCCCGGGAGTCAAATTTTGCCAGATTCGTTATTTTTAACTCGGCTTTTATCTTTTGTGTATACCTGGCTTCCCCGTTTTTTTCGGTGCTTATGCTCAAGGACCTCAAGTTTAATTATTTTACCTATACGGTTTTGATCTCTACCGTGAGTATCGCCGCCATTTTCACTATCGACCGCTGGGGTAGAAGCGCGGACAGGATCGGAAGCATCAAGGTTTTGAGGGTGAGCTCTCTTTTGATCGCCAGCCTTCCTTTTTGGTGGATCTTGAACCAGCACCCGGTTTACCTGATTTTTGCCCAGGTGCTTTCGGGAATAGCCTGGGCGGGTTTTAATCTTTGCAGCGTTAATTTCATTTATGACGCGGTAACCCCGGCCAAAAGGACGCGCTGTATCGCTTATTTCTATTTTTTTAACGGCCTGGCAATTTGCCTGGGTTCGTTTGTCGGCGGGTTGCTGGCCAATCGCCTGCCGAATGTTTTTGGTTACCGGCTGTTCAGCCTTTTTTTCATTGCCGGAACGTTAAGGTTTATTGTGGCTCTGACCCTTCCCCGGAGGATCAAAGAGGTAAGGCCGGTGGAAAAGATATCCAGCAAAGATTTGTTTCTGCGCATAGTCGGCCTGAGGCCGAACCTGGAATAAAATGAAAGAAAATATCAAACAATTATCCCTGGAAGAATTAACTGGTGTTTTGGCTTCCTGGAAAGAGCCGGCTTTTCGGGCCGGGCAGATTTTTTCCTGGATTTACCAGAAGGGCGCCGATGATTTCGCCGGAATGAGCAATCTTCCCCAGCCGCTGCGTCGGCGGCTTGGGGAGAATTTTTGTCTTTCCGGCCTGGAACTGGCCAGTTTCAGGGAATCGCTCGATGGCACTAAAAAATTTTTGTTCAAACTTCCTGACGGCAAGTTCATCGAAGCTGTAAATATCCCCGCGCAAAATAGAGCGACCGGTTGTATTTCCAGCCAGGCCGGCTGCAAATTCGCCTGCGCTTTCTGCGCCAGCGGAGCGCTGGGGTTTAAGAGAAATCTTTCCAGCGCCGAGATCCTGGATCAGGTTTTATATTTAAAGAACGATTCTTCCCAGGCTTTGACCCATATAGTTTTCATGGGGACCGGCGAGCCGCTGGATAACTACGATAATGTCCTGAAAGCCGTGCGGATCATGAACTCGGATTGGGCTTTTAATATCGGAGCCCGCAGGATCACTATTTCCACCTGCGGCCTGGTCCCGGCCATAGCCAGGCTTGCTGAAGAAGGGCTGCAGATCGAGCTTTCCGTGTCGCTGCACGCCGCCGATGACAAGGTCAGGGATGCTTTGATGCCGGTAAATAAACGTTATCCGATTAAAGAATTGATCGATAGCTGCCGAAAATATATTAATAGGACAAATCGTCAGGTTACTTTCGAGTATATCCTGGCCAGAGGGGTCAATTCGGATTTGCCAAACGCCGGAAAATTGAGTAAAATATTAGCAGGGTTGAATTGCAAAGTTAATCTGATACCAATAAATCCTCAAAAAGAAGAGGGGCTCCAGCCTCCTTCCAAACGGGATATCCTATTTTTCCGGGATGCGCTGGTAAAGTCAGGGGTGGCGGTGACCTTGCGCCGGCCGCGGGGCCAGGATATTGAGGCTGCCTGCGGACAACTAAGGCTTAGATATGAGAAAGATTAAAATTCCATCTATTGTTCTGGGGGTATCCTTGCTTGGTTTAATGATATTGCATGCCGGATGCGTCAGGAGCGATATCGCTAATCTTGAATCCCGGGGTAAGAATATCGTTTGTTTCGGGGACAGTATTACCAGGGGCAAGGGGGTTAATCCTTCCGAAAGCTACCCAGCGGCGTTAGCTAAAATGACCAGTGTTCCAATAGTCAATGCAGGAATAAACGGCGACATTACTCCCGAAGCTTTGAAAAGGGTAAAGACCGATGTTCTGGACAACGATCCGTTTTTAGTAGTTATCGAATTTGGCGGCAACGATTATTTAAATAAAGTCCCCTTGGAAGAGACCATCAAAAATATCGAGGAGATGATCAAAATTATCCAGGCCCAAGGGGTAATGGTAGCAATAGTGGATATCAGCAACATTTTGTTTATGGAAGAATACCGCCAGGAATTCCAGCGGTTAAGCCATAAATACCGGACAATATTCATTCCCCGGATCCTGGATGACATAGTCTCCGACGAAAGCTTAAAAAGCGACGCTATCCATCCTAATGCCAAAGGCTACAAAATAATCGCTTACCGGGTTTACCGCGGGATTATCCCTTATATTAACCTTAATACGATCCGCCGTGGACTGCAAAAGAAGATCTTTGATTCTTCTAAAATTTTTCGGTAACAGTTCAAGCGCGGTTTAGCTTTAAAACAGGGGAGTTGTCTGATCGTTTTGGGGGGGTAAAAAAATGCCGGTCGCCCTCAACAGCTTTTGAGGCTGCCGCGTATGCCATTTCGCCACCTCGGCAAGAGTAATATAACTATACTATCCAAAATCTTGTTTGTCAATTCCGTAAATTTGGGGTATAATGTTTTTTCTTAAAGGAGGGGTATATGTTCAGGATGAATTTATTCGTGATTATTGCAATGCTCGCGTTTGTTTCAGGCTGCGTGACTACGCCTGTCGTGAATTATTCCGGAGAAAATCAGCAGCTCAAAACGCAGGTTAATTCCCTGGAAACGCAATTGAACCAGTTAAAGCAGGAGAATTTCCAGCTGCGCCAGCAGTTGCAGCAGCAGGCTGCCGTTAAAAAAGAAGTGCGCATGCCCAATGCCTCCGAGATCCAAGCTGCTCTGAAGAAAGCCGGGTTCTATAAAGGGCCGGTAGACGGGCAGATCGGCACGCAGACCAAAGAATCGATCAAGAAATTCCAGGAAGCGAATAAGATCAATCCTGACGGGGTAGTGGGAAGCAAGACCTGGCAGTTGTTGTTGAGATATTTGGAAAAATAGAGGAAAATTTTCTCTCCCTCGCTTCTGCGCTCGGGGTCAAAATTTTCTTCTTGAAATATATGTGATGAAAATTTTTCTCCCCCTCGCGCTATCTGCGCTCGGGGTCAAAATTTTCTTCTATATAAAATGTTGGGAAAATTTTGAGGGGCTGTAGCTCAGTTGGGAGAGCACTTGCATGGCATGCAAGGGGTCGAGGGTTCAACTCCCTCCAGCTCCACCAAAATAAAAAGGCGGGTAAATCCCCGCCTTTTTTATTGTAAATTGACCTTTAAATCCGGTTGTGCTACAATTTAACATTATGCTGCTTGGAGTACACGTTTCTATTGCCGGACATATCTGGGAATCGATCGACCGCGCGCAAGCGTTGGGCTGCAGCGCCATGCAGATATTTTCCCGCGACCCCAGGCAGTGGCGCAGATCCAAACTTAAAACCGAGGATATCCGGGAATTCCGGCTGCGCCGGGAAAAAAGCGGGATCAAAAAAGTTTTTATCCATATTCCATATCTGATCAACCTGGCTTCTCCGTATAATATTTTATACCAGGGCTCTTTGCGGGCTTATATTCAGGACATGAAAGAAGCCCAGGCTTTGGGGGCGGATTATATCGTCACCCATATGGGCAGCCATAAGGAATCCGGAGAGAAACAGGGGCTAAAAAGAATTATTGTCGCTTTGAATCGTATCTTGGACAAGACCAGGGATTCTGCGGTCGGGATACTTCTGGAAAATACTTCCGGTTCAGGCTCCTGGTTGGGGTATAAATTCGAACATCAGCGCTTGATCATTGATGGACTGGAAAACAAAAAGCGGGTGGGGATTTGTTTTGATACCTGCCACGCTTATACTGCGGGATATGATCTGGCCAGTCCGGAAGGCTATCTTAAGACTATTGAAAGTCTTGAGCAGACCGTCGGTCTGAAAAGATTGAAATTGGTGCACCTGAATGACAGCCGCGACGAATTAGGTTCCCACGCTGACCGCCACGAGCATATCGGCAAAGGCAAGCTTGGGCTGGAGGCGTTTCGCAGGATAGTTAATGACCCGCGGCTGGCCGAGGCAGCTTTTGTTCTGGAAACTCCGAAAGACAGCGATAGTGCCGACAAGCGTAACCTTAAGATCGTAAAAAAACTGATAAAAAAATAAACCATGGCAAATAAAAATTTAAAGATACTGGTGGTTGACGACGAAAAAGACATCGTGGAGTTCGTGGAAAGAAAGCTCCAGCAGGAGGGGTATGCAACGGTGTGCGCCTATGACGGAGAAGAAGCGCTGCTTAAGGTTAAAAGCGACAACCCGGATATGGTAATCCTGGATTTAACCATGCCTAAACTTAACGGTTTTGAGGTGTTAAAAGAAATCCGGAATAAACATAATGACAAATGGCGTCCGGTGATCATTGTCAGCGGAAACTCGGAAATGGAATCGCTAAAAAAAGGTTATAACATGGAGGCTGACCTTTATTTGAACAAGCCCTGCGAAATGGAGAATCTGCTGCGCGGGATAAAAACCCTGACGTCATTTATACCCTTAAGGATATAATAGATTATGGCTGAGTATAATTTCAAAGAGATCGAGGAAAAGTGGCAGAAATACTGGCACAAGAACAAAAGTTTTAAGGCCGAAGTTTCTTCCCGACCAAAATTCTATTGCCTGGAAATGTTCCCTTATCCATCAGGGAAGATCCATATGGGGCATGTGCGTAATTATTCTATCGGCGACGTTTACAGCCGCTACAAGCTGGCGCAAGGTTTTAATGTCCTGCATCCTATGGGATTCGACGCTTTCGGACAACCCGCGGAGAACGCGGCCATCAAGAATAAGACCAAGCCCGGCGCCTGGACCCACAAATGCATCGAGGAGATGGAGACCGAGTTAAAGAAAATGGGCTTATCTTATGACTGGGATCGGGAGGTTTCCACCTGCGACCCCGATTATTATCGCTGGAACCAGTGGATATTCATCAAGATGTTTGAAAAAGGGCTGGCCTATAAGAAAGCTTCTGGTGTGAACTGGTGCCCTTCCTGCGCCACAACCTTGGCTAATGAAGAAGTTATCGACGGCGGATGCTGGAGGTGCCATACTAAAGTTGAGCAGAAGGATCTTGATCAATGGTATTTAAAGATCACCGGGTATAAAGAAAGGCTTTTGGAAGATTTAAATCAGCTTAAGCTTTGGCCGGAGCGGGTAATTGCCATGCAAACCAACTGGATCGGCAAGAGCTCAGGCTGCGAGATCTATTTCCGGCGCAAGGATAATAACGGGGTGATCCCGGTATTTACGACCCGGGCGGATACCATTTTTGGAGCCACCTACATCGTGCTCGCTCCGGAACATCCGACGGTCTTGGAATTGATCAAAGGCCAGCCGCAGGAAAAAGAAGTTCTTAAATTTATCGATAAAGTCAGCCAGGAAAGCAAGGTGGTCCGATCTTCGAGCGACGTGAAAAAAGAAGGGATATTTACCGGCTCCTACGCGATCAACCCGGTTAATAATGAAGTTATTCCTATCTGGGTCGCGGATTATGTTTTGATGGAATACGGCACCGGCGTGATCATGGCCGTTCCCACGCATGACCAGAGGGATTTTTTGTTCGCCAAAGAACACGGCCTAGCCATGCGGGTAGTCATTCAGCCGTTTACGCAGCAATGCGAGTTGTGCGCCGAAGATTTGAGCGAGGCTTATGAAGGTGACGGCCGGCAGATCAATTCCGCCCAGTTCAACGGCCTGCCTAATCTGGAAGGCAAAGCGGCGATCGCTGAGTGGATGGAGAAAACCAGGATCGGCAAGATCCAGACCCACTGGCGGCTGCGCGATTGGCTGATCTCCCGCCAGCGTTACTGGGGCACACCCATTCCCATGATTTACTGTGATAAATGCGGGGTTGTTTCCGTGGCTTATGAGGATCTGCCGGTTGAGCTGCCCAAGGATGCGCCGTTTACCGGTGAAGGCGGCAGCCCTTTAGGTAAAGTTAAAGAATTTGTAGATTGCTTTTGCCCGAAATGTAAAGCCAAAGCCCGCCGGGAAACCGATACCATGGCTACTTTCTTCGATTCTTCCTGGTATTTTTTAAGATATTGTTCCCCGGAATTCACAAATGGGCCTTTTGAGGTCAAAGACGCTAAATACTGGATGCCTGTCGATCAATATATCGGGGGGATCGAACACGCTATTCTACATTTGTTATATTCCCGCTTTTTTACCAAATTTTTCAAAGATCTGGGAATGATCGACTTTGACGAGCCTTTTACTAAACTTCTGACCCAGGGCATGGTTTTAAAAGACGGCGAAGTGATGTCCAAATCCCGCGGCAATATCGTCGATCCGGATTCTATGATCCAGAGATACGGGGCGGATACTTTGCGGCTGTTCATGCTTTTTGCCGCCCCGCCGGAGACAGAGCTGGAATGGGATGATCGGGGCATGGATGGCGCGTTTAAGTTCCTTAACCGGGTCTGGAGGATCCAGGATAATCTTAAAGATAAAGCTGATGAGCCTGTTGTGCGCAGCCTGCACAAGGCCATTAAAAAGATCAGCGAAGACATGGAAGCTTTTAAATTCAACACCGCCATTGCTTCGATGATGGAACTGGTCAATGCCATCTATCAATCCGGAGCGGATAAAGAGGTCTACTCGAAATTGATCATCATGCTCAGCCCTATCGCTCCTCATTTTTGCGAAGAGCTCTGGCAGAACCTGGGCAACCAGGGATCGATCATCAAAGCCGGCTGGCCGAAATTTGACCAGAAATTACTAGTTGAAGATACTGTTGAGATGCCTGTTCAGATCAATGGAAAGGTCCGCTCAAAAATCTCTTTTCCTACTAACGCTTCAGTTGAAATTATCCAGGCCATTGTGGCTAAAGACGAAAAAGTCCAACAGTGGATTCAAGCTAAGCCCATCAAGAAATTCATCGTCGTCCCCAATAAAATCGTTACCATCGTAGTTTAATTGTATCCATCCTTGGGGCGGGTAAGAAGAAACCGCTTTCAAATTCCGCCCTTGCCCGTCTTGAAAACTACTCTATATATTATATACTTATTATATAAGGTTGAGAGACTCTAGTGCCTTCCAGCTGGTTACTGGGAGGTCTCTTTTTCTCCACAAAACAAAAAGTTTGTAAAAGTATGATCAATCGGATTTTAGCATTTCTAATTTCGTTTTGTCTTATCTTCGAGCAGACCGGGTTTGCCCAGCTGGCTATTCCTATAGGCATACCCGGATATTTGAGTTTGCTGGCTCCGGTCGCCGATAAATTCCGGCCGATCCATCTGCGTTCCATTGATCTTAGCTCCGGTAATGGTAATTTCGAACTCATCCTGGACAAAGGCGACCTCAAGGATATCCAGCCCCGCCAGCTGGAAGAAACGACCAAAGAACTCTACCGATATTTCCAAATAGGTTTAGCTTTACCGAACAAGTATTTCTGGGTCAACCTCAGGCCGGATTCCCCTGATAGCATGATCGAGCCTTTGCTGGCCAAGACCGATCTGGGCAAGGTGATGCTAGAAGCCGATCTGCAGCTGAAAAAAGACCTGGCCAATTTTACATCTCTCCAGACTCCGGAAGGCAAACTTTACTGGGACAAACTTTACTCTAAAGCCAGCGAGCTTTACAACCAGCAGGATATCCAAATTCCCACCTTGACCCGTCCCTGGATCGTTCCCGGAGAAGTGGTGATTCGCTCTAGCCAAACCGGGGCTTTTGTTTACAAGGCTACGCTTAAGGTAATGCTGGAGCAGGACTATATCAAAGATTCCCCGGCGTATAATTTTAACGACCCCCGGCTAAAAGAACTCAATGGTTATTCCTCTCAGCTTATCCGCGAACTGATCATTCCCAAGCTGACCCGGGAAGTCAATTCTTCCCGGCGCTACTCGCAATTGCGCCAGGTTTATTATTCGTTGATCCTGGCCCAGTGGTTTAAGTCGAAATCTTTTGGAGTGGCTATGGTCGAAGGTCGGGTGGCGATGGCACAAAAGACCGATAGCCAGGACTTGAGCGGGTTGACTTCCAAAACCAGCTGGTCAAAAGACACTTATTTCCAGGCCTACAAGAAGTCGTTCCAGAAAGGCGAATACAACCAGCAGGAGCAGGTGAATTCGCTCAATGGAATATCGATCCGGCAATACACCAGCGGCGGGATCCAGATAATGGATCAACTGAAGATCCAGGAGATCCCGGGCAGTGTCGCTGACTTCTTCACGGGTAACCAGGAATACTTTGCCAGGTTGTCGATGAATTCCCTGACCGGTGATGTGAATATCTTACCGGCAAGTCCTGTTTTAAAATCCGGCGGAGCACAGGAGTTTGACGGCGGGAAAAAGATAAGTCAGGAATCGGAGAAGGCAAAAGACGCAAAGCGAGGTAATGATCAGGCTTTTTCCTCGGTGCGCGAAAAGTTCATGTTGTTGACCGAGGCCGAAAAGGAGGAGCTTAATCGCAGGCTTAGAGAGCTGCACCAGGATTCACTCAGTCAGACGAGTCTCAATAAAGAAGAAAGCGATCGGGAATTCTATACCATCACTATCCGCGAGCAAAGGAGATTCATCGCGGTGTTCCTGGATAAATTCTGCGCGGAGATCGATCTGGAAGTCGCGTTAAGAAAGGAAGAAGCTGCTGTCCGCACTCTCGGTTATTTATTCTCGAAGATCGCGGGGTTGTTCGCCAAATATCTATCAAAGAAGAAGGAAATAGGAAAGAACAGGCTGGAAGCGGTCAAGCGCCGGGAGATTTTCGACCGGGCCTGGCAGGAAGCAAGCCGGATCTATCTGGACATGTTCCCGCAGCCGGAGAAAAGAACTTGGAACGCGCCTGCCAATGTGCCGGCTATCTACGCCGAGGCATACGACAAATTGCAGAGTTGTCTGACAACAGACATCCCGGCTTTATTCCTTTATTCGCTTGAGTCGCGGGACAGCCTGGACAGGGCGTTTGAGCTTTATCAACGGAATAATCCTCAGGTCATTGTTGAGCGGGTCATTTGTACGCCGGACAGCGACCGCATGCAGTTGATCGGCGCGGACATGCCGGTTAGCGCGCAGGATCGGGAATTCTCCAAAGAAAAGATACGTTTCCAGAAAGGCGTATTATACCGGTTGGTAGACCAGGCCAAGGCGGATCCTTCCAAGATTTTCGTGCTTCGATTAGAGCAGGTCGAGGCTTTGTCGGCCAAGGTCTGGGTGCAGTTGAACCAGTTCTTGCTTACGGGAGAGTTGTGGATACCCGAAACCAACGAAAAACTTATTCTTCCCGACAACCTTAAGATCGTAGCTTCCCTTTCCAGCGGCCTAAGGGACAGCGCCTTTTACGACCGCTTCCTGCGTAAGCAGTTGAATATCCCGGACAGGAAAAGCCTGGTTGATTACGCTGTGACCAGGTTCGGACTGCCTCAGGTGTTGATAGAGGAATATTGTAATCTGCAGGCGGATAACAGCGACAAGATCACCATGGGGCAGCTTTTAGTGCTGTTTTCATATATGAAGGGGCGGCTGGCTGATGAAAATATCAGCGCGAATTCCCAACGCGGCAGGGCGATCATCACTGAAGAACGGGATCTGTTTTTCAGATCGATGGCCAGGGGCAAGGAGAATATTTTGCTGGCAATGGGCAAAAAAGAGGAAGAACCCGGCGGAGGAAACGATCCGGATACGGAAATGCTTAATGAAGTATTGGAATTCTCGACGGAGAACCGATTGCAAATTACAGCTGATTTCACTCCTGAAGAGATAGGGGAGATTGTACTCAAATATCCCGCTGACTGGAAGAATAAACTGAAAGAGTTGAAGCTTATAAAAGAAGAAGAACGGGATCTGTTTTTCCTGGCCCGTCGGAGCAATGAGGGTCCTCTAAAAGGAATTAATCCGGACGACGAAACAGCAATGATGGTCCTGGAGTACGGCGGCAAGATTGGCGAAGTTTATTCCCGGATGGGAGAACTTCGCACTTATGCTGGTCTGCACAAGATAGACCTTTCACTTGAAGAAGCCCGTGTGATCGCGATATTAGCTCCTGACCAGATAGAGGGGATTCTGAAAGGCCGGGAGGATGTTAGTGAGGTTTTGATGCTGGTTGAGATGCGTATGGCGTTCCAGTCCGTAATAACCATTGTCCCGGGAGTAAAGAACGTTTTGGTGTTCGAGCCCAAAACCGGCCGGTTCATGGCGGATGGAGTGGAATTGCCTATTCGCTCTGAACTCAAGGACAAGATCGCCGAGGCGATGAAAACACGGGATATGGAGCAGGCGATCAGGGAAGTGTTCAAGGCTGAGCTGGGTTTGACTTTGACCCAGGACGTAGCGCGCACGCTGAGCGCTATTTCCCGTAATTACCGCTACGGCACCCGGGTCCTGCGGCTGGAAGGCCCGACCGGGACCGGCAAGACGTTCATGGCCCAGGCTTTGGCCAAGATGCTGGACATTCCTTTTTACGGAGAGCCGTTCCACGCCGCCAGCAAACAGTCGAAACTTCTGGGAGCGCTCAAGCCCGATGAGAAAGCGGATTATTACATGGATTCGGACACGCCGTTTCTGCAAATACTGGAAAAGGGCGGGGTTGTCGCGCTTTCCGAGCTTAATGCGGCGGTAAAAGATGATAAAGCCCGCTTCGGCTGGCTGATGGTGCCTTTGGCTCGGGGTGACGAAAAGTTCATCCTTAACCAGTATCCTGACGGTAAAGAAACGACGCGGGAACTGACCCGCCATCCGGATTCAATGGTGATCATCGATATCAACCCCACGGAATCATACGAGGCCCGCGGCCAACTTCCGGGTCCGCTTAATGAAGTTACTCCCGCGGTCTGGGTGGAAGGCAGGTTCGAGTCTCAAGAACTCGAGGATATTTCCGGCGATTATCTCGCCGGCCTCGCGCAGGAAGATCTTGACTATTACCGCGGAAAGATCGCCGGCCTGCATTTCGCGATACAACAGGAGCTGGCGGATGAGGATGGCCCGTGGCGGCAGGAGGAAAAAGAGAAGCGCGAGAAATTCGGAGGCGTAGATATTACCCAGATGCTTAAGGCAGGGCGTATGTCGCCGATGAAGGCAATGAAGGTCTTCGGTCCAATGTTCGGGGTTAAGATGGAAGGGCATGATGAGGAAATGGCGATACAAAAGACGCTGGCAATAGACGCGCCGCATATCATCAGCCTGCGCGAGCTCAAGCGCGCCTGCCGGATGATCGCGGAGAATAACGGGAAGCTCAGCCGGGAGCAGAACCTGATCGAAGCGGTGATGTTTTATTACGGTTTCGCTTTCAAGGAGATCGGCGATCAAGAGCGGGTTGAGCGGTTTATCCGCAGGATCCTCGCCCCTTCGGCTCCGAAGTGGGAACCGCCGATCGCCATCGAGAAATTCGTCGCGTCAGGACACAGGGTGATATGTCTGGTGCTGGATCCCGAAGGCGCAGACATGCAGGAATTGCGGAAGGCAATGAAGAATAACGAGATCGACAAGCTAAATATTGAACGGATAAATGGCTGGGTGCCCCTTGAAGTAGCCAAACAGGGTAAAATTGTCAACGCTGAAAAGGAATATCCGCGGCTTAGAGCCACTATTGAACAATTATTCGAGAATGATTCTGAGTCTTTCGAGAAATCGATAGGATTTTTGATCACCTTAAAGAAGCAGAATAAACCTGATCAGGGAGTTGTTGTTAGCAATGAACTCGATCAGAAGCTCCAGGAGCTAAAATCGGCAGCGGAACAATGGGCCGGTTCAGGAAACAAGTTAGTTAAGCCCTGGGAGATGTTAGATATGATCGAAAAGGAGCAGCAGCGCAAGTCCGGAACAACGGTTGAAGTAATGGCGAAAGTCCTGGCAGGTAAGCCGCCGAGCATTTCGAAAGAATTTGCAAAAAAACTGCTGGAATTGCGGTCAAGGCCAGCGCGCACATCCGGAGTGGCTGAAGAAATCGAGAAAGAACTGAAGGAAACGCCGCCGCCGTTTGTTAGTTCGGGAACCAATGATATCCCGCTGCGTACAAGGTCCGTGAGAGAAGATATCAGGGATTGGGGGACCAATCCTGACCGGCCGATTGTTGCAAGGCCAGACATGAAATCAGATGAGTACGGGGTAATGGTAATGGATGTTGATGGTACTTTAATCGGGTCGCGCTTATCGGGCGTGGCAGAAGATATTGAAAAAGAGTTAATTAAACTGATGCGTTCAGCTGTTGAACCTGCTACCGGTGTTCCAGTGGATTGGAATCAAATAATGCTGAAATATTTGAAGGAGCCGGAGCCTCCGCTGGCGGAGTTCCAGGATAAGGGGTTGCAGTATTATCTCGACTATTCGCTATTCAGGACGAAGGAGCCGACCCTGTTATCCATGGACGCGGTGAATGATCCTATGGCTCAGTTGCGCTCTGCAGCGGAAAAACGCGGCCGGGTGGTTATCGAGAAGCTCAATACCAACCTGTTCACCGACGATTTCACCCTTTTCGGCGGATATATCCCGGACAGCGAGCGGGAAGCAGAAACCGGCGAAGCCCAGCTGCGCTTGGCTGACGGAGCGATGTCGCGTTTCATCGCTCAGGCGGCCAAAGCCCGGGAAGAGGATAAAAACCTGCCTGAGGCAGAACGCCGGATATTCGTCCTGGCTTTCGAGAATTACCATTACCTGCGGCCGCAGATCGCGGTGGCGCTTAACGTGATCCTTCAGGAACGGGTGTATTATCCTCCGACAAGCACAGACAGGATAGAACTGCCGGATAACCTGCGTTTCTTCGCCACAGCGACCAATGAGGCGGAATTCAACCTGTCGCTGGCCGAGCAGTCACGCTGGGCGAGGATATTCTTCCATAAGCCTAACGGGCCTGCTCCGCAGGCAGATAATGATCTGTACAGCTCAGCTGATCCTGGATTGGCGGGTATGCTGCCGACTGTAGCCGGCGGAGCAATGCCATACGATAACGATTCGATTAGCGCAAAGGATCTGATGAGAATGGCGAGAGTAGATGTAGAAGGTATGTTGGTAAACAAGCCCTCACGGCCGCCTTCTGACAGCGGTTCAATGACCACCGCCGGCGGTGCTATGCTGGATATCCTCACCTCAGCGTCTGAGCTGGCTGAAAAGTATTTAAAGGATGCAGGTATTAAGATCAAGATCGAGGATAATGGTAAAATTACTTTGCCGGAGTTGAGGGAGATGAAATACAAGAGGCTAGGTTCCCTGGAAGAAAAACTTAAGGGGGCGGATGATAAGGAAATCTCCAGCTTTGCTCAAGATGACCTTGTGCCGCGTTTCACCGCCGACCCAAAGCTTGAGCAGTTGATCGAGGACTATTGCCGGGAATTTCCTGCGGTGGACAAGGAGGAGGTCCGGGTCGCGGCAGAAGCAGTTGCCAAAAAGAAGGGCCCGGGTGAGGAGCCGGTTACTATAAAAGAAGTACAGTATACCAGCGCGGAAGAATTGCGCAACGCCTACAAGATTGAACCTTTCGAGCGCCAGCACGAGCCATTGGCAGAAGAGGAGTTGATGGTCCCCACTAATGAACTTCTGCGCCAGGAAAGCATGATGGTCAACGCCATGAACCGGGGCCAGGTGATCATCTGCGAAGGCGAGCCGGGCGGAGGAAAAACGGACATGGGCATCGACATCGCCGAACGCCTCGGACTTGATTCCTATATTTATTCCGGCCATGCCGGAGCGCATTTGCGCGATTTTATCGGCGCCTATACCAAAGACGAGAAAGGCAGGTTCGTTCTGACCTGCCTGCCGGATAAGGACGGACATTTCAAGGTGCCGTTCTTGGAATTCTACACTCACGGCGGAGTTTATACTTTCGACGAAGGCGCGCTGGGTAAATATCCCCAGGCTTTGATCAGCTGGCTGACCGGGATCGCCCGCGGGGAGCAGGAGTTGGTGATCAATGAGCATCCCGGCCAGGAGCCATTGCGGCTCAAGCGGCATAAACATTTCCATATCGTCATTACTACTAACCCTGTTGATGAGACTCCGGGAAGAGAATCGATCTCCGTTGAAGTCCTCAAAGCGGCGCGCCGGATCTGGGTGGAGAACAAACTTAGCGACGCCTCGTACCAGGCGATCCTGGACCGTTTTTACGATTTTTACTCCCGTCAGAGCAAGGTAGAGCTGATTGCTGACCGCGACGGCCTGATCGGACTTAATATCGCTTTGCACAAACTGATGCAGAAGTTCGTGAGCGATGAAGTCACCCTCGAGAATCCCGAACGCCACCTGTTGACCATGCGCGACATGCGCGGATGGGTCAAGGCGTTCATGAGCGAGTTGGGCAAAGGCGTTTTGCTTGAGGAAGCGTTCATGACGCCGTTCGAGCTTTTTTACCTGAAGCAATTCAGCCCTGAGGCATATGCGCTGGCGAGGGAACAGGTTGATAGCCTGCTGCTGAATCAGGAGATCGCCAAGGTGTTCAACAAAAAAGCATTAAAAGAAAGTAATGGGCGGCCATTGAAATACGCGGCAGCCGAAACGATCAGGACAACCCCCTCAAAGACAATCAAGTCGGGGTCGGCCGGAAATGTCAAAGCTCAGGCCAATGAACAAAGCCTTATCGCGCATGAATGGACGGGGGAACTAAAGGTAAGCAAAGAAGATGCGGTTATGACTGATGAGCGCCTGAAATCTCTCCAGGAATTAGTGGCTAGTCTGAGTTTTCCCGAGTCTTCTGTGCATTTCCACTACGGGGATATGGCAATCCTGAAGGGCGCCTCTGGAGAAGATGTGTTCGTGTACACAGAAGCA
This sequence comes from Candidatus Omnitrophota bacterium, assembly GCA_026387435.1. Taxonomy (GTDB): domain Bacteria; phylum Omnitrophota; class Gorgyraeia; order Gygaellales; family Profunditerraquicolaceae; genus JAPLLS01. Next base: position 52,206 of record JAPLLS010000093.1, read on the forward strand.
GGATCGATCATGATTTTAAGAAAGAATTCCGCGGGCAGATTTGAGCGGACTGAAATCAAGAATTCGTTGCAAGGATCCGGTCGCTCTTTTAACGCGTTTCTCAATGAAAGAGGTTTGCTTACTGTCGTAACCAAGGAGTTTGATAGTGACAAGATCACCCTGACCAGGGAAATGGAGCCGGATGTTTTTAGATCCAAGACTATCCAGGTAAACGGCATCGATCATTTTGGCCTTAGCTTTAAGGCGATTCAGGATCTTCAGGGCAAGTTGGTTTTTGCCGACACCAACGAGCAAAAGAGCGTGATTACTCTATGCCGGGAGAGGGACAATTTTATTCCTAAAGACCTGATGTTCTCAGGGCATGATCTTTGCCGCAGGATAGATCTCCTGGAAGACGCGCAAGGAAAGTTGACAATAGCCGTTTCCGGCGAAGATACGCTGGCGATCATGCAGGAGAAGAACCCGGATGAGTTTGAGGTCAGGGAGCTCCGGAAGTCAACCCTTTCCAACGGCCAAGTCCAGCTGATGCGAGATAAAGAAAGCAAACTGATCATTGCTGCCGTCGGAATGTTAAGCGGTACAGGCCCCAAGGATCCCCTTCCGGAGAAGAAAGACGGGCTCACTATCTTGCGGGAAGAGGATGATCAGACTTTCTCGGAAAGCCGGTTGGAAGGGAAAATTTACGGCAGTTTTGACGCGATGACGGACGAAGAAGGGTTTTTGTCGATAGTTTCATATAATCCGGAAAGACATAGCCAAGCGGGGAAGGAAGAGTTGTATAATTCTCCTGAGATTGCTCTCTTGAAAGAGGTCTCGCTTGATGAATTTACCCGGAAGATTATGAAAAGGCCGGAAGAAAAAACGGTGACCAATAAAGTCAATATATTCAGGGATCAAGATGGCAGCGTGTCATTTGTTTCCGGGCACGTTGGCTATATCAACATCTGGAAAGACGATGAGGCGCAGTTTACGGCATTTGGCGCGGCCGACCCGGCCCGGGCTAAGCCGAAGAAGTTCGCCAGCTCCGAAGTAGTTAAGCATACAAGTGGCCCCATTGCGACGAAGAACATCGGCGCCTTAGAGGTGAGCGATGTTAAAGATTATTCCGCCGGGGAGCTGAAAACAAAGACAGTCGAAGCGGTCAGCGCGGTCGGTAAAGTTGAAAATATGAGCTCGAGCGTCTTGCGAGAACTGAAGTTTGAGTTAAGGATCGAGGAGTATCCGAATTTTTCCGGAGATAAGATCAGGGTGGTCCGGGATGAACAAGGGCTTTTGACCATTGTCACCATTTCTTCCGCGGATATCGCGATCTGGCGGCAGAACGCCGAAGGCGGCTTCGAGGTCTCGATGGTAAAAGGCGCGCAGGACAATTGGGGCACGCAGATGAGAGTTGTTCCGGGCAGCGACGGGTTGCTTTACATTGTTACCGAAGCTGAAAAAGACGATGGGTTGAAAGTGTGGCAGGAGATCGAAAAAAATAAGTTCCGGATCACGATCTTGCCGCGCCCCGCTTCAGGCAGAGGATTCGACGCATTTTCTGACGACAAGGGAGGGCTGACTATTGTCAACAGCCATTCCAGGGCCCAAGATGAAGATTCGATCAAGAACGGGGATTCTACCTTTGATATCTGGGAAATCCATAAAGACGGCTCGTGTGCCCTGCGCCAGGGGGTGTTGCCTGCAGTTCCAACTCGAAAGAAGGTGTTTTTGCTGTGGGCGGGCAGGGATCCTTCAGGCCGCTTGCAGTTCATGTGTGACGATCCGGCAAACTCGAATGATATTCTTATTTGCACCGAGGTTCAGAAAGATCGTTTTAGTATCGAGTTATTGAGGGCGGGGAATGAGGATATTCTGCTTGCTAAGGGAGCGTTCCGGGATGGAGCGGGAAAACTAAATATTTTTGGCCGTATGTCAAAGCAGGGGCCGGTGTTATTCGACCAGACCGAGCAGGGGAAATTCGTCCAGACAGTATTAGATATGCCTCTGTTTGGGGCGAGTGTCGCGGTGACTAAAAACAGCTGGGGTTTGTATTCGCTGGGGGTGAATAGTAAGGAGTACGAATCCAGCATAGGTATCGAGTCCAAGGTGAGCCTGATTGCCCAGGGGCAAGACAAAGAATTCCGGGTCAAAAAATTCAGGTTAAGGGAAAATTTCGACGAAATTATTGCTTTCGTCGATGAAGAAGGATACAGCACGTTCGTGTCAAGCCATGAGGGAGTGATCAGGATCTGGAAAGACGATGAGGAACGGTTCAAGAAAGCGCCTGAGCCATTGCCGGATGAGCAGGAAGAATTCGTCGATAAGGGGTTGACCATCGGATCTGAGGAACAGGTTAAGGCTGATCTGTCCAGGGTCTTCGAATACGGAGCGCACGGTTTGCTGCTTTTGGAACCGGGTGCGCGGGAACATCAGATTATCAGGGAATTCGGAAAAGAAAACGGCTACCAGTTGCTTCATCTTGAAAGCGTTCCGGAAATGACCGATATGGAGATCATCGGAGGGCTCTTCCCGATACTGGAGGATGAGCCGCGGGATAACGGCAGGGAATTCCGCGTCAAGCCGGGATTCCTCAGCCGCCACCTGGTGCCCGAGGAACAGCGCAACGAGCCGGGCAAAAAGAAGCTGCTGATTTTGCATAATATCGACGCTCTTCCGGAGCGGGTCCGCGCGGCGCTGAATAATTTCCTGATCAAGGGTTACTTGGAGATCAAGGATGATTCGGGCAGGAGCAAAAGGTATTATCTGCCTTCCGGCACGGACATCGTCGCGACGATATCCTCAAAAAGCCAGCGGGAATTTTCATCCGCGTTCTTCAACAGGTTCGTCAAAATTTATGTGCCATCGATAAAAGTATTCCACCGGGGTTTTTCCGAACTGCTCCAGTTATTGATGTTCCAGTGCGGTCTTTCGGAATACGAAGCGCGCCAGCTGCAGAAGATCTATATCATGGTCAAGGCTCTGGAAGAAGGCGGCCAGTTCTGGCCTTCGGGGACCGATTATAATTTCACGGCCAAGGACGCGCTGCTCTTAGGAGAATTCGTCAGGCTGGCCAGGCAGGAAGCAGGCGGACAACTGGGCCGGAAAGACATGGAACGGTTGATCGTTCAGGAAGCGCTGCGCGCCTACGGTGGCCGGCTCTGCGAGCATGAAGAGGATTATACTAATTTTGTCGATTTGATCCTTAAGAATATTTTCGATCACGAAGTGGTAGAGGAGCTTTCCGGTGAGGTTTTGATGGAAGAAGGCCGACTGCTCGCTCTTTCGGGAGTGAATCTTCCCGCGGGAAGCCGCGGCTTGGCCTGGGATAAGACCGATCCGCGCTACCGCTTGACCCTGGTGCCGACGATCACCCGGACGATGTCCGGGATCCTGCGCGGATGGCAGGCGGGCAGGATGGTCAGCATTGTCGGCGAGACCGGGGTGGCCAAGACCACGATGGGTGTTTTTCTTTCCCAATTGCTGTTCGGAGCGTCAAACGGCATGGAGCATTATTACATCTACTCGACCCACGGCGAATCCAAGGCCAGGGACATGACCGTTCAGCTGCGCATGAACCGCGAAGGGGCATTCCGCTTGGAGATGCAGGAATTCCTCAAGCGGGTCAAAGCCGGCAACCAGGTGATAATAGTCGACGAAGCGAACATGCGCCCGGAAATGCTCTGGGTGCTCAACGGCATTGCCCGCGGTGAGAAAGAGGTAAGCGTGGAGATCCCCGGTGAAGAGCCGTTTACCGTCGAGATTGGCGACAATGTCTATATCCTTCTGACTATGAACCCGGAGAGTTACACTGACCGCGGAGAGGTCCCGGGAGTGCTTCTGGAGAATGTTTTCCGGCTCTGGGCACCGGCACGTTACGCTCAAGATGAGGTCATCCGGATCCTGAATGATCTTATCGACGCCTCCCAGCAGGCGGCGGTTTCCAAACGGTTATCGTTAATACAGGCGCGGTCAACGCTTTCCGGAGCGGCGGCGCTGGTGACCCTTGAGGATTTTATCAAGCGCGTCGATGAGATAGGCTTCGATAATGCGCTGGAAGAACGCACGATCAAAGAATTGCGCAAGCTGGAGAGGGATATCCTGGCCATGGAAAGCGTGCGAAAGAAGATGAACAAGGTGCGCTCCGGTGTGGCGGTCGCCGTTCCTAAAACCCGGATCATCTTCTCGATCCTGACCTGGTGGGGTTCGACCGACGACCGCACGACCATCATCGTTCCGCTGCACGAGCTGGCCAATTCCAAGCGCACTCCCGAGACGATCATCGGGATCGTCCTGCATGAGGCGCGCCATCAGCTTTATTCGCTTTCTCACCCGGAAATGGAAAAAGTCGCGGAGCCCGAACATTTGCAGATCGTAAAAAAAGAAGAATTCCACAATTTCTGGAACGGCTTGGAGGATGTGCGCATAAATTATATCAACGATCCGGTAATGGCCGGGGAACGCGCTTATATCAAGGCCTCGCTTGATGAGATGTGTAAGGATCTGACCCAGGAGCAGATCTCCGAGATGGTAAAGAACTATGAGTTCGAGATGGACAATATCTTCTTATTTGAGCTGGTTTTTTACGGAAGGACAGGCCGCTACCGGAATTCATTCGCCTCCCTTCCTGAGCCGATGCAGCAGGCGCTTAGATCGGTCATCGAGAAAAACGGCGCGGAACAATCATTGCTTGATCAGGTTACGAACAACGAGCAGGTCCTGCCGGATATGGCCGGGATACAGCAGGGGAAAAAGGATTTTGCCCAGGAGCGTTTGCGCTCGGGAAAGGTTTCGCTGGGCGCGATGTGCGCGAAGATCTGGCCAATATACGAGAAACTATTGAAGCAGGCCGATGAAAACCGCGAGAAAGCCGGCAAGAAAAAAGAGGGCAAAGGCGGGCGCGGCAAGGGAGGGGGTAAAGGTAGTGGCGGGCAAAGAGACGGAATGCCGTCATTCGGAAGGATTAGTCGGGAAGAATTGGAGGATCTGATCGAAAATACTCCTCTTGGCGCGCTGCCTGAATCGCTGAGGGGCGGCCGGTCCGGCGGCAGACCCGGGAGAGGTAATCCAGCCGGCCAGGATGATGCCGGGGGTGGCGAGGGATCGGAAGGGGACGGATCCGAGGGAGATAATAACGACGATAACCAGTCAGGGCGGCCGAATTTCATGAATGACGAAGACCGCGACAAGGACGCGGATAATGATCTGGATAGAAAGATCAATGAGGCCAAGAATAAGCGTACGGAAGAGATGAAGAAAAATGAACCGTTAAATTACGCTTTAAGCAATATTCCGGCGGCCAGTAAGCGGCTTGCCGACGGACTGGTGCAGCTGTTCCGCGTCCCGGACGAGCCGGATATAGAGGAGTCTCCTTCAGGATGGAAGATAAATCCGGTGCGCTATCTTTTGCGCAACATGAATCCCTTCGACGAAGAAGAAGACCGGCCGGGTAAGCCTGATCTGGCGTTCGGGGTGACCATAGATCTGAGCGGCAGCATGCAGGGGTATTTTAAAGCGATCAAGGACATGAACGCGCTGTTCATGGCTACGTTCCAGAAGATCGGCAGGAAAAAGATAGATTACAGCATGGGTTACGAGAACAGGGCTTTCGGGGTGGTCAAGGCATTCGACGAGAAGCTGGGGCAGTCAGAATTGAACCGCAAATACGGGGAGTTCGGCGCCATCATCGATGCCCGCGGAAGGCCGGAAGATATAGGGGGAGAGGGGATCCATCTCTATGTCGCGGTGTGCGGAGTGATCGATAAATACAAGGCCACTAAAAAGAAGAATAAGATCGAGATTATCATTACCGATGGGCAGGATATGGGAGGAGACTTGAGTTACGACATGTCCGGTCGTCCGATACCTTCTTTCAGGCTGAAACGCAAGCTGGATGAAGCCCGGCACCTGGGGATCGAGATCGTGGGGGTTGGTTTTAATACCCGCGATACCGAGGTCTTCGGAAAGTGGGTGCAGCTGGACGCGAACCAGGCGGACGCGGTGGTGGAGGCGCTTCTAAAGATCGCGCGCAGAAAGGCGCTCAGCGGCAAGCTGCCTGACGGGAACCTGGTTTCGGCGCTGAATATCAACCTCAACAGGTCCTGGGATAAAAGTCGAGCCGACGGCGGCAGCGAAGAGGCGGGATTCCGGTACGGCCAGAACGATAATGTTCAAACGGAAGATTTCGGTATTTCCCGCACAGCGCTTTCAACCCAGCAGCTTGGGCAGATGGAGCGGGGGGACGCGGTCATTACCATCGGCAGCTCCAAAGAATGGCGGGAAGCGAATGAGTCATACGCAGGATTCGTATTCAAGAATGGGACATTAATGCGATCCTGGGCGGCCGGAAAACCGCCGGCGATAAGCGGTGTTGTGCTGGCGAAATCCCTTGTCCGTGCCCAATCAAGACAGGAAGACAAGTCAGGGGGGGCGGTCAGCAAATATAGTGATTTTCGTACCGATTTAGAATCGTACAATCGGCGTTTTTCTCCTCTTCTGGGAACAAAGATAGAGGAATATGTGATCGCGCAGGTGCGAAAAACAAAACAGATAATGCGGATCCTTGATTGGGGCTGCGGCGAAGGAGTCGCTTTAGTTGAACTGCTCAAGCGCCTGCCTGAAGATGTGCGTCCTATGGTCAAACTGTACGGCTTTAGCAATATGTATTTCGACGACTGGAAATTCCCCGAAGCAGCTGGTATCGATTTTATCCTCGATGACGGCCAGAACATCGGCTCTTATTTCGGAGGGGAACTCCCGATCGACATGGTCATCAGCAATCTCGGCTTGTGCCATGTCGAAGATATCGCTTATCTGGAAAAGATCGGCGCGATCATGAAGGACGAGGGGATACTGTTGACCGATGCTGTTTATGATGAACAGACCTGGGAAGACTGGCAAAAGTCGGCAAGGCAATTGTTCGAAATCAACTTTGATAAAAGAGCGACAAGATTAATGGCAAAGAAGAAGTCAACTTCCCGACCAGTCGGTCAGGACGGTGGAACGGCGCAAACAGATGATTTGGGCGGTATCGATTTTCGCCAGATCCCAGTAGCTGGTGAATCAGCGGTGACTACAGCGCTTACTCCGCAGCTGCAGCAGCTGGCGCAGAATTCCAAGATGGCAGATTTGGACCAGGAATGGAGCTGCATCCGTGGAGAAATGCTCGCTCCCCAGATGCCGTACGGGAAGATCAGGGAATACATCGCGGTCTGCCTGAGCAGGCCGGGCTGCCGGAAGAAACTGGACCAGGCAGTAACCTGCATCATCGATATTCTCAGGATGGAAGAAGATCAGGCTCTGGCTACTAACCAGGAGCTCAAAGATATATTGATGTATTTAAGCTAAAACTATGATCAAACAGATAGTAGCATTCCTAATCTCATTTTGCTTAATTTTCGAACAGACCGGGTTTGCCAAGCTGGCTATTCCTATGGGCATACCTGGTTATTTAAGTTCGCTCGCTCCGGTTGCCGATAAATTCCGGCCAATCCATCTGCGTTCCATTGATCTCAATCCCGGTAATGGTAATTTTGAACTTATCCTGGATAAAGGCGACCTGAATGATATCCAGCCCCGTCAGTTGGAAGAAACCACCCAACAGCTTTACCGGTATTTCCAGGTAGGATTAGTTTTGCCGAACAAGTATTTCTGGGTCAACCTCAGGCCGGATTCCCCGGATGAAGTTATCGAGCCTTTACTGGAAAAGACCGATGTCGGCCGGATCATGTTAGCTAGCGATCTGCAATTAAAGAAAGACCTGGCCAATTTCACTTCTCCCCAGACTCCGGAAGGCAAACTTTACTGGGACAGGCTTTACGCCAAAGCAGGTGAGCTTTACAACCAGCAAGATATTCAAATCCCCACCTTGACCAGGCCGTGGATAGTTCCCGGGGAAATCGTGATCCGTTCCAGCCCAACCGGGGCTTTTGTTTACAAGGCTACTTTAAAAGTAATGCTGGAGCAGGACTATATCAAAGATTCCCCGGCTTATAATTTCAGCGACCCAAGGCTAAAAGAGTTGAACAGTTATTCCTCCAAGCTTATCCGCGAACTGATCATTCCCAAGCTGACCCGGGAAGTCAACTCATCCAAAAGATACGCTCAGTTGCGCCAGGTGTATTATTCGTTGATCCTGGCCCAGTGGTTTAAGTCGAAATCTTTTGGAATGGCTATGATCGAAGGTCGGGTGGCGATGGCACAAAAGACCGATAGCCAGGACTTGAGCGGGTTGACTTCCAAAACCAGCTGGTCAAAAGACACTTATTATCGGGATTACCGTAAATCATTCCAGAAGGGGGAATACAATCGCCAGGAGCAGGTCAGTTCCGTCTCAGGCCTTTCCATCCGCCAGTATTTCAGCGGCGGGATCATGATGATGGATAAGCCGGTTGGAGAGTGGACCGTGATCAGTAAAGACGGCGGATTTGCGGCTAACCAGCCATTTTTCGAGCGGTTGGCCATAGATTCCCGCGGGGATGTTGCTAATTTACCGGCCAGCTCTACTTTAGCCGACGGCGGACAGAAAACCAATGTGCCCAGTGTAGAAACGGTTAAGGCCGCTTCCGGTTCCAACCCAAAAAAGGCTGTGCGTTTACGCGATATCCCTCAGAAAATCATAGATTACGAAGCTTATTTAGCTCCGCCGTTGGGCGTAGGGGCTGCGGTATTCGTGTATTCTATCAGTCCGGTTTTACTGTTGTGGCTGATCCCCGTCGGAATTGCCGCCGTAGCTATAATCGGAGCGGAGCTTGCGTCATTAGAGTATCGTAATATAAAGAAAACCGATCCGGATCTGCTTTTGATCGTCCGGGGAAATCCGCTTAGCCTGATCAATGCCGTAGAATCGTTGGCATTGGGATTAGACGGGATCTTTGATATGGGGGAAGTCTGGCGTTCCCCGAGTAAAGTTTTTGTCAACCTTACCCGGATTATGTACTCTTTGCCGACAGGGCTTATTTGGACCGCCATGGAATTGGCCATTGATTACTTTAATGGTTCGCGCACGGGTGAAAATATTCTTAAATCCAAGCTGGATATGATGCGCTTTGCGATCCGCCACTCAAGCGGGATCAATCCGCTAAAAGTCATGTACAAGTTATTTCCTAGGTGGTGTTTTGCCAAAGGCGATGTCGAACGCAGGTTCATGCTTTATGAGACAACGCTGTTGCATGTACGAAGCAGCGGCGACCTTGAGGCCGCCAAGGAAGACACTTTCCGAAACAATACTTTCTTTGCTTCTGAAGCGGCTTTTTACCACCTGCTCAAACAGTTAAAGTTGGAAGAGTTCGATGAGACCCTGGAGAAAATTAAACAAGGCGACAACATCCTTTATCGGGGGTCGCAGATCAAGAAAAAGAACATAAGTTCCGATGACCTGATCAATCTCTATCTGGCAGAGCGCAACAGTATCTGGCAAGTACGTCAGGATAGAGGTTTGACTGAACAGGACCAGGCGCTTATTGATTTTTTCGCCAAACGCGGCTTATCCGCCACACCCGATTACCGGAATATGCCGTATTATGCGTTCGTTGTTTTAAAATTGCTTGACCGGCATTTCAAGGATTACTTCAGCGCAAATGAACTCCTGGGAACACCCAAGTGTAACGAGCTTCTGGAAATGGACCACTTGACGAATGAGGAAGTCATCAAGGATTTGATAGAAGCAAGGATCGTCATCGAAAACGGCGATGAATATTTCCTCTCTGAAAACTTCAAACAAATCTTCCTGCGATTCCTCGATAAAAACTACAGCGAAATAACCGAAGCCGAGCTTTCCGGAGTGCCCGAACACGAAGGAGCGCTCCATGTCGACGGTAAATTATATCGCTGGGCTCAAAACGCGGCATCATCGCAGCGGGGCAAAGAGGCGTTAGACGGCGGCACGAAATCAATAATGCAAGCGCAGGGGCAAAATAAAATAAAGGTGATTAACTATCCCCGCAGCGGAGTAATAGCGGAACCGAATGTTATCGGTTTGAAGAATATCGTTACCGGCAAAGATTTTGAACTCCGCAGGATCAGCTCGAAGAAGAACAGTTTTTCGGTATGGATGGATAATGTCAAACTAAAAAGCCTTTTCGAGTTTGATGAGGATGAAAAGGAGGTCGCCGTACATAATATGGCCGTTCCGAGCGAGTATACTTCGCAGGGAATAGGGCTTACCGTCCTGCGATATTTGGCCCAGCGCGCCAGGACAGGAGGCAAGGATCTGGTTTTACATACCGTATTCAGTTATGCCGTGGCCCGGATGTGCTACGAACATATCAGTAAGAATGCGCGATACCGGGAAAAGGTGCGTCATATTGAAGATGAGTTCGCCAAAATGATCTCAGTGCGGTTATTGGATGACGGCAGGGTTTTGGCGGACTGGAAGTCGGCTGCGGGAAAATCACCTCTTACCTACCAGGTTTTTTTATCAAAAGGCGTTTTGGATATTTCTATCAGGAACGAAGATATTATGACGACAGGGGAGGAATCCGATGGCGGAAAGGAGTTAGAGGTCGCAGAGGCAGGGTTGAACCGGGATGATATGGAGAAATGGGTTTCTGATGCTTTGGAGAGGCCTGAACTCGCAGCGGGCATAAAGTCGGATGTCGGCGATGTGCTGGAGATGTCCGAGCAAGAGCTGGGGGGATGGTACGATTATTTCAGGGCGCGCGCGCTCAAGCAGTTGCGCGAATCGAAATCAGTCAGGATGCTGGAGAACAAAAAAGGTTTCAAGCTCTGGTTCCGGCTGAATGACTTTGACTTGGGTGGGTTGTTGTATCTTCTGGATGAATTTAAAGATCATTCTTTGTCGCCGGAAGTTTCTTCGGCGCGAACAAAGCCCGGGATCTTAGAATCGCGCTGGCTGCGGTATACGATGCTGTTTTTGTTTGGGGCAACGCTATTTTCGAGTTTAGTCCCTCTTGTTTCCGGCTTAGACGCGCAGCTACTTGAAAATCACAGCGGTACAAACAACACCTTTGACCAGCCGGTTACCGTTTCTACTGAGGTTTTGTTCGACGAAATCCTCTCCCAGGATCGATCCCAGCTTGTGGTCGTGAACCCCTACCTGGAACAATATGTCAATAAGCTGCTGGACTGGGATAGTAAGGATTTAAAGAACAAAGCTTCTAAACTCACTGTTATCAGCACCCGCGACTTAAGAACTTCCGGGGAATTTAATAATCTTTTACAAAGCGAAAAGAAGCAAGGCAACGCGGACAGGGTAATTTTTGTCGGGAAATACGATAAATATCAGATAACACAATATCTTTCGCAGGATCAAAAGCTGGCGGTTGGCGATAGCGGGCGCATAAATAAACTAATCTCATTGCGCGACCAGCTTAATAATCTGACCGCCGGTATGGACCCGAACGCTTTCTATGAATACGTCAGTTATCGAAATAAACTCAATAGATGGCCTACCGAGAAAGCGATCAGCATCCAAGGCGGGACTCCCCAGGAGCAGATCGATCGGACAGAGCGAGATTTGGCGCAAACCCAGGCGTGGGTTGATCAAAACAAGGAGCAATTCCAGGAAACCTACGATCGGTTTTTAGAGTATGATAATTTGCTGTACGATGAGACATCCGAAGGCAACGTCCCGGCTTACCTGGAAGAAAATAATCTGACGGTCCAATCGCTGTTCCCGGATATTTTTAATCAAGCCCAACGGGGCAAGCACGCCTCTCATGTCGAGAAATTCATTTTAGACCATCAAATCAACGGCCAGATACCCGGCAATATGGTCTCTGAGATAGTGGAGCCATTACCGGACTTATTTCTGTCCGGACACAACAAAACTTACGGCCAGGATCAGAACCGGCCGTTATTGCTTGTGGTCGAAGGCGACGCGATACAATCTTTGAGTCAATACCTGAGTGATTACCAATTTTACGGCGCAAGAGAAGGCCGCGTTATCGAAGTGTTTAATCCCACCGGACGGGATCTGGGAGAAAGCGTTTCTTACGTCGAATATAAAGGTGAGTTAGGTTATCAGATAGGGTTTTTAGGGAATAATTCCGGGATGGCTAAAAATAATTACCGGCCTGATGACCTGAAAACGCTGGAGGAGCTGGAAAAACTAAAGGAAAAAGTGAACGGGCTCGCGCAAAATTATGATGGCGATCCCGCCGCTGATTACGACAAGTATAGGCGCCTCTCGGATGAAAGTTACGAAATCAGCCTTCATATGCTGGCTATTGAGACTTCGGAGGACGCTTATGAAAGACGCCAGGAATGGGAGGATTACAACAGGCAGCATGATGAACTTCAGCCTGAGCTGGATAAGATAAGCGGAAAACTGGGCCAACCGCTTCTCTGGGCAACGTACAAATTCAAAGAGAAGCTCTACGAGGAAGAGCGAACAGGAGCAATCTACAGGCTTATTCAGGCGGGGAACGATCCTCAAAGCTGGTTCCCTGTGACTTTTAGCAAGGATTCATCCTTCCAGTATGGCAGTTCTCTCTTTCCGGACGCGATATACTCATTGAAAACCTACGAAAAGGTGGGTGGGGCTTATCATGAGCATGATGCGGATAAGATAAAGGATATTGAGAAAGCCAAAGCCCTAAAGATACTGCTGGAAGCATCGCTAAGCGACTACAAGAAAAACCACCCCAACTCAACTTTCGAGAAAGATTGTGAAGAACTTAAGTCGAGGATAACCAAATCTGATACTGACGTTTACATGGAAATATTATTCAGCGGAGACCCCCGGGCTAAAGATATCTGCAGGATCCTGGACATTGAGGGCGCCCTCGGGCAAAGCGGATTTTACGGTGTCTATCAGGGGGAAGACGGCAAGATTTACTCGAGCGAAGAATCTTATCATGCCTACAGGGATTACACTGCTTTCAGGGATTATGTCGAGGCGAAATGGGGATCCGAACCGGGAGTGGCCCGCTCCTTAATCTGGCTATATCTTATTGACCCGGCCATGGTTAAAGATGTTACCTCGGGTTATGTTTCTATGGCATATCGGCGCATGAATTCGGACACGTGGCTAATGAGTTGAAGGCCTATGATGAGGATGGGCAGTTAGGAGTAATCCGCTGGGCTTTGGGGTATCTGCTCACCCCAAGCGATGAAGAGATCGCCGTCACAAAAGAGCAAATTGTTGTAGAAAATGTCTATTGGCAGGTTAAAAAACCGTATTTTTCTGACCGGATTACCGTATTGGATCCAGTGGAACTGGATAGTTTGCAGAATGCGATCAAGGATGCCAGGGAGAATCAGACGCTTGAAAAAAGCAATGAAGAAATTTTTCCCAATGAAACAAGAAAAACTTATGACTTTGTAACAAAAGGGGCACTGGCTAGTTTGATAGGAGGGATCGGAGTTTTATTTGCCGGAGTCAGAACCTTGAGATCAAGAAGAGTCCGGTTCGCCGGCGACAGGCTAAAAGACGATGATCTCGCAGAACAAATTAACGGGTTCAAGCATAGCTTAATTTCCCCTCCATCAGCTAATTCTGTTTTAACCGAAGACGATTCGGAGTTGAATGACGGCGGGTTCTCCCGGGTTCGGGAACTCGATAGATTAGCTGAAGAAAGATCTTTGGACATAAAAATATTCGGTGAAGGACTGTCCCGTGTCATAGGAACTGCTAGAAAGGCGGATCCTGCAGGTACGTTATTAGTTGTAATAGCGGGAACGATATCATCGGGCAAGACGGGTGTCAAGGATTATAGTACTTCGCTCCTGACAGGCGCAGGCGAAACCGTAGTTTTCTTGGATTCTGAGCGTTTTTTGATACCGGCGGATAAGAGAAATAAGTCCTTGAGTTACCCAAGGCTTAAATTCGATGTCGATGAACACAACAAAGTCCTTGCCGCCCTCAAAAAAGGAGAGCACGCATTTGTGAAATTCACCGATAGGAATATCAGACAGCACATAACGCTTACTCCTGCCGAGCGACAACGATGCCGTTACTTGTCGGGTGAAAGGACAATATATGGTCAGCATGCTCTCAATCGCATTATGGATGAAGAGATTATGCGGCATGTCCTCAAATATCAGGCAAAAATACAGAGCCGTTTATGGTTTGACGAAGAAAATGGAGAAATTTTTGAAGAAATTGTTCCCGAAAAAGAGACTTTCCTGGTCATATCTGATATAGCCCTCATTGAGCCGTATAGCGATAAGCGTTTCGACTATTCCTGTTTTGTCTGGATGCCCAGGCAGGAGCGGAAGAATAATTTTATCGAGTCATGGGCCAGAGGCGAACAATACGCAGGTATTTTTAAGAATAAAAGCGAAGTCGCCGCTTACTTTGACTTACTGGCGAAGGAAGATGAAATTCTTCTGCAAGGAGTTCCTTACGCGGACGCAGTGGTTAGGCCTGACCCGGTTACGACTACCGCTTCGATCCTCGGCACAGGCCAGGACGGCGGCTTTGCTGAAGGCGACGGCAGGCAATCGATAAACACCGTTTTTGCCGTTCATCTTGATGAGTATCCGGCAACGGATAAGATAAAACAAATGAACAAAATGGCTTATCGGGCCGCGTTCGAAGATGGTTTATTCAAGGAGTATATTGCGGGGCAAATTGCCGATTTTATCCAGCGTAACTATAACAATAAGATCAGTTGCCCGCTTAAGATAAACAACATCGATATAATTTATGAAAATCGCGGTGGATTCAAGGACATTTTCCGGGTCTCGGTAGTTGTTTCTCCGGAAGTTAACGCTACTGAAACTCAGAAAAAGCAGCTGGCAGATCAAGGTTTTACCGGGAAAGTAGATTTTTGCCTGCCCGCTTTGCGTCCTTATTACGAAGCGTTCAAAGGCGAAAGGAGTTCTTCTGTTGAAACCTTCGGCAAAGATTTCCGCGAGGAATTCGACAGATTAAAAGATTTCCAAAAGTTGGGAGAAGAAACCGAGCGACGGCTTATGGTCGAACCCTATAGTCTTAAGGTCCAGCAGACCGGTAATGTTCTGTATTATCTGAGGGAATGGGTGGATGGGGATACTGCTGCGCAGCTGTTTGCGGCTAAGAAAATAGGGGTGGATAAAATAGAGGATATTGTTTCCGCCTGGATGACGGTGGTTAAAGTCCTGCGAAAATATGTCCGGAATCCCGGTTTGAATAACGTGATGATGCGTACTGACGGAAGTTTTGTGATCGCTGATCCGGGGCTGGTTTCATCTATCAATGAAAGGCTGGTTATTTTTTCCCTGGATAATCATTGCCGTTTAGCCGGGGTCCCAAATGAGCAAGCAATGCGTAAAGCTATTTTCTCCGGCGTGATCAAAGCCCTGGGAGAAGTTGAAGGCCGGGATTTCCTGATCTCAGCCCTGGAACAGGGAAAAGAAGATAAATTCGCGTTGGACCTTAAACTTTTCTTGGAGGAAAGCGCGATTTCTACTCCAGACGGCGGCGTTAAGGATTTTGTGGGGTCGATAGAGATGCGGGGAGGGGGAGTGAAGGTTCTTGGCGTGGTGGATAATTCCCGGTCTCCCAAAACAATTGCTGTTGTTCATACGGGCAGCCTGGTTCCGGCCAGGGAAAATGATAGCAAAGAGCACAGAATATTGTTAGTCCAACCATCCGAGGTGACCGGTTATACTCCCAGGCAGTGCATAGAAATAGTCCGGAAATTAGCGCAGACCAAGAATAAGGATGTCATTGATAATCTGGGCATCAATCTTAAGGATAACCTGGAACGGATCTTAACGAAAAATTTCCTGGTCGTAGAAAATACTTTGGTTGTAATGAGCCCTGAAGGCGTAATCTTGACCGGAAGGGTCGATTCCTGGTTCAGGGGAGAGATCAGAAATCTGGTCATGAAGGAAAGAGTCGGGAAAAAAGTCTTTAATAGGAAGGACGTCGGGGATGGGTTGGATAATTTAAAGAATGAGATCCTAGCTGAATATAAAGCCCAAAAGAAGAAACCCGCGAGTAAAGAAGGCGTCGCGGCGCCGCAGGACGGCGGCGCAGAGGATCTTGTCATTACTAAGGTTTACGGGAAAGATTTTGAGGTGCGTAAAGATATTTCAACTGGAATTAAACTTTGCGACGGCCGAAACTATAAAAGCAATAATCCCGCGATTGATGCGCGAGTGCTCTTTGAATTGTATAAGCAGATTCATCCAGACATTGTTTTTGACAATCCGGCGAATAAGAAATATGACTTGAGGAGGTTCGAGCGGTTGCTGAAAGGAAATGATCCCAAGGAATTTTTGTGGGTATATGAGCCGGTTCCTGGCCAAATAAAGGGTTATTTGACCGCGGAGTTCTTTCTGTACGATTACTTTAATATAGCTAACAATAAGACTGTATTTATCGGTCAGGTAGCGGTGGCAACTGATACGCAGAAGCAAGGGGTGGCTACCGCATTGTGGCTTGCAGCGATGCAATTCATGGAACGCAGGAAGGTAACCACGTATAAGGTTACCGCTTTAAGTCCATATTCGGCAAGCATCGCTGAAAGGTTGGGTTGGAAGAAGACAGCAGACAACGGGAAAGCGGCTAGATATAGCTATAATGCTTTTGACGGCGGCGACGCAGGGCGGCTGGACGGGGGAGCAACTGCGCCCGGCGGCGTTGATTTCCGCGAGCTTCCGGTTAGCGGGCAGCCTTCAATAGCCCCGGTGCTCATGCCCCAATTGCAGAAACTTGCGCAGAATTCCCGGATGAAAGACCTGGACCGGGAATGGAACAATATCCGGGGGGAAATGCTGGCCCCGGAAATGCCGTATAACCGGATCAAGGAGTATATCGCGGTCTGTTTAAACAGACCTGGCTGCCGGAAGAAACTGGACCAGGCAGTAACCTGCATTATCGATATTCTCAGAATGGAGGAAGATCAGGCTCTGGCCACCAACCAGGAGCTCAAAGATATTTTGATGTATTTAAGCTAAAATAGGGCGACCAGATCGGGTCTATCAACCTTATAACCAGCCCGAAAACCCTACCAATCTCTGGCGCCCTATTTTTTTCTGCCCTGAATTCCCTTAAAACATTTGTTAGATTTTAGCCTTTTTAACGTCTATTAACTTAAGAGTATTTTTCCCTCGCGCAACGTTCGCAAATTTCTCTGGAAATTTGCTCACACGCTCGGGATAAATTCGCGCTTATAAGTTGATGTCGCTTAACGCATGTAGTAGCTGGCTCCACAACTTATGCGCTCATTTAGGAGGTTATATGTTTGATTTGACAGAGGAAGAAAAGAAGGTGGTTTTGTTTTTAGTGGTTATCGCTTTATCGGGCGCCGGGTTGAATTTCCTGGCTAAAAGGTTTTCTCCAATTAGAGCGATTGCCTGCGTAAACCCCAGCTTAGGTAAGATCAATATTAATACCGCGGACAAGCTGACTCTTAAGCTTATTCCCGGCGTTGGTGAGAAATTAGCGGTTCGCATCCTGGATTACCGCCGGGAAAATGGAAAATTCAACGAGCCGGAAGATTTAAGGAATATTAAAGGTTTTTCCAACCGTACCCTGGAAAAGGCCAGAGAATTAATTTTCATCGAGTAAACCGTGAAAAAGCCTTTGATCTGGATCGTGCTTTTGTTCTCAGCGGGGATCCTTGTTGCCGAGTGGATAAAAATCCCTTTAGTCTGGCTTTATTGGTCAGCAGGAACAATTCTTCTGGCGCTTATCTTTTTCCTGAAAAGGAAATTCCTTACAAAATTATTACTGTCGCTACTGGTTTTGATCTGGGGAATGATCTGGTTGAATAATTACCGGACAGTACCCGAATGCCATATCAGGAAATTTTATTATCAAAGCCAAAAGGTTTACGCTTTGCGGGGCTGGGTCAACAGCCGGCCGGAGGTCAAAGAAAATAAAACCTCGTTTTTGTTCCGGATAGAAGAGATCGCTGACGAGCAGCGCAAACAAATTTGCTGCGGAGAAATCCTGGTGATGGTCAATGGTCTTTTGCCGGTTGATTACGGGGAAGAGTTGATCATGGAGTGTTCGCTACACCGGCCTTTCGGAGAATATTGGCGTAGACAAGGGATTTACCGGGTAGCCCGGGTAAAATCCCCGGATTTTGTCCGTTCGACCGGAAAAAATAAAGCCTGGCCAATGAAAAGGTTGTTGTTTAGGGTGAAATCACGGATCGAGAACGGTTTTGAAAAAAATCTTTCCCCGATTTGCTCCGGAGTGATCGAAGCAATGACGATCGGCGAAGAAAGAAATGTGCCGGTTAAAGTATACAAGGATATGGTTCGCTCAGGGACTGTGCACATCCTGGTGGTTTCCGGGTCCAATGTGGGAGTAGTCGGATTCATTATTGTCCTGCTTTTGAAGATATTCCGGGTTAAGCGCAAGATAAGATTTTTCTGCTGTGTCCCGTTACTTTTGGCTTATTGCTTTTTGACCGGCGCGAGCAATCCCGTGGTCCGGGCCACGGTCATGGCCGGAGTTTTTTTGTTCGCTTACTTCGTGAAAAGGCAGTCCAACATTTACAATTCCTGCGCCGCCGCGGCCTTAGTTATCTTAATCCTGGATCCCGGCCAGATCCGGGATATCGGGTTCCAGCTTTCTTTTGCCAGCGTTCTGGCTATCGCTTACTTTTACCCTCGTTTAAAGAATTTCTTGATGGTGGATAAATTGAAGTCAGGAATCCTGCGTTTGCCCATAGAAAGCTGCCTGGTATCTTTTTCCGCCTGGTTAGGCACAGCGGGTTTGATCGCGCTATATTTTCGGATGGTTTCTCCCATAACTGTTCTGGCTAATCTTTTGATTGTGCCTCTGGCCTCGATAATTACTTTGAGCGGTTTTAGCCTGCTGGTAGCCCAATCGCTATCTTCTTATCCGGCTTTAAGTTTTGCTTCAGTTAATGAGCTTCTAGTTAGCCTCCTTTTGAGCCTGAATAGCCTGTTATTGCAGGTTCCCCACGCCTATTTCTACTTCTGATACGAATGTGTTGACAAAGTCTTCCGCCTGTGTTAAATTTAAACTATTATGAAACGACTTACGCTGCTTTTCATACTCTTTTTTACCTTGATTTCAAGCTCCGCGCAGGCTTTTTGGATCTGGACTCCTAAAACCGGCAAATGGACCAACCCCAAGGCCGCGGTCAAGCCTTCGCCAAAAGAGCAGTTTGATTTTGCCAAAGGGCTTTATACTGCCAAGGAATACGATGACGCCAAGCGGGAGTTTACAAAAATTCTGAAGATTTATCCTAAATCCAGCGAGGCGGCGGAAAGCCAGTTTTATCTGGGTCAGATCGAAGAAGAACGAGGCGATCTCTGGGGAGCTTACCAGGCGTATCAGAAAGTTATCGACAAATATCCTTTTTCGGAAAGGATCGCGGACATTAACGAGCGCGAGTTCAATATCGCCGAAAAATTCATGTCCGGCGCCAAGCGCAAAGCCCTGGGAATGACTATTCCCGTGGAGAATCCGGCTATAGAAATTTTTCAGAAAGTGGTCAGTAATTCCCAGTACGGCCCCCTGGCTGCCAAGGCCCAGTATAAGCTGGGTTTGGTATATAAAAGCCTTTTGCAGTTTTACGAGGCGGAAGAAGCTTTCAATAAAGTCGTGACCAGCTATCCGGACAGCGAATGGGTGGCCGCGGCCAAGTTTCAGATAGCCTCCTGCCGGGCAAGTCTGTCCCGCGGCCCGGCTTATGACCAGGTATCCAGCAAAGAGGCGAAAGATAAATTCGAGGAGTTCGTCCGGGCCAATCCTGACGCCGAACTTTCCAAGGAAGCGGAAAAGAATATCCAGTCATTAAGCGAGAAGGAAGCTGAGAGTAATTATGATACGGCTCGTTTCTACGAAAAACAGAAAAATTTCAAATCCGCCCAGATCTATTATAATGCCATTATCGAAGGCAACCCGCAAAGCGTTTGGGCGGCTAAATCCGTGGAGCGGTTAAAGATCATGGAGAAATTGCGAAAATGAAAACACGGATTTGGGGAGTAGTTTTATTTTGTTTATTGGGCCTGGCGCTGGCCGGCTGCGGCTATACCACCCGTTCTTTGATCGCCGGTAAATACAAGACCATCAACATTGCGCCTTTTGCCAATAAGATCGAATTGACCTTGGAGTCGGATTCTAACAGCAAGTACAAAGTTTACCGGCCGATGCTGGAGACCGAAGTCACCAGGGCGGTGATCAATAAATTCCTTTCCGACGGCAACGTCAAGCCTGTAGTTGAAGATATGTCCGACCTGGCCCTGAAGGGAGAGCTGGTGGAATTCCGGCGTGATCCTCTGCGTTATACCAGCAGCGATGATGTCGAGGAATACCGGATCAATATCGTGGTCAACATGAGCCTTTGGGATAAGAAGAACAACAAATTATCCTGGGAAGAAAAGAATTTTTCCGGAAGCGCCACTTATTTTGTAACCGGAACGCAGGCTAAAACCGAAGAGCAGGCTGTGCAGGATGCCATCAAAGATCTAAGCCGCAGGATCGTTGAGCGTGTTGTCGAGCAATGGTGAAAAAAGAAAAACCAGTCTATCTCTTCCTTGGCCAGGATATACTGGACCAGGAAAACTCCTCACTTAAAGAAAAAGAGCTCAATAAATTAAAAGCCTCCCTTCCTCAAAAAACCCGCGATTTTAACCTGGATATTTTACATTGCAATGACCGGACTTTTAGTTTAAAGGCGCTGCAAGAAAAGCTGCTTTTTATGCCTACCGGAGATGCCGCGCGGATAGTCGTGGTCAGGAACCTGCAGGATGCCGAGCCGGCAGTTAAGGAATTCATTTTAAACTACGTGAAGGATCCTAGTTCAGGAATAATCCTGGTATTGGATGTGGATAAGGTTGATCGCAAGAACGCCTTCATTGAAGGGGTAAGCCGATACGCCGAGATCCGTCATTTCCGGGTAGAGACTCAGGCCAGCACGTTTACTTTAAGCCGTTTGATCGAGGCCAGGAAGGCGGCGGAGGGGCTGGAGGTCTTGCATGAACTTCTGGATAACGGTGAAAAACCCGAGAGGATCATGGGAGGATTAAGGGCCAGCTGGACAAGATATTCTGCTGACCCTCTGAGCCTGAACAAAAAATTGAAAATTCTCTTGCGGTGCGATTTGGACATTAAGACCGGCAGGATAAAGCCGGTCTTCGCCCTGGAAAGATTGGTCGTGAACTTATGCGGCTTTAGAAACTTTACTGGCTAACCGGGATTTCTTGCGGTTAGCGGTATTGGGGTGCATGATCTTCTTCTGGGCGGCTTTGTCCAGCAGGGAATAGATCTTCCCCAGGCTGGCTTTGGCTTCAGTAAGGTTTTTGGCTAAGAACAGCGCCTGGAATTTCTTTAAGGCTTTTTTGATCTCGCGTTTTATGATTAGATTCCGCTGGTGCCTTTTTTTATCCACGCGCAGTCTTTTGACAGCAGCTCTGCGTTTTGGCATAATAATCTCCTTTTAGTGTCTGTTAATTAGCATTAAATTAATAGCATATTTAACTAACCCTGTCAATGAATAAATCCGAAGAGCATCATTCTAAACACAAGATCGCCAGGTCCGCGGGAGTGATCGGTGCCGCCACCCTGGTTTCCCGGATCCTGGGTTTTGTCCGGGATATGGTCATTGCCCAGTTATTCGGGGTTTACCTCTATGCCCAGGCTTTTGTCATCGCTTTTAAGCTGCCCAACCTGTTTCGCGATCTGGTCGGAGAGGGAGCTACCAACTCCGCGATCGTGCCGGTCTTCAGCGAGTACCTGGCTAAGGAGAAAAAAACCGAGTTCTGGGAGCTCTGCAATATCCTGATGAACCTGCTTTTAGTGATCTTGGCCGGAATAACCGTATTCGGGATCGTTTTTTCTCCGGTTTTAGTGCGTTTGATCGCCCCGGGGTTTGCCAATGATCCCGTGCAATTTGCGGTTACGGTGAAACTCAACCGTCTCATTTTTCCGTACATCCTGCTTATCGG
>JAPLLS010000072.1 GCA_026387435.1 Candidatus Omnitrophota bacterium
CCTCTGGCCCACACTATGATGTACCAGGTTAACCTCATTGAAGTCGTCCAAAACACAGTCAATTTTTTAAAATTCCAGCTGGAGCAGGAAAATATTACTTTAGAAGTCCATGCCGATGGAAACTCTTACCCGGTATTGGCTAACCACGATGAACTGGGGCAGGTTGTGACCAACATCGTCTTAAACGCCAAAGACGCGATCAAGCAGATTAAAAAAAGCGGCACGGTCTATATATCGATTTCTGAAGACAAAACCAATACCATAATCAGCATTAAAGATGAGGGAGTAGGAATACCCAAAACTATATTGAACCGGATCTTTGATCCTTTTTATACCACGAAAGAAGTCGGCAAAGGTCTGGGCTTGGGATTATCCATTTGCCAAACCATTATCGAAAAACATAATGGCAAAATATTAGTAGAGTCACAAGTCAACAAAGGCTCGACATTTATTATCAAACTGCCCAAGTTTAAAGAGCAGCCTAAAAATACTGAAACTGTAAAATAACGGAAAGGATGGTTAAACATGGCCAAAAAGATCCTGGTAATCGACGACGAGGCAATGATCACCAAAAGCCTGCAGAAATTGTTAAAAAAACAGAGCTATGAAGCGACTATAGTCTCAAGCGGGCAAGAGGCTCTGGAAAAAGTCAAAAGCGCTGATTTTGATCTGATCGTGCTGGATATCCGGATGCCGGAAATGGACGGAATAGAAACGATCAGGAAAATCAGGGAATTCCGCAGCCAATCCGGAAAATCCCAGATCCCGGAAGTTGTTATTACCGGATACGCGGATGAGGATAAGTATAAGAGCGCCGTAGAGTTAAAAGTCTCCGCCTATTTATATAAACCGTTTGATACCAGCGAATTTCTTGCTATAATAAGTAAAACTCTAAAATAATGCTTAAAGACAAAATTGCCATAATAAGCGGAGCTTCGCGGGGAATCGGCCGGGCTATAGCCCTGGAATTAGCCAAAGAAGGCTGTCATATCTCTTTTAGTTTTCGCAGTAACGTTGTTGAAGCCAAAAAGCTGGAAGAGGAGATCTCTAAACTCGGCCGGAAAGCCAAAGCTTATTGTGTGGATATTAAAGATTACGACGCTGTAACCAACTGGGTTAACCAGACCAAAGAACATTTTCAGGGGCTGGATATCGTGGTCAATAACGCCGGGATCATTAAAGATAAAGCTTTGATGTTCATGGAGAAAGCCGACTGGCAGGAAGTCATCGATACCAACCTTACCGGCGTGTATAACTTAAGCCACGCCGCGATCATCGGTTTTATGAAACAAAAAAGCGGCAACATCATCAATATCAGCTCGGTCAGCGGGATCATCGGTTTGCCCAAGCAGTCTAACTATTCCGCGTCTAAAGCCGGAATGATCGGATTTACCAAAGCCCTGGCCAGAGAAGTCGGGCCATATAATATCCGGGTCAATGCCATTGCCGCGGGTTTTATTGAGACTGACATGACTAAAGACTTTAAAGAAACACTGAGAAACAAGATGCTGGCGCAAATACCTCTGGCCAGGTTCGGAAAAGCCGAGGAAGTGGCAAAAGCGGTAAAATTCCTGGCCGGCGACGCGTCCAACTACATAACCGGCCAGGTTGTCGTCATCGACGGCGGCCTGGCGATGTATTAAAAATTGATCCTTGACAATATGGATTTCTTTTTATATACTAGTTCTTAGTTAGTATACAATTATGTTTACTAAAGGTGAACGCATGGAAAAAGATTACGCCCTGCAAGAAGCCGCGCGCATCGGTATCGATGTGCAGCAGGTCATCCGGGAAGAAATTGAACTCATCGTGCTCAAAGCGCTTTTTGAGTCAGTGATCTCCGACGCGCTCGTTTTTAAAGGCGGAACAGCTCTGCGTTTGATCTATAACTCGCCGCGTTTTTCCGAAGATCTTGATTTTTCAACCACAGCATCCGTAAGCGTTCGCGATTTTAAAACTGTAATCCATAAAATAATCTCCTCCGACAGCCGTTTTTCGCTCAAGGATTTGGCTAGTAAATATTACACCCACCTGGCTGAAATCCGCATCAAAGAAACCTGGCAGAATATGGCTTTATCTCTTAAAATTGAGGTTTCAGGCCGTCCTGAATTAAACAAAATTAATGACCGTTCCAACGCGCTGGCGAAATCTTCAGTGACTAACTTGACAATTTTAACCACCGCTTTTACTCTGGAACGCATCCTTAAAGACAAATTGCGCATGCTTAAAGAGCGTAAAATGCCTCGAGACGTTTTTGATGCCTGGTTTATTTGTCAGAAAACCGGAGTAGAGTTTGATCAAAAAAAATTCGGCTACCCCAAAGGCAAAATTCGCCAGGAACTGAGAAAATTCCTGCCGCGCAGTTATTATCCGGTGGTTGAGGAACTGGAGGCGCGCAATGCGTAATGTCTATGAAACCCTGCTCGCCGCTGAAAAACGTTTTTTAAGCTCACGTGAAGTTGGCCGCCTGCTTAATCTCAAACCAACAAATAGAAAAGTAACCTTAAGCCGGCTGACCAAACAGAAGATCTTACGCCGCCTGCGGCGCGACCTTTATGAAATCGCTTTGAAACCTTCAGATATACTTGAAGCAGCCAATAGTATTTATCAACCCAGCTACCTTTCTTTTACCTATGGTTTGGGAAAACTCGGCATCCTCAATCAGATCGCCTATGGAATAGAATTCGCCACACCCAAAAGAACAAAACATCTCAAGATAAGCGATCGCAGCGTTGTCTTCCGCCAGATCAAAAAGGAACTTTTTTTTGGCTATACACTCAAAGATGGCGTATTTATTGCTGATCCGGCTAAGGCGCTGCTGGACACTCTGTATCTTAAAAATAAGGGGCTTACCGGCCTTAGCCCAGAGGAGTTGAACCTTAAAGGAATTAACAAACATAAATTCCTGGCGATGAGCAAAAAATTTCCCCTTAACGTTCAACGGGATGCCCTAAAACTGGCAAAAAATATGGAAAAACGATGGAAAAAAGAGTAGTTATCACCGGAGTGGGAGTTATCGCTCCTAATGGCATCGGTAAAGAAAATTTCTGGAAGGCCTTAAAAGAAGGCCGCTCCGGGATCAAGCCGATCACTTTATTTGACACCGCATTCTTCAAAACCAAGACTGCCGGAGAATGCACGGATTTCAAGGCCGAAGAATTCCTGGGCGTTAAAGGTTTACGTAACCTTGACCGGGCCACCAAATTACTTTTGTCCGCGGCCAAACTGGCCATTGAAGACGCAAAATTATCTGTAACCGACGAAAACACCGACGATGTGGGAGTAGTAACCGGAACTACGCTTTCTTCGCTCTGGGATTTGGCAGAGTTCAGCAAAGAAGTCCATGAGGAAGGCCCCCAGTTCGCCAGCCCCGGGCTTTTTCCGCCGACCACTATGAATTTTCCTTCCAGCCAGATCTCCATCTGGTATAAGATCAAAGGATTCAATGCCACCATCTCCACCGGATTTACCGCCGGCTTGGACAGCCTTAAATATGGCTTTGATTTTATCCGGGCGGAAAGAGCGAAAGCGGTC
The DNA here is from genome assembly GCA_026387435.1 of Candidatus Omnitrophota bacterium. GTDB lineage: Bacteria > Omnitrophota > Gorgyraeia > Gygaellales > Profunditerraquicolaceae > JAPLLS01. The sequence goes on from JAPLLS010000072.1 coordinate 3,535, forward strand.
CTGGTCGCCGGAGTGGAAGGGTTATCTTTCCCGGGATTTGTGGGTTTTAATAAGATCGATTTCCTGGCGGGGATCAAAGGCGAAGAGATTTGCTGCCCTTTTGATTTGCGCCGGAACGGAATAATCCTGGGGGAGGGAGCGGCAGTGCTGGTATTGGAAGAGGAAGAATATGCCCGATCCCGCGAAGCAGCGATCCTTGGGGAAGTGCTTTCCGTGGAATCCACCTTTGACGCTTTCCGGGCCGCCAAGTATTCACCTAAATCCGAAGGGCTGATCGAATCTATGTCCCGGGCCATAAAAAAGTCCGGCTTAAGCGAAGAGGAGATCGATTACATCTCTTCCGCGGCGAATTCAGTTCTCCTGCAGGATAAACTGGAAACAGCGGCGATAAAGAAAGTTTTCAACATGTATTCTAAAACTATCCCCATCAGCGCCATAAAATCAATGATCGGCGAAAGCGTAAGTGCTTCCGGCTGTTTTCAAGTTGCCGCTTCCGTGGCAGCTTTAGCGGAAAACCTTATCCCGCCGGATATCGTGAAACTGGTTTCCGAAGTGATCGAAATACCCGAAGCGGACATAAAACCGGATGCTGATTTCGCCAATGACCTGGGCGTGGACTCAATGAAAGCCATTGAGATCGTGGCCGCGGTCGAGAAAAAATATAAAGTGATCGTTCCGGAAAAAGATATTCCCGGTATCCGGACTCTTAACGGGGTTATCGAAATGATCAAATCCTTAAAGAAAGCCTAAATACCATGGGATGGGGCCTGAAAAAGATTAAAAGCATCTTGCCGCAAAGAGAGCCGTTCTTATTTGTGGACGAAGTGATCAAGATCGAAAGAGGCCAGCATATTACCGCCATTAAGTATCTTGACCCCAATGAACCGTTCTTTAAAGGCCATTTTCCGGGAAATCCGATCATGCCCGGAGTATTAACAATTGAAGCCATGGCCCAGGCCGGGATCTTGTTATATTACACGGCCAAACCCAAGATCGCTAAAACCAACCCTCAGTATTTCTTAAAAAAAGCGGAAACCGAATTCTTAAGCCCGGTTTTTCCCGGAGACACCTTGATCCTGGATGTTTACCGGGTAAAGATCTTGGACTACGTGGGAGTGATCAGCGCTGAAGCGCGGGTAAAAGATAAGAAAGTGGCTAAAATGACCTGTTTTTTCGCGGTGAAAAAAAATGAGAAATAGCCGCCGGGTAGTGATTACCGGTCTGGGAGCAGTATCTTCCATTGGCATCGGCAAGGATGCATTTTGGGAAGGGCTTATAAACGGAAGATCAGGAATATCCGAAGTAACTGCTTTTGATACCACTGCGTTCAAGTACCATATGGGCGGCGAAGTAAAAAAATTTAATCCCGAAGAATTTATTCCTAAAAGAAAAATTAAATTTCTGGGCCGGGCTTCCCAGTTAGCCATCGCTGCCGCGTCCTTAGCTCTCAAAGACGCGCATATCTCCAGTAAAGACATCCCCAATAAAAAAGTGGGAGTAATTCTCGGCACCACCACCGGCGAAAGGCCGATGGAAGACCTGATCCGTTCCTGGGCCCAAAGCGGGCTCAAGAACCTGGACCGCTCTAAGATCTTCCAGGCCGCGGTAAATAATATTTCCGCCAATGTGGGCATAGAATTTAACGCCACTGGCTTAAATTATCTTATCCCCACAGCCTGCGCCGCGGGAAATTACGCTGTCGGCTATGCTTATGACCAGATCCAAAACGGCGACCTGAATTTCGCTTTGGCCGGAGGAGCGGACGCTTTTTCCCATTTCGCATTTGCCGGATTCCAAAGATTATACGCCATGTCCCCGGATATCTGCCGGCCTTTTGATAAAAACCGGAAAGGCATGCTCCTGGGAGAGGGAGCAGGGATTTTGCTGCTGGAATCATTGGATAGCGCCAGAAAAAGAAACGCCGATATTTACGCTGAGGTCCTCGGCTATGGCTTGTCCTGCGACGCCTTTCATCCCACAATACCTAAACTGGAAGGGATCAAGAAAGTCATGGAAAAAACCTTCAAGGACGCCGCGATCTCTCCGGATGAAATAGATTACGTCTGCGCTCACGGCACCGGCACCACTCAGAACGACAAAGAAGAATCAATAGCCATCAACTCTTTATTCGGGGGAAGAAAAGTCCCGGTCAGTTCCATTAAATCCATGTTAGGCCATACCATGGGCGCGGCCTCAGCCCTGGAATCGATTGCCTGCTGCCTGGCCATAAAAAACAGCCTTATCCCGCCCACCATTAATTTCGAAACTCCTGACCCTGACTGCGACATCGATTGCGTTCCCAATACGCCCCGGGAAGCCGATCTAAGAGTCGTCTTAAATAACAGTTACGCTTTTGGAGGCAACAACTGTTGTGTAGCTTTCGCGAAAGTTTAAACTATGCCTACCCTCAAAAATAGAAGAGTGGTTATTACCGGAGTCGGACCGATCTCTGCTATCGGCTTCGGAAAAAATTACCTTTGGGATTCGATCTTTAAAGGCCGGACCGGATTAGCTCAGCAGGAATTCAAAGTAGACGGAGAGCTTTGGGATAAATTCTGGGTGCATAAGATAAGTAATTTCGATATCAATAATTTCAAGATCGATCCCCAGGCTTTAAAAGATATTTCCAGCTGGAAACAGGGAAAACCTGACCAGGACCTTTTTTATCTTTTAGCCGCAGTCAAGTTGGCTTTAGACGATAGCAAAGTATCTTATAACCCAGAAAGCAATGATATCGGATTATTTTTAACCGTAGAACACCCGGGCTTTGAGCCATTCATGACTGATCTCCTGGAAGAAACAATGGCTTATGTAAAAAATAAGCTGCAAAGTAACACTTCCACATCCAAGAAAGAAATTTACGATCACCTTTTTAATACTCTGGTTCAAAACGGATATGACCTGCAAACTTTTATGTATTTATACCTGGTCTCCAAAACCTTTGGCTTGCATGGATATTCTTTATTTACCAGCAATGCCTGCGCTTCCGGATTATTTGCCTTAGAATCCGCAGCCAGACAGATCAAGTATGGAGGAAGCGATATAGCTATTGTAGCCGGAGGCGACTATTGCGACACCATGTTCAAACACCGCTGGTTCAATGAACAGGGATTATACGCCGAAGACGGGAAACTTAAACCATTTTCCCAAGACGCCAACGGCATTGTCCTGGGAGACGGAGCTTCGGCCTTAGTCCTGGAAGAATTAAATTATGCTAAAAAAAGAAAAGCCCAAATCTACGCCGAATATTTAGGAGGAGGATTTTCCCTGGAAGGGTGGAAAGTAACCCTGCCGCAGCTTAACAGCAATTCCTACCAGGACGCCATCAAACAATCTCTTAAAATATCCGGATTAAAACCCAAAGACATTGACCTGATCAATCCCCACGGAGTAGGAATAAAGATCACTGACCGCTATGAAGCCAAAGCCATCACTGATGTTTTCGGCGAAAACAAAACCCCGGTTACGGCTTTTAAGCCTTATGTCGGCCACAATTTGGGAGGATCCGCAATTCTGGAAACAATAATCCTGCTCTTATCCATGCAAAAAAACCTGATCCCCGCGACTTTAAATTGCGATTCTCTGGAAACCAAGTATAATATCTCTGTTATTCAAAAATTAACCAATAAACCTATAAAAACCGCGATAAAACTATCCTGCGGCTTCGCCGGCTACAACGCGGCAGCAATATTTAGAAAAGCATGAGTGAAAAATACGATGTAATTATTATCGGTGCGGGAATTGGAGGTCTAACCTGCGGTTGCTATTTAGCCAAAGCTGGTTTAAAGGTTTTGATAGTTGAACAACATGATAAACCAGGCGGATATTGTACTTCTTTTAAAAGGCGTGGCTTTAAGTTTGATGCGGCAGTACATAAATTAGGTTCAGTCAAAAGAGGAGTTTTATCTGCAATACTATCTGAATTAGATCTAACAAATAAAATAAAATTTCTTCAGTCGGATCCAACTGACAGAATTATTACACCAAACAATACAGTATTAATTAGGGCCAACCCTTACGAAACAGTTTCAGAATTTAAAAAATCTTTTCCTGAACAAAAACAAGAAATCGATAAATTTTTCGAATTGATATTGGATTCCGATATTGTTTCTATTGCGACTAAGATCAAAAAACTTACATTCAAAGAACTTTTGAATCATTATTTTATCGATTCCGAAATACAGTCATTATTTTCAATTCTTTTAGCTAGTATCGGCTCTTCTTCTTCGCAAACATCCGCTCTTTCAGCAGCAATATTTTTCAGAGAATTTATACTGGATCCAGGATATTACCCTGAAGGCGGCATCCAAAGCTTTCCTGATACTCTAGCTAACCTTATCAAAACAAAAGGATGTGAACTGATTTATTCAAAAAAAGCAACTAAGATACTCGTTAATAATAACGCCGTTTCTGGGGTAATCATAGATAACGAAATGGAGATTAGTTCCAGAATCGTCGTTTCAAATATAGATGCAACATTTACTTACTCAAACCTGCTTTCCGATTCAGAAGTAAAAGAGAATAAAACTGTCCAAAATTTAAAACCTTCTTCTTCAGCATTCGCTTTATATCTTGGATTAAAACGCAATTTATCAAAACTCCACCAAGAATCTTCTTCTATTTGGTTTTCAGAAACTCTCGACATTGATTCATGGATAGAATCGTTTTCTAAAGAACCATTAAATCTTGAAATTCCTTATGTTCTTATTTGTTTTCCGACGTTTTACGAAAAAAAATGTGACTCTGATAAAGCTGTCGTTCAAATATTTACTAATGCACCGTATAAAACAAAACTTTTCTGGGATAAGAATCGAATACAAGTTGAGTCAAAAATGATTGAGCTACTTAAAAAAGCTGTCCCCGGAATTACTGAAGATGATTTTGAACTTAAATTATCTGCGACCCCGCGTACTTTCAACCGTTATACTAATAATCGAGATGGGGCGATTTATGGTTGGGAATCAAATCTTGAACAACTAAAATCTAACCTTGTACCTCAAGAAAGCTCATTATCGGGTTTAATTCTTTGCGGCCACTGGTGTACTTCTGGATTTGGAAGCGAAGGAGGAGTTCCTGGTGCCGCAACAATTGGCAGGAATGCAGCAAGAATAATATACGACAAATTTCAGATTAAATGGCCATGGAAAGTTTTTATTTTAAAATAGTCAGAAGGCGGTATTTATGAATTTCTTCGCGGGCTCATCTTTTCTAATTATTATTTCTAG
>JAPLLS010000022.1 GCA_026387435.1 Candidatus Omnitrophota bacterium
AAAGCGCGAAGATCTTTCCGGGATCCAGACTTCTTTGGCCAATATCCGCTCTCTCTCGCAGATCTTGCATGACGCGGATTGGAAGATAACGGTTACTATCGCCGGAAAAAATAATGTTCCGGAGATCATCCAGATCGAGCCCGGCGATACTTCCAAGAATAATTACGGCTTTGCCGTGGATATCGGCACGACCACGGTTTCCGGACAGCTGATCGACCTTAATACGGGGCGGACCCTGGGCACCAAAGCCACTTATAACCGGCAGGCCAGTTACGGGGCTGACGTGATCAGCCGGATAATTTATGCGGAAAGAGAAGAAGGGCTGGAAACTCTTCACCAGGCGGTGGCCGGCTGTATCAACGAGATCATTGAAGGGCTGGCCCGGGAACACAAGATAGATCTGAACAACGTGACCGGTGTTTTGTGCGCCGGCAACACTACCATGATCCACCTGTTGCTTCGGGTCGATCCGTCTTTTATCCGCAGGGATCCTTATGTGCCTACGGCAAATTTTATGGGGGTTTTGCGCGCGGGTGAAGTGGGAATAAAAATAAATCCCCGCGGGTTTTTATCCTGTGTCGCCGGAATTTCCAGTTATGTCGGAGGAGATGTGACCGCCGGGGTGCTTTCCACGGGGCAGGATAGAGCCGAAGAGCTCTGCCTTTTGATCGATATCGGGACTAACGGAGAAGTGGTTTTGGGAAATAAGGAATTCCTGCTGGCGACCTCCGCTTCCGCGGGACCGGCGTTCGAAGGCTCGGGAGTGGGCTGCGGGATGCGTTCATCGTCGGGAGCGATCCAGAAAGTCAGTATCCACCCGGATTATGAAGTCGAATTCGAGACTATCGGCAAGGCTTTGCCGCGGGGTATCTGCGGCTCGGGTTATATCGACATAATCGCCGGGATGCTTAAAGCCGGGCTTCTGGATAAAGACGGCAAGATAAAAGATATTAGCCATAAACGGGTGCGCAAAACGGAGCTTGGCCGGGAATTCGTCCTGGTTTTCAAAAAGGACAGCCAAAGCCAAACGGACATTACCATTACCGAAGCGGACATCGAGAACCTGAAAAGGGCCAAGGCCGCGATCTACGCCGCCTGCAATATTCTGGCCCGGCACCTGGACTTGAATTTCGATAAAGTGAAAAAGATATTTATCGCCGGAGGGTTCGGCACTTCTTTAAACATCGCCTCCGCGCTGAGGATCGGGCTTTTACCGGACCTGCCTTTGGAGCGTTTTGTTTTTGTGGGCAATACTTCGTTAAGCGGAGCCCGGCAGATGATCCTGTCGGAAGAGGCTCTCGATACGGCAAACGCTATTGCCGCCAAGATGGCTTATTTTGAACTTTCAACTGAACCGGCGTACATGGATGAGTATATGGCGGCTTTGTTTTTTCCGCACACGGACCTGGCCCGGTTCCCGAACATAAAATAAACCTTTTCCCCACCCCCGGGGTGGGGAGGGTAAAGGTTATAATGGGATATACGATCGCTATCGCGGGAAAAGGGGGGATCGGGAAGAGTACGATCGCCAGCCTGATCATCCGCATGCTTAAAGAAAAAAAGTTAGGCTCGGTTTTAGGAGTGGACGCTGATCCGAATTCCAACCTGGGGGAATTCCTAGGGATAAAACCCGGCCGAAGCATCGGCGAAGTGCTGGATGAGATATCGGCCCATAAAGATAAGATCCCCGCCGGGATGACCAAGGACAGGTATATCGAATATGAAGTCCAGACGGTCATCGAGGAAGGCGAGGGGGTCGATATCCTGGCTATGGGCAGGCCGGAAGGCCCGGGCTGTTATTGTTACGTTAACAACATCCTGCGCAATATCGTCGGAAAGCTGATCAAAGATTATGATTTTGTGGTTATCGATAATGAGGCGGGGCTGGAGCATCTTTCCCGCAAGACCACAAGTTCTGCGGACGTGCTGCTGGTGGTATCGGATCCCAGCCCGGCGGGTTTGCGGGCGGCTAAAAGGATCAGCGATCTGACCCTGGAGTTGAAGATAAAAACCAAAAAAAGGTTTCTTTTAATTAACCGCAGCGCAAAGGAACTGGATAAGGATAAACTTGAAGGGATCCAGCTGGATTATCTGGGGATGATCCCCGAAGATGCCGGAATAGGAAAATTAAGCGTTGCCGGCGAGCCTCTGTGGGAACTGGCAAAAGGTTCCCCGGCTTACGCAGCGCTTAACAAGCTGATGGAAAAAATTCTATAATAATCAGGAGGAGCAAAACATCATGGCGCTTGAACTTTTAAAGGAAAGATGGCAGGGCAAAATTTACGAGGTTATTGTCGGTGCGACTAAAAGCGAAGGAGGGAGCCGCAGCCATTCGATCAAGCTGGGCGGACAAACTACGCTTCCTCTTTTACGGCAGGAAGGCGTTTCGCCCAATAAACCGCAGATCGCTTTGGAGATCTGGGATGTCGCCCCGATAGATTGGCCGGAAGAATTAGTTAAAAACTATAAGGATGTTTTTAGCGATCCATTGGCCTGGGCGGAAAAGTGCGTCAAAACTTACAAAGCGCAAAGTCTTTGTATCCGGCTGATGGGCAGCCATCCGGATTTCGGGGACAAAAAGCCCGAGGCGCAAGCGAAACTGATCTCCAGCCTGCTGAAAAAAGTAAGCGTGCCTTTAATAATCCTGGGCTGCGGCGACGACGAAAAAGATAACGCCGTACTCAGCGCCTGCTGCGAAGCCGCCAAAGGCGAGAGATGTTTATTCGGCAACGCCGTGCAGGATAATTATAAGACCCTGGCCGCCGCGGTCATGGCTGACGGACACAGCATTATCGCCGAATCGCCGATCGACATCAATATCGCCAAGCAGTTGAATATCCTTATTTCCGATATGGGGCTTGCGGTCGAGAAGATCGTGATCAATCCCACGGTCGGCGCTTTAGGATACGGCCTGGAATACACTTATTCGATAATGGAGCGGGCCAGGCTTTCCGCTCTTGCCGGAGATAAAATGATGGGTTTGCCTTTCATCTGCATGGTTGGCCAGGAATCCTGGAGAGCCAAAGAAGCCCGGGCCAGTTCCCAAGAATTTCCTTATTTGGGTCCGGAAAAAGATCGTGGTATAATATGGGAAGCGATGACTGTTGCGGCGCTCATTCAGGCCGGAGCAGATCTACTGGTCATGCGCCATCCAATGGCTGTGGAGAAGGTGAACAAATATATCGAAGAATTAGCTAAATAATCTTACCCGCCCCAGGGGTGGGTAGGGTTAGGAGACGAGATGTTCGTTATCGGAGAGTTGATCAACGGGATGTATCTGTCGATCGCCAGGGCGATCAAGGAAAAGGATAAGGCCGAGATCCAGAAATGCGCCCAGGTCCAGATCGAGGCGGGCGCCGACGCTCTGGACATCAATTGCGGCCCGGGCTGCAAGGACCCGGTAACGGACATCCAGTGGCTGGTGGAAACTATCCAGGAAGTTACCGATAAGACTCTGGTCCTGGATTCGAGCAAATCCAAAGTGATTGAATCCGGGCTTAAAGTGATCAAGAACAAAGTGATCATCAATTCGACTATGGCTGATCCGGAGAAATTGGAGATTTTCCTGCCGCTGGCCAAGAAATACAACGCTAAACTTATCGGCCTGGCTATGAGTTCCAAGGGTGTGCCGCAGAACAAGGACCAGCGGCTGGAACTGGCGGCGCAGATCGTCTCGACCTGCCAGGATGTCGGATTTCCTGTCGAAGATCTTTATCTCGACCCGATCTTGCTTCCGGTCAATGTCGGACAGGCCCAGATGGTGGATATCCTGGAATCGATCAAGGATTTTAAGATCATTTCCGAGCCGTCACCGAAAACCGTGGTGGGGCTGAGCAATGTTTCTCAGGGCACCTACGTCAGGAGCCTGGTCAACCGGACATTCCTGGTTATGGCCACAGCTTACGGGCTGGACGCGGCCATCCTTGATCCGAAAGACACGGAATTGATGAACGCTTTGATCACCGCCGAGCTTATTTTGAACAAACAAATTTACTGTGATTCTTTTCTGGACGCTTATAAAAAGAAATAAAGCTGTTTGCAGCGGGAGCGGTTGTGAATAGAAGTTTGCGGATAATGGTTTTATTCGGGGTATTTTTTTCAGGGTTCGGTTTTGCCTGTGCCCAGGATTATACTTTCCGCGAATTAGCCGAAACCGAAGCCGGCTATATCCTTAAATGCCAGTTTATCGACGAAACTTCGCAGGCAAACGGCGCGATCAACGATATATACGGCAGCCCGACTTGGGTGGTGCCCCGCGAGAACGCCATGGCTATCCTGGGATTGCTGATGGCCGGGGAGGTGCTGGAAAACGATACTTTTCGCGCCAAAGCCCAGCTGTCCGCCGATTACCTGGTTAAAGTCCAGGATAAAGACGGGGCCTGGTATAATCAGTATAATTACACGACTCCCGGTACCGGAAAAGCCGAAGATAAAGAAGCCCTGGCTAAATCACCGACCCAGACTGCGGAAGTTTTGATCGCTTTTTATAAATTAGGTTTTGATCCCGGGCGTTACCTGGCGATGAAAAAAGGGGCAATGTATTTGATGAGCTGCCAGAAGCACGGCGGGGACGGCTTTTTGCTGGGAGCGGGAAAAGACAGCGAGGGCAATTACCGCGTTTGGCGCTGGGCAACGGATAATTCTTACGCTTATCAGGCTTTAAAGGCGGCGGAAGTCTGGGCATTGAATAGCAACGATTACCGTTTCGCATTGTCGTGCGCGGCCGCCAGCCGCAAGATCCTCAAAGGGATCAACAGCACCTTGTACATTAAAAATCCTTATGATCCGGATTTCGGGGTTTGGCGCCGGGTGGTCGACGGGACAAACCAGCAGGTGGATCCCCAGAATCATGACTGGATAAATTACGCGCCGCAGATGCTCAATGTTCCCTGCCTGGGGGTTGGACGGGCCAGGGTGGGAAAGTGGATCCATGATAAATTCCAGAAATCCGACGGAGCCTGCGTTTGGGATGATTACGCCAATACTGACCGTGAATCACCGGGATTTTCTTTTCAGGCGGTTTTAAGCTGGCGGAGTTTATCCCAGTCGGAATTTTATCTTCCGGCTTTGAACTGGGCTTTGGCCAGCGGTTTATGGCAGGTCGATCTCGACGATAACGGCGTTGCCGGGGGATGGATAGACTGGATCGAGGCCCAAGCAAAACAACCGGCGGAATGGTGGAACAGGTTCATCGATACGAGTTTCTATTCCATAGCCGCGTATAACGGCGGTTATGATTTCAGTATTGTTCCTTCGTGGCTGCGGATCGGTTATGCTGATCCCAAACAAAACGCGGACACAATTCCCTGTTATTTAAAACTGAAGCTGGAATTTCCCCGGGAAGGCGAATAAGATCCTTGGGAGATCCTGAAAACTAAAAATTATGCTACCTGATAAAAAAGGATATTTTTTCGATTACGGAGGAAGGTTTGTTCCGGAGACATTGATCTCCTGTCTTGTGGACCTGGAAAAACAGTATCTCAAGGTAAAATCCGAATCTTCTTTTAAGAAAGAGCTCGCCTATTATCTGCAAGAATACGCCGGCCGTCCTACGCCTTTATATTTCGCCGAGAACTTGAGCCGCTCTTTGGGAAATCTCAAGGTCTATTTAAAAAGGGAAGACCTCCTGCATACCGGCGCGCACAAGATCAATAATACTTTAGGCCAGGTGCTCCTGGCAAAACGGATGAAAAAAAGCCGGGTGATCGCCGAGACCGGCGCCGGACAGCATGGCGTAGCCACGGCCACGGTGGCCGCGCTTTTCGGTTTGAAGTGCGCGATCTACATGGGCGAAGACGATATCGAGCGCCAGAAACTCAACGTTTACCGGATGAAACTTCTGGGCGCCGAGGTAGTTCCGGTCTCGACCGGTTCCAAGACTTTAAAAGATGCTATTAACGAAGCCATGCGCGACTGGGTGACAAATGTCGAAGACACTTTTTATATTTTCGGCACGGTTGCCGGGCCGCATCCATATCCGATGCTGGTCCGGAATTTTCAGTCGGTGATAGGAATTGAAGCGCGCCGCCAGATCCTGGTTAAGGAAAAGAAATTGCCGGATTTCCTGGTGGCTTGCGTGGGCGGCGGATCCAATGCCATGGGGCTGTTTTACCCGTTTTACAACGATAAGAAAGTAAAATTCATCGGGGTAGAAGCCGCGGGGCTGGGGTTGAATACCGGGAAACACGCCGCGTCTTTGTGCCGGGGCAAGGTCGGAGTTCTCCACGGAGCGAAGTCATACCTACTGCAGGACCAATTCGGCCAGATCAAAAATACCCATTCGATCTCCGCCGGGCTGGATTATCCCGGGGTAGGGCCGGAGCATTCTTTTTACAAAAAGACCGGCCGGGCAACTTATGTGGCTTTGAATGACCTGGAGGCTTTGGAAGGGTTTGTAACTCTATCGCGGAGCGAAGGGATAATCCCGGCTCTGGAATCAGCCCATGCCGTGGGGTATTTGAAGAAATTGAACAGGATCGCCCCTAAAAAATCCGTAGTTATCGTTTCCCTTTCAGGAAGAGGGGACAAGGATATGAACACCGCGGTTAACGCCTTGAAATTATAAAATATGAACCGGATCGATACGACATTCAGAAAATTAAAAACAGCCAGAAAAAAAGCCTTTATTCCTTTTATTACCGCCGGTTTTCCGGATTTGGCCACTACCGAAAAACTGATCTTGGCCCTGGAGGCCAGCGGCGCGGATATCATCGAGCTGGGCATACCTTTTTCCGACCCGGTGGCCGACGGAGCTTTGATCCAGGAAGCTTCCCAGTGGGCTTTGGAGCGGAATAAAGTCAATCTGGCCAAAGTTTTGCAGCTGGTCAAAGATGTCCGGAAAATCACCGATGTCCCGATCTGCTTCATGTCTTATTACAATCCCATTTTCGCTTTCGGAGAGGAAAAGTTTTTGCGCCAGGCTAAAGCCTGCGGGGTTGACGGAGTGATCATTCCCGATCTTCCTCCTGAGGAAGGACAGAGTTTGGCGAGGATCGCCAGGATCTCGGGAGTGGAGATCATAAATTTTATCGCCCCGACCACAAAGCCGGAGCGGATCAAATTCATTTCTCGGCTTAGCCGCGGGTTCATTTATTACGTTTCTCTTACCGGAACGACCGGAACCCGCTCCAGCTTGCCCGCTGATCTGGAATTTCATATCAAGGCTGTCAAGCGCCTCTGTGATAAACCGGTTTGTGTTGGCTTCGGGGTTTCCAATCCCGCCCAGGTAAAGCTGGTGGCTAAAGTTGCCGACGGAGTGATCGTGGGCAGCGCTATTGTCAGGAAGATCAAAGAGAACATCGGCCGGCCGGACCTGGTAAAAAACGTTTCTTTGTTCGTGTCCGGTCTATCCCGCAACTGCAGATAAAATAAGGAAAAATAATGATCAGTAAAACTGTTTTAAAAAACGGAGTGAGGATCGTTACTCATTCGGCCAAAGACGCGCAGTCCCTGGCTGTGGGCATCTGGGTTTCGACCGGAAGCCGGAATGAGATCCCCGAATACCTGGGGATAAGCCATTATCTGGAGCACCTGGTTTTCAAGGGGACCAAAAATTATTCCTGCCAGCAGATCAAAGAATCCATCGAAGGCAAGGGCGGCTCGATCAACGCTTTTACCGGGGAAGAGGCGACCTGCTACCTGGTAAAGCTGCCGGCTAAATACCTTGACCTGGCCATGGACATCCTCTCGGATATGGTTTTAAACCCTCTTTTTCCCGAAGTTGAGATCGAAAAAGAAAGAACGGTGATCCTGGAAGAGATCAAGATGTATAAGGATCTGCCGCAAAGTTATGTTTATGAACTTCTGGATGAACTCCTTTGGCCGGAACAGCCTTTAGGCCGGAGCATCTTAGGCACGGTCGAGTCGGTTAACCGGATCAAGAGAGCGGACCTCGACGGTTACCGGAGGCGTTATTATACCGCGCCGAACATCGTGGTCAGCGCCGCGGGTTTGTTTGATCACGCCAAGTTCGCCAAGATCGCGGCCGGAAAATTTTCCGGACTTAAAGAAGCTTCACCGAACATTTTCGCCCCGGCATATATAGAACAGTCCGAGACTCAAGCTAACATATTCCCCAAGGAAACCGAACAAACCCATTTTGTGCTGGGATTTCACGGGTTCTGCCGCGATCATAAATTAAAGTACGCTTTGGGGCTGTTGAACGTTATCTTGGGCGGCAACAGTTCCAGCCGGCTTTTCGAGGAGATCCGGGAAAAACGCGGTTTAGCCTACGAGATCGGCACCGGGGTCAAGCGTTTGAAAGACACCGGCGCTTTCGTGGTCCATGCCGGAGTCGATAACAATAAAGTCATAGAGGTTTTGAAGCTTATTTTCGCGCAACTGCGACGCGCTAAAGCCGAGATTGTCGGCCGATCCGAATTTACCCGGGCCAAGGAATTTTATCTGGGCCAGCTGATGCTGGCTCTGGAAGATTCGATGGACCAGATGCTCTGGATCGGAGAATCCACGACCAGCCTGGATAAGACTTATACTCTTAAACAAGTGGTCCAGGAAGTGAATAAGGTCAAGATCGGCGAACTTCAAGAAGCGGCTAAGCTGATCTTTAAAAAAGAAAACCTGAACTTAGCGCTCATCGGGCCGTTAAAGGCCAGCGAAGAGCATATCAAGAAAGAGATCAATTTTGAATAGCATGGGCTCGTTTTTATTCGTATCGATCATCGCCGGGATACTGCTGGTTTTGATGGCCATGTCGTTCTTATTATCCATGTCCGAAACGGCGCTGATCGCTTTGAGCAAGCTCAAGCTGCGCCATATGCTGGCTAAAGGGGTCAAAGGCGCGCAGCGGCTGCAGTTGTTGCTTAACAAAATGGATAAGGTCATTGCCGCGATATTGATCGGGAATAACTTCGTGAACATGACCATCTCGGCGATCATGACCGTGATCTGCATCCATTGGTTAGGCGAAAGATTCGGCCTGATCTTTGCCACCCTTATTTCGGTATCCGTGGTAGTGGTTTTTTGCGAAGTTATTCCCAAGATCCTGGCTACTAAAAGAACCGAGCGGATCGCGCTTTGGGTCGCTCCGTTCATGGAGTCTTTACTGAAGATCTTAAGCCCGGTGATCTGGCTGTTCACCAAGATCAGTAATCTTATCCTGAATATCATGCGCGTTCAGACTCCGAAGCGCGGACCGCTGATCAGCGAAGAAGAGTTCCGGCTTTTGATCGAAGTCGGCAAGGAGGAAGGGGTTTTAAGCGAAGAGGAGCGCAAGCTTTTGCACCGGATCTTTGAATTCGGGGATATCAAGATCAAAGACGTGATGATCCCCAAAGAGAAGATCATTTCGGCGAATATTTCCGCTACGGCGGAGCAGGTTTTTGATATTTTGACCGAAGAAGGCCATGCCCGGCTGCCGGTTTATTCCGGCTCCAGCGACAATATTGTCGGCGTAGTTTATGCCCGCGATCTTTTGTATATATTAAGGGATAAGGGGCTTTTTGTCCTCAAAGACCTGGTGCAGAAAGTCTATTTTGTTTCTCCTGAGACCCGGGTGACCGATGTTTTGCGGAAATTCCAGGCCGAGAAGGTCCAGATCGCTATCGGGATAGATGAGGCGAAGAAAGCGGTAGGGATGGTGACCCTGGAGGATCTGATCGAGGAGATCGTTGGAGAAATCGAAGAATGCCACACTTCTGG
>JAPLLS010000122.1 GCA_026387435.1 Candidatus Omnitrophota bacterium
TCTCCGGCGGGATTTCCATGGGTAAGTCCGATTTCGTGGGCTCGGCGATCAAAGATCTGGGAGTGAAAATAAAGTTTACCAAGGTCCTGCAGCGTCCGGGCCAGCCTTTGACCTTCGGGCTGTACAAATCAAAGCCGGTGTTCTGCCTTCCGGGAAATCCTGTTTCCACCTTGATGTCATTCGAGATGCATGTCCGGCCGTCGCTTTTTAAGATGATGAAAAGAAATGACCTGGCCCGGCAAAAGGTCACGGCGTATATCCTGGAGGATATCAGGGTCAAGCCGGGAAGAACGTATTTTCTGCGTGTTTGCCTCTCCCAAAGAAAAGGCCGGTATTATGCCCGGCTTACCGGCCCGCAGGGCTCGGGGATCATGAAGTCTATGGTCCTGGCAAACGGTATATTTGTTGTTCCGGAAAAATTCTATATTATAAAAAATTCAGAGCAATTGCCGGTGATCATTCTCTAAACAAAAATATGCTTGTGGATAGATTCGGCAGGGTGATTGATTACTTGCGCATCTCGGTTACAGACCACTGTAATCTTAATTGCATCTACTGCCGGCCGCATTCGCAAATAGAACACCTCAGCCATGCTGAAATATTAAGGTACGAAGAAATCCTGGAAATTATCGAAGCCGCCCGGGAATTAGGGATCAAGAAATTCAGGATCACCGGAGGCGAGCCACTGGTCCGCCGGGGGCTGTTGGGATTTTTAAAAAAATTAAAAGAGATCGATTTAGATTTTAGCCTGACCACAAACGGCATTCTTGTCTCAGCCATGGCTTCTGATCTGTCCCGGGCCGGTTTAAAAAAAATAAATATCAGCCTGGACAGCCTGCGGGCAGACCGTTTTAGCCGGATAACCCGCGGCGGGGAATTATCCCGGGTCTTAGAAGGGATAGAAAAATCTCAAAAATTTTTCTCCACGGTCAAGATCAACACTGTTGTCATGGCCGGCATTAATGATGACGAGATCGACGATTTTGTGGCTATGGCTTTCAACCGGGGATTGCAGATCCGGTTTATCGAGTTTATGGATCTATGTTCCGGAGAAGACAGGTTTGTTTCTTTAAAAGAGGTCAAAAAACGCCTGATTGCCGAATGGAAGTTGATTCCGGCGGCTGTCCAGGGCAGCGGCCCTTCGGATAATTATACTAATGCCGGAGGAAAAGCAGTTGTGGGGTTTATCACTCCCAGGAGCGAGCCTTTTTGTTGCCGATGCAACCGCCTGCGCCTGACCGCTGATGGAAAACTTAAAGCCTGCCTGGCTTCTGCCCAAAAGCTCGATATTAAGGCCGCGTTGCGCAATGGCGCAAGCCGCGAAGGGCTGAAGGCGCTTTTTCAAGAGGCCGCGCAGCAGAAATCCCAGGGCCATAATTTTAAATTTGAACGGATCGCCATGTCTTCAATCGGAGGTTAACATGAAAAATTTAAGCCATTTTGACGGCCAGGGAAAAGCGCGGATGGTCGATGTCAGCTTTAAATCCCAGACTCAGCGCGAAGCTGTTGCCCAAGCCAGGATCCTTATTAGCCCCCAGACGCAAAAACTGATCCGGGAAAACAAAATTATTAAGGGGGATGTTTTGACCGTAGCCAAAATAGCCGGGATAATGGCGGCCAAGAAAGTCGCCGGCCTAATTCCCATGGCCCATACCTTAATTATTACACACTGCCATATAAACTTTGATATTTTTAAAGATGGTATTATTATAGAAGCGACTACCAGGATCAAAGCGCTGACCGGCGTAGAGATGGAGGCT
>JAPLLS010000009.1 GCA_026387435.1 Candidatus Omnitrophota bacterium
CCGAGCGGTGTTCGGGACATAATCCAGGTCGCAATTAGGATCGGGGGTTTGGTAGTTGATGGTAGGCGGAACCACGCTATCTTTAATAGCCAAACAGCAGACCACGAATTCCACTCCGCCGGCAGCGCCCAAAAGGTGGCCGGTCATAGACTTGGTGGAACTGACCATAACTTTCTTAGCGTGAGAGCCAAGTGCTTTCTTGATCGCCGAGGTCTCGATCTTATCATTAAGTTCGGTAGAAGTCCCGTGGGCGTTGATATAATCTATATCCTGCGGATCGATCTTGGCGTCTTTTATCGCCCATTTCATGGACAAAGACGCGCCGTAACCTTCGGGATCCGGAGCCGTAATGTGGTAAGCATCACAGGACATTCCGAAACCAACAGCTTCCGCGTAAATCCTCGCTCCCCGGGCCTGGGCGTGCTCCAGCGATTCCAGGACAACTATACCGCAGCCTTCAGCCATGACAAAACCGTCTCTTCCCCGGTCAAAAGGCCGGCTGGCTTTTTCCGGCTGGTCATTACGTAAAGATAAAGCTTTAAGGGCGACGAAACCGCCTATTCCCAAATGAGTGATCGCGGATTCTGTTCCGCCGGTTATCATCACGTCGGCATCGCCGCGCTGAATGATCCTTATTGCGTCTCCGATAGCATGCGAGCCCGAAGCGCAAGCAGTAGTAACACAACTGTTGGGCCCGAGAAAACCGTATTTTATGGCAATATGGCCGGCGGCTTCGTTAACGATCAATGAAGGGATAAGAAATGGAGTGAGCCTCGATGGCCCTCCTTTTAAATAAACGGCATGCTGGTCTTCGATGATCTTCAAAGAACCTATTCCCGAACCGACAATAACCCCCACCCGCTCTTTATTTACTTTCGCCAGGTCCAATCCGGAATCATTAATCGCCTGATAGGAGCCGGCCACAGCGTACTGGACGAATTTCTCCATCCGGTGCGCTTCTTTCTTGGTCAAACCGAAGCTCATCGGCTCAAAGCCTTTGACTTCCGCGGCGATCTTGCAGTCAAAGGCCGTTGCATCAAAACTGGTAAGTAAGGCAACTCCTGATTTGCCCTCTTTCATCGATTTCCAGAAAGAAGCCACGTCATTGCCGTTAGGAGTAATTACTCCTAAACCTGTAACTACGACTCTTTTTTCCATATTCGCGTTCAAAATGTCCTTTAGAAAAAGTACCCCGCCAAAATCAAATGGCGGGGTAGCGTTTTATCTAATTTTAGTGCATCTTACCTGTTTGCCGGTAGGCAACTTTACTTGGCAGCGGTCTTTTCGTCGATATACTTGATCGCCTCACCGACAGTAGTGATCTTTTCCGCGTCCTCATCGGGGATCTCGATGCTGAATTCCTCTTCAAAAGCCATAACCAGTTCCACGGTATCCAGAGAATCAGCGCCCAGATCATCGACGAATGACGCCTCGATGGTTACTTCTTCGGGTTTGACACCAAGTTGTTCCGCAATTATAGCCTTCACTTTTTCTTCAACTGCCATTTTGTTTCCTCCTTTTTCACTGAATCACTGAACTGTATTTTTCAACTTAAGCCTGTGAAACACTGAATTCTTATTTTTCAGTGCTTCAGTGCATTACCATGCCGCCGTCAACCACGATGGTCTGACCCGTGATATAATCCGCGTCGCTTGAGGCCAAAAACAAGCAGACATTGGCAATATCCAGAGGCTTGCCCATCCTGGCCAGCGGCACCATCTCCAACATCTTAGCCCTGGTTTCCTCGGAAAGCTTATGGGTCATTTCCGTGTCAATAAAACCCGGAGCGACCGCGTTAGCGGTGATGTTGCGCGAAGCCAGTTCTTTGGCCGTAGATTTAGTCAAAGCTATTATTCCGGCTTTGGAAGCGGAATAATTGGCCTGGCCGGCGTTACCCATAATACCAATAATCGATGCGATGTTGATGATCTTGCCGGCTTTCTGTTTAAGCATCGGCCTGGAAACCGCTTTAGTGCAATTAAAGGTCCCTTTAAGATTGACCTTGATCACTAAATCCCAGTCCGCTTCGCTCATACGCATCAGCAGATTATCTCTGGTTATCCCAGCATTGTTAACTAATATATCAATCTTGTTGAATTTGTCAAGAATTTTATTAATCCCGGCTTCGACCTGGGTAAAATCAGTTACATCTATTTGTCCTGAAAGAGCTTTTCTGCCTAAAGTTTCGATGTCTTTAGCGGTTTTCTCGGCTTCCGCAGCATTGACATCCCAGATAACGCAGTCCGTGCCCTCCCTGGCAAAAGCTAAAGCGATCTCCCGGCCGATACCCCTGGCGCTTCCCGTGATCAACGCTACTTTTCCTTCCAAACGCATTTTGTTGCCTCCTTAACGATTAAGCAACCTTAAAATTCAGGATATCGTCTTTCTTCTCGATATTAACCACCTGCGCCGCGGGGTCGATCTTGCGCATCAGGCCTTTCAAAACCTTGCCCGGTCCGATTTCAAAGAACTTAGTCACCCCCTGAGCAAGCATGAATCTTACTGACTCTTCCCAGCGGACCGAAGAATGGATCTGCTTGACCAGATTCCGGCGACCGCAGCCATTTTTCCCGGATTTTTCCTGGCTGCCTCTTCCATAATCTGTCCTCTTTTACTGATCAAAGCTATGCCGTCCTTAAAAGAAAAAGTTCCCGCGCAGATCAAAGAGCTGTATTCCCCTAAACTAAGCCCGGCGCAATAAGCCGGAGTCAGCCCGGTTTTTTTCTTAAAAGCCGCTAAAGCGGCAATACTGACCGTGACGATCGCCGGCTGGGAGATATTCGTCGGTTTTAATTCCTCTGCCGGGCCTTCAAAACAATATTTTTTCAGATCAAATCCCAGGGATTCGCAAGCCTGGTCGAACACCGCCTTGCTCTCGGGAAAAGTATCATAAAGATCTTTACCCATGCCTACATACTGTGAGCCCTGCCCGGAGAATAAGAATCCTATCTTGTCCATAAATTATTAAGCCTATTTTAAATGAGCGCATAAGTTGTGGAGCCGGTTACCAAATGCTCTAAGCGACATCAACTTATAAGCGCGAATTTACTCCGAGCGGGTGAGCAAATTTCCGGAGGAATTTGCGGACGCTACGCGAGGAGGAGATACGCAACCTACCATTTGATTATGAGCGCTCCCCAGACCAACCCTCCGCCGAAAGCATCCAAAAGAACAATGTCGCCCTTTTTGATCTTTCCTTGTTCAGCCGCCTCGCATAAAGCGATGGCTACGCAGGCGCTGGACATGTTCCCGTATTTTTCTATATTAAGGTAAACCTGGGCATTGACGAATCCCAATCTTTTGGCTACGGCATTGATGATCCGCAGATTAGCCTGATGAGGGATAATCCAATTGACGTCCGCGCACTTAAGGCCGGCGCTTTTTAAAGCCATCAAAGCGGCGTCAGCCATGCTGGTCACCGCGATCTTAAAAAGTTCGCTGCCTTCCATTTTGATGTAATGAAGCCTGTCTTTGACTGTCTGAGCTGTTGCCGGATTAAGCGAACCTCCACCCGGCATATGCAGCAATGCGGTCTTAGTGCCGTCAGAACCCAAATACGCGGAAAGAATCCCCTGCCCCTTGGACTCTCCCAGGACCGCCGCGCCGGCGCCATCGCCGAACAATACACAGGTATTCCGGTCTTGCCAGTCGGTTATCCGGGAAAGGGTTTCCGCGCCGATAACCAAAGCGTTCTTGCAGGTACCCCGGGCGATAAATTGCTGAGCGATGGTGATCCCATAAATGTATCCCGCGCAAGCTGCGGAAATATCAAAACAGAACGCATTCTTAGCGCCCAGTTTAGCCTGGACAATAGTTGCTGTCGAAGGAAACGGCATATCCGGTGTAACCGTAGCAACAATGATCAAATCTAATTCCGCAGCTTTTAAACTCGCGGCTTTTAATGCCTCTTTGGCGGCCTTAGCCGCCAGGTCGCTGGTAGCTTCGTTCTGGGCAGCGATGTGCCTTTCCTTGATCCCGGTGCGGGTGGTAATCCACTCATCGGAAGTATCAACCATCTTTTCCAGGTCCGCGTTAGTCAAAATCTTTTCCGGAATATACTTGCCCAGTCCCAATATGCCTACTTTTTTCATAGCTTATTTTTACTTAAGAAGATTAGGAAACCTTGGAATCATTGACAATAGATGTCCCGGTACTTTCGGAATTGATCGCTTCCAGAAGTTTCTCGTTGAACTTACGCTCTACTTCTTCTTTAGCTACCCGGATGGCGTTCTTGATGGCCCGGACGTCGGACCGGCCGTGGCCGATGATCGCGACCCCGTCAACTCCCAACAGCGGCGCCCCGCCATATTCTGAGTAGTCGATCTCTTTCTTGAACTTCTTAAAAGTCGGTTTCAAAAGCAGCCCTCCGAGCATACCCATCGGCGTGCTTAAGATATGCCGCTTTAAGAACGTCTGCATGGCTTCCGCCAGCGATTCCGTCAATTTAAGGACAACGTTGCCTACAAAACCGTCGCAGACAATAATGTCGCAGTCTCCGGCAAAAAGATGCTTGCCTTCAACGTTACCGATAAAATTCAGGTGGCTTTTATCAAGCAATTCGTGAGTCTCTTTTAAAAAACCCGTGCCTTTGCTCTCTTCCTCCCCGACATTTAAAAGGCCTACCGTAGGATTAGGCTTACCTAATATCTGCTGGCAATAAACACTGCCCATAACCGCGTATTGCAAAAGATGCAGCGGTTTAGGATCGATATTGGCACCTACATCAATAACCAGGAATAAACTTTTAAGACTGGGCATGACCGTAGCGATTCCCGGCCTTTCCACCCCGGGCAAAAGCCCCAAAGTAAGAGTCGCGGCGCAAACTTCAGCTCCGGTATTTCCAGCGGAAAAGAATGCGTCTCCCTTGGCGTCTTTGACAAGTTTTACCCCCACGACCATCGAGGAATCCCGTTTCCGGCGCACGCTTAAAGCCGGAGAATCATCCATTTCGATCACTTCCGAAGCATGTACCACAGAGATCTTCTTATGGTCGAACTTTTTTTTCGCCAGCAGCGGATTGATCCGGGCCTCATCGCCGACTAAGATCACTTCCAGATCGTATTCTTTAACGGCCAAAACCGCTCCGTCAATAACTACACCCGGGGCAAAATCCCCGCCCATAGCATCAACGACTATTTTCATATAAAGTTAGCTTTCTTTTTTCTTTTCGGTCTTTTTGGTTTTTATCTCTATCGCCTGACGTCCGGCATAAGCGCCGCATACAGGACAAACCCGATGAGGAGCTTTCAGAGTTTTGCATTGAGGACAAGGAACCAGCGTAGACTTGGCTATTTTCCAGTGCGTCCTGTTTTTTTTGCCGCGGCAGCTGGAATGCCTTTTCTTTGGTAAGGGCATGGTAATAACTCCTTTCTAATTACTTTTTTTTGTTAATTCGAACATGAGCATTTGCCCAGGTTCAGGTTTTGACCGCATTTAACGCACAACCCATGGCAATCAGCCCGGCAAAGCGGCTTTACCGGATATTCAAGAATGATCTCTTCCCTGATATCCGGATCCAGATCTATCACTTGGACCGAGCGGTCGACAGGATAACTGAACCTCAGCCGTTTATGCAAAGGCAGCGTAAATTCTTCCAAACAGCGGCTGCACAGACAACACATCGATGCCTCTATATCCAGGTCAAAGGTAACGGCGTTGGTGATCTTGGAAATTTCCGCTTTGACCCAGACAGGTTCCCGGAATTTGATAATCTCGGTATTCAGGTCTAATTTTTCCGGGGTAAAATCTTCCGCTAAAGATACTCCCTCACGCGGTATTTGAGCGGGATATATCTTCATCAGGCAACTTTCAAGTTCATTTTTTTCTTCAGTTCTTTTTCCACAAAAACAGGCAGAAAACTCGAAAGATCCGCTCCCAGAAAGAAAGCTTCCTTCAAAAGTTTTGAGGAAATATAACTGTAGGATTCATGGGGCATCAGGAATATGGTTTCGATATCCGGAGCAAATTTCCGGTTCGTAAGCGCCATCTGGAACTCGTATTCAAAATCCGAAATCATCCTTAACCCCCGGATAAGCACTTTGGCCTGGCGTTGGCGGGCAAAATTGACCACTAGCCCTTTAAAATCGCAAACTTCCACCCCGGTCATCCCGGAAGTAGCTTTTTTAAGCATAGCTACTCTTTCCTTCACGCTAAAAAGCGGGTTCTTCTCAGGATTGGCCGCCACAGCCACGATAAGTTCAGGGAATATCGCCTTGGCCCTCTTGATAAGGTCAATATGGCCGTTGGTTACCGGGTCAAATGTTCCTGGGTAAATAGCTTTTTTATTCATTTTCTACTATAAAATGATAGCAACGAATCGCCATACTGCTCCTGCCGCCATAAAGCCAGATTTCCTGCTTTTTCGGCCAAAAAATCCTTCTTAAAATGTTGGATGATTATATAGCCAGATTTGTGAAGTATATCACACTCTCCTAAAGTTTGCAAGATTTTTTCTGCTAAACCCTGGTAATACGGAGGGTCGGCAAAGATCAAATCGAATTTCCGGCCTTTTTGGCGGATATTTTCGATGGCCCGGAACGCATCCTGGCAAATAACCTTGACCCGGTCCTGGCAGCCCAGGCTTTTGATGTTCTCTTCAAGCGCAAGTCCGGCCTGTCTCAGGTGTTCCACGAAAAACACCTCTTGGGCCCCTTGGGACAAAGCCTCCAAACCTACTGAACCGGAGCCGGCAAAAAGCTCCAGGAAAGTTAACCCGGAAACATCCCCCAAAATATCGAATAAAGCCTTGCGCACCCGGTCTTCTGTGGGCCGGATGCCTTTGGGAGTTTTAAGCAGTCTGCTCTTGTAAAAACCGGTAATAATACGCATGGTTTTAACCTACCAGGATCATTTTCTCATATTCGGGGAACCGTTGCCGCAATTTTTCCTTAAGCGCCAGATTCGGCTTGGATTCCAGCCGGGGGTCAAGATCAAGGATCCGGATCGTTTCTTCCTTGGCTTTTTTCAAAAGCTGCATCTGGGTCAAAGGGTTTCCGATCCTCAAGCCGGTCAAGCCATGCTGCCTGGTGCCGAAATAATCTCCCGGACCCCGGATCTTGAGGTCCTGTTCCGCGATCTTAAAACCGTCAATATACTTGACCAGGGATGCCAGCCGGGCTTTGGCGTCGGCTCCTGCGGCGTCGGATACCACCACGCAAAATGATTCAAGTTCTGACCGGCCTACCCGGCCGCGCAGCTGGTGCAGCTGGGATAATCCGAAACGGTGAGCCTCTTCGATAACCATCAGCGTGGCGTTAGCCACGTCAATGCCCACTTCCAGAACCGTGGTGGCGATAAGGATCTGCAGTTTGCAGGATTTAAACTCGGACATGATCCTGTCCTGTTCTTTTTGTTTAAGCTTGCCGTGGATCAGACCAACGTTGAATTCCTTGAATACATTTTCCCGGAATTCAGCGTACATTTTCTTGGCGCTCAGTAAATCCAGGGCGAATGACTCTTCGATAATCGGATAAACCACGTATACCTGCCTGCCCTGGGAAACGGTCTTGCGGATAAATTCATAAAGCCATTCTCTTTTAAAGCTGGTTATCCACGCCGTTTTAATCGGCTTGCGGCCAATAGGCATCTCGGTTATCTCCGAAACATCCAGGTCAGCGTAGAGAGTTATGGCCAGGGTCCGGGGAATGGGTGTGGCGGTCATGATCAAAACATCGGGGTGCTTTGCTTTCTGGGGCAATTTAGCTCTCTGAGCCACCCCAAAGCGGTGTTGCTCATCGATGACTACCAACCCCAGGCTCCTGAATTCCACATTACCTTCGAGCAAAGCATGAGTCCCGATGAGCAAATCAATTTCTCCGGACTTTATTTCCGCCAGAAGCTTCTTTTTATCGGGTTCTTTTAAACTGCCGGTCAATAGCCCTACCTTGATCTCTCTAGGTAACCTGGAATTTGAGATCTGAAACTTTATCTTTTCATAATGCTGTTGGGCTAATATCTCCGTAGGCACCATAAACGCTACCTGATAATTGCCGTCAATGGCGATCATCCCGGCGATGGTGGCCACTACGGTCTTACCCGAACCGACATCACCCTGCAGGAGCCTTTGCATCGGTTGAGGGCTGGCCATATCTGCGGTAATTTCCTTAACCACCTGTTTCTGGCTGTCCGTAAGTTCAAAAGGCAAAGCTTTAATAAATTCCCGGGCCAATTTTGCATCGGCCTTATGGGCTATTCCCGGGCTATCCTTCTTTTTAAACTTTCTTATTGCCAGGGGAAGCTGAAAAATAAAAAATTCTTCAAAGGCCAGCCGGGTATAAGCGTCTTTTCGCTTAAGCTCAGTTTCGGGAAAATGGATATTGGCCAGGCTCTCGGATAAATTAAGCAGTTGATTCCGGCTGCGCAAGTCATAGGGTAGGAAATCTTCCAGTTTAGAGCCATATTTATCCAGGCACTCTTTGATCATCCGGCGCAGGCTGCGCTGCCCCAGCCCGGCAACCGCAGGATAAACCGGAACGATCCTTCCGATATTCAAAGACTGATCAGCATCTGGAGAAACAATTTCAAACTCGGGATTAGTCATCTGGATCTTGCCGGCGTAACGCTCGACTTTCCCGTAGAGGATAAGCCCTACTCCCGGTTTTAAATACTGTTTCAGGTAAGGCTGGTTGAACCAAACGCAAGACAGCCTGGCGCTGGAATCTTCGACGATCGCCTCGGTGATACTGAAAGATCTTCTGCGCCAGGACTTGCGCTGACCGCAAACCAGCACATTGACTTTAATGGTTTGCTCCCCGCCTTCAACGAGCTGTGAGATCAGGCTGAACTTGGTCCGGTCTT
>JAPLLS010000047.1 GCA_026387435.1 Candidatus Omnitrophota bacterium
GGTTTCCGGATCGACTATGGTCACCCCCTCTTTCATGTATGCTTCGTTTATCCTGCGCTGCATTATCTTGTTGGCCGCAGCCAGTTCCACCCGGGAATTGATCCCCAGGGCTTCGTTGGCGTCGGAGATCTCCACGGTCTCGACCAGATCGCCTTTTTTATAAAGGATCTCGATGACGTCGGTAAGGTAATACTCTTTTTTAGCGTTGTTCGGCCGGACATTCTTCAAGCTTTCCACCAGTTTATCTTTTTCAAAACAAAAGATCCCGGTGTTGATCTCCTGAATGGCTTTTTGAAAATCGTCGGCGTCTTTTTCTTCGACGATGCCGCTTAGAGAGTTATATTTATCCCTTAAGATCCGGCCGTAGCCAAAAGGCTTGTCGAGTTTAGCCGTAAGCAGCGTTGCCGCGGCTTTGATTTCCAAGTGATGAGCGACCAGCTTTTCGATGGTCTCTTTCTTTAAAAGCGGGTTATCTCCGTAAAGCACCACCACCGTGCCCTTAAAACCGCGCAAAGACGGCAGAGCGACCTTTACCGCGTCTCCGGTGCCCAGGATCTTCTTCTGAAGCGCGGTCTTGGTTTTCGGCTCCAGGAATTTTTTTACTTCCTCGTGTTTATAACCCAACACCACGGTAAAATCTTTTACTTTAAGTTCATTGACCAGGTCCAGGACGTAGCCGAGCATCGGCCGGGAACAGATCCGGTGCAGGACCTTAGGCAGCTCGGATTTCATCCGCTCCCCTTTTCCCGCCGCTAAAATTATCGCCGCAAGTTTAGTTTTCATATTTATACCACAATCATCCTTCACTTGTGACCTTGTGACATGTGACGTATATTGCCCGGCAAGGATTCGAACCTTGACAGTCAGACCCAAATTCTGATGTGCTACCATTACACTACCGGGCAGAACTTACAGAAACTTTTATGCCTGGCTGTCACAGCCGCAATTACTTTGTTTTGGCAATAAAAATCTTCCAAAGAGAGGAAGGGTCAAATTTCGTCAATGCCAAAGATATAAGTTTAACACCGGATTTGCCTCTTGTCAACTCCGTTAAATATTTATTTTTTTTGCCTGAATTACCCTTAAAATCATCCCATTTCCGGTAGATCAGAGCAGTAGAAACGTTAACTTGAGGAACCACGATCACATGCCAAAATCCTGGTTTATTCGGATTTTTCCAGGGAACGATCTTCTCTCCCCGGCCCAAGCCCAGGGCAAAAGAGCAGTTATAAAGGAAAAACGGCACGTCCGAGCCGATTTTTGAGCCTAATTTAGCCAGTTTCTCCGGGGAAAGCTTAAGTTTCCAGAGCCGGTTCAAGCCCAAAAGCGTGCTGGCGGCATTACTGGATCCCCCTCCCATTCCGCTGCCCAGGGGCACTTGTTTAATGATCCGGATATTCAGGCCTCGGGTTATTTTGAATTTTTTCCTCAATAATTCCACGGATTGCCAGACAAAATTGGATCTATCGCAGGAAAGTTTCTTATTATTGGTGGAAATTTTTATTAGGCTGTCTTTCCTGGGCTGGAGGGTGATCGTATCCTTAAGGCTGATCCTCTCAAAAACAGTGGTGATGCCGTGGTAGTTATCCCGGCGTTTGGGGCGGACCGATAAATACAGGTTGATCTTAGCGAAGGAATCGAGCTTCACTTTGGCCACTTTAATTATTCCAATATACCGCAGACCGCTTTTTCGATATCTCGGCTGGTAAGGTTATATTCTTTCAACAATTCTTCAGGTTCGCCGGACTGGCCGAACCTGTTCTTTACCCCTACCCGCAAAACTTTGGTGGGATGATTTTCGCAAACGACCTCAGCCACAGCCGAACCCAGGCCGCCGGTAATGGAATGTTCCTCGCAAACGACAATACCCTTGGTGGATTTTGCGGCTTCGATTATGGCCCTGGTGTCCAGCGGCCTGATGGTATGCATATTAATGACTTTGACCTGGATCCCTTTTTTAGCCAGAGTTTCCGCGGCGATCAGGGCTTCATTGACCATTATCCCGCAGGCAATTATCGCGGCGTCTTGACCCTGGCGCAAAACCTGAGCCTGGCCGAATTTAAATTCGCCTTTATTCTCCACGGTCGGCACTTTGCACCTGGCGATCCGGACATAAACCGGCCCCTTATTGGAAAAAGCGGCCTCAATAGCGTCTTTGGTCTGTGGCCCGTCGCAGGGAACGATGATCTTCATGTTGGGAATTGCGCGCATCAAAGCGATATCTTCCAGCGCCTGATGGCTGGCACCGTCCGGCCCGACGGTGACTCCGGCGTGAGTGGCTACTACCTTGACGTCGAAATTATTGTAAGCCAGGGAATTTCTTACCTGTTCCCAGGCCCGGCCGGTCGCGAACATCGCGAAAGTGGAGGCGAAAACGGTCTTGCCGCACGAGGCCAGGCCGGCAGCCGTGGCCATCATGTTCTGCTCGGCTACCCCGAAATTGAAAAATCTTTCCGGGAATGCCTTGGCGAACACCGAGGTCTTGGTGGACCCGGACAGGTCCGCGTCCAGGACAACGATGTTGTTGTTAGCAATCCCCAGTTCAGCCAGGGTTTTTCCGTAAATATCGCGTTGATTCAGTTGTTCACCCATATTAACCTTAATTCAACCTACAACCTCGTAGGTTGTTAACGGTTTTAGTCACACTCAAGCTCTTTTAATGCTTTTTCGGCTTGCTCGGGAGTAGGGGGATTACCGTGAAATGAACAAACGTTTTCCATGAAAGACACCCCTTTGCCTTTGACGGTATGGGCTATGATTATCGTCGGCTTAAGTTTAATCGTCCTGGCCTGGTCGTAAGCGGCCAGGATATCTTTAAAATTGTGGCCGTCGATCTCTATGGTCTGCCAGCCAAAAGCCTGCCATTTGGCGGCTACCGGCTCGATTCCCATGACTTCGCTGACCTTGCCGTCGATCTGAAGGTTGTTGTAATCAAGAATGGCGCAAAGATTATCGCATTTGTAGTGGGCCGCGGCCATGGCCGCTTCCCAGATGTTTCCTTCCTGAGATTCCCCGTCGCCGATAAGGCAGTAGGTCCGGTAATCTTTTTGGTCGAGCCTGGCTGCCAGGCTCATGCCCATGGCCACGGAAAGCCCTTGGCCCAGAGATCCGCTGGCCACTTCCACTCCCGGCGTCCTGCGGTCAGGATGGCCCTGAAGCATCGCCCCGAGTTTGCGCAGCTTGAGCAACTCTTCCCTGGGGAAATATCCGGCTTCCGCCAGGACAGCGTACCATAAAGGACAGCAATGGCCTTTAGACATATGGAACCTGTCCCTTTCCGGCCACTTGGGATTCTTGGGGTCATGGCGCAGCACCGCGAAATACAAAGCAGTGATCAGCTCTACCGAAGAAAGGCTGCCTCCCGGATGGCCGGAACAAGCCCTGCAGAGCATATCAATGATCGCTTTGCGGATATGTTTGGCTTTACCTTCCAAGTCAGTGATTTGTTTGTCGCTATATGCCATGGGGATTGAATCGATTATTTATTTTTCAGACCGTCGATCTTTTTCATGACCTCAGGCTTGTTGGGCTCTAATTTCAGGGATTTCTCCCAGTTCGCCTTAGCTTGAGTAAAATCCTGCACTTTAAAATAGGCGTCGCCGAGGTGCTCGAAGATCACCGGGTCGTCCATAATGGCCGACGCTTTTTCCAGTTCCTTGACCGCTTCTTTAGCCTTGCCCTGCTTGAAATAGAGCCAGCCCAGGCTGTCGATATACGCCCCGTTTTGCGGATCGATCTCCAGGGCTTTTTTGATCATTTTTTCGGCTTCCACCAGGTTCTTGTTTTCTTCGACGTATAAGTAACCCAGGTAATTCAATGCCTGGTGATATTCAGGTTTGAGCTCCAGAACTTTCTTGAGTTCGATTATCGCGGCTTCCTTTTTTTTCTGTTCGTCCAGGGTATTCGCCAGGTAAAAATGGGCCTCGAAGTCAGTCGGGGATATGCCGATAATGGAAAGAAAGGTGTCTTCCGCAGATTTATAATTTTTCTGCTGCAGGTATAAAATACCCAGGCTTTTAAAAATACTTATGTTCTTGGGTTCCAGCTTGGCGGCGCTCTGAAGGGCTCTTTCATATTCTTTTCCCGCTTCGGAAAGCTTTTCCTGGGCGAAATATAAAAGGGCGAGGATGGCGTGGGGCTCAACAGCGTCAGGCTCAAGGACGACCGCGCGGTTGATTTCTTCTATGGCCAGGGAAATTTCTTTTTTCTTGATATAAGCCGCGCCCAGGCTTAAATGGATAACCGGGTTCTTTTCGTCGGCCTTTAAGGCTTTCTTATACTCCTGGACAGCCAGATCGATATCGCCCTGTTTCTCAAAGAAGCCGGCCATGATATAACGGGTCAGCGCGGCTGCTGTCTGGCGGTCGAAAGCAAAAACTCTTCCATCCGCGAAAAAAATAACCGATAACAAGAACAAAAATACGAATCGACTTCTATATAAAGTAGAAACCATTATAAATTAGCCAACCTTATCTTTTAAGATAACGCGTCCTGCCTGACGGAAGCCGCCAGGCAGGCAGATCTATCGCGTCATCATCCCCAATCGCGCTTCTTCAGGTGGCGAAGACGACGGCGTATCTTCTTGCGCTTGTGCGTTTTGATCTTCTGTCTTTTTCTTTTTTTGCCGCAAGGCATTTTGCTGCTCCTTTTTTTCGCGTGTACGATTAATAAATCAATTTATTCAGCGGATATTCGATTATCCCTTCCGCGCCCGCTTTCTTCAAAGCCGGGATCAAGGTCCTGACCACATTTTCGTCGATGATCGTCTCCACAGCCACCCAGCCGCTGCCGGTCAGCCCGGAGATGGTGGGCTTTTTAAGCGCGGGAAGTAACGCGGTGATCTTTTTGACGTCTTCTTCTCTGACGTTCATCTTCAGCCCGACTTTTCCTTCGGCGGCGATGGCGCCTTTTAAAAGCAAAGCGATCTGCTCCATCTTGTTTTTCTTCCAATTATCTTTAAAAGAACTCTTATTGGCTATAAATTGAGTGGTGGATTCGCATAAAGTCGCGATGATCGCCAGTTTATTGGCTTTTAAACTTCTTCCGGTCTCGGTAACATCCACGATGGCATCCACCAGGCCGGCGTTGACTTTCACTTCCGTGGCCCCCCACGAGAACTCTACTTCGACTTTGACTTTATTTTTGGCGAAATAATCCTTAGTCACGCTGACCAGTTCGGTGGCGATCCTCTTGTTCTTCAAATCCTTGACCGACTTCATATTCGAAGATTCCGGCACAGCCAGGACCCAGCGGACTTTGCCCATGCTGACCTTGGAATAAACCAGGTCGGTGATCCTGATCACATCCGAACGGTTTTCCAGGATCCAATCGTTACCGGTGATCCCGCAATCCAGGGCGCCGTCCTGCACGTAACGAGACATCTCCTGAGCCCGCAAAAGCACGCATTCGATCTCAGGATCGTCGATAGACGGAAAATAAGACCGGTCAGAAGAAAGAGAAACCTTGAATCCGGCTTTCTGGAACATCTTAAACGTAGCTTCCTGAAGGCTGCCCTTGGGAAGCCCGAGTTTTAGCACTTTATCTTTCATATTCAATTAACCTTACCCCACCCCAGGGGTGGGTATGGTTTAAAAATAAAAGAATCCCACACGATTTTTTATTATACAGGCTTAGACGGCTATTGTAAAGGGAAATTGTTTTAATACAAACCCTGTCCAGGGCTGGTTTTTACACGCTTTACGCCTGACTTGAAATCAGGGGAGTTTTTGACAAGTCCAAGAGCACGGATTAGAAAGACTACCCGTTGGACAGACGCGATTGTAAACCAGCCATCCAGATTCGCATTTGGCGTTATCTGTATAAAAACCGGCAGGGTTGTAAGGGCCGCAAATTGCCGGAGGCGTTATAGCACCGCAGGTGAGAACGCCGCCCGTACTCCCCAGAACAAAAGTAAATGAACCGCTCCCTTTCAGAGTTCCGGCCACGATACCCGTAGCATTGGCTTCAAACACTGAATGCCACCCTCCGCCATAATAGCCCTCAAAACCCGTGCCGTTGAAACGGATGGCTCCGTCCACAGGGGTAGTAGTACCCGAACCTACTATAAGCATGCCGTTAGTCTGAATATCTCCTTGAGAACGGATAGCTCCGCTATTAATGATATTTCCTTGCACCTGCAGCTTTTCTGTCGGGGTGGAAGTTCCGATGCCGACATTGCCGGAATTATTGTTATAGATATTATTTACGCTTGCCGTCCATAAACTATCTCCTGCGCCTGCACCCAAAGCCTGCCAGCCGAGACTGACATTTCTGTAAACATAGGTGGTATTGTCGCTGCCGTTAAAATACATCACTCCCGGTTGCAACGCAGAACCTGTAGGTTCGCTACTGGGGAACAATCGCATATTCCGGTAAACCCCGTATGGCGCGGGATAATAAGTAGTAATGGTCAGGGATTCAGTGTAGTTGGACTGGGCAAAGCAGTTTGGGATTGCCCAAAAAACGAAAATAAAAAATATTATACTCCTCATTCCGTTCCCTCAGTATTAACTTTCCGTGCCGAACAGGCAAACCCGGTTCTTGCCCAGCTTTTTCGCTTGATACATAGCATCGTCCGACTTTTTAAGCAGTTCTTCCTTGGTTTGGGCGTCGTCGTTGAAATTCGCCACTCCGATGCTTACCGTGATTGAGGCTTGTACGGCGTCAGAGAGAGTGAATTTTTCCTTGGCGATAATATCCATTATCCTCGCCGCGAACACCGAAGCATTTTTCTTGCCGGTATGCGGAGCGATAATGCAGAATTCTTCTCCGCCGTAGCGGGCGACATAATCGGTATTGCGGATACGCCGCAAAAGTATCTGGCCCACGGTTTTCAATATATTATCCCCGCTAGGGTGGCCGTAGTTATCGTTAAATTTCTTGAAATCGTCGATATCGATCATTAAGAGGGAAAATTGCTGAGGATAACGCTTGGCCCGGGCTTCTTCCCGGATCAGCAGCTCATCGAAATAGCGGCGGTTATAAAGCCCGGTCAAACTATCGGTCACGGCCATTTCCTGATAGATCTTCCCTTCTTTGACCTCTTCCTGCAGCTTCTTTCTTTCCATAGCGTGCAGTATGACCAGCCCCAGCTCGTCGGTGTTAAATGGTGTGGTAATATAATCGTACGCTCCGGCCTTCATCGCCTGAACAGCCATGGGAACGGAATTGTGGGTAGTCACTACGATGATCGGGATATCGGACCTGACCTCCTGGAATTTAGTGATAACCTCGATCCCTTTAGTTTCATCGGTGTTTAATTCCGTGATAACCGTATTGATATGTTCCGCTTTGTATAATTCAAAAGCCTTCTTGAATGTGGGCGAAGTGAAGACCTGATAGTCCTTCTTGAGCAATTTCTCTAAAGACTGGCGCACCTTTTTGTCGCCGTTGACGATAAGAATTTTCTCTTTTTCCATCGTTCCTCCTTTTATGGCCTATTTTTTATTATTATAACTCGCCGGGAAAACCAAAACAATCAAAATGTTCAACAGGCCTGAATATATATTTAAACAAGATCCATTTATTTATTTGTAATATCCGGATTTTTGGCTATAATAAAGAGTCATAATAATGTTTTTAAAAAACCGGGAGGATTAAAATGCTTCGCAAATTTCACAACAAGAAAATCCAAAAAAGGATCTGGATAGTGTTGCTGGTATTCATCCTGCCGGGTTTTGTGGTCTGGGGATTCTCCAGCTCGGTCAGGAGCATGAAGGAAACCGACTCCGGCTACGGGAAGATCTTCAACCGGAGTATTTCCCGGGAAAAGTACATCGAAGCTGTCCGGGCGGTAGAAACCCAGCTTCAAATGCAGCTGGGCGATAATTTTGACCAGGTGCGTAAACTCTTCGACCTAAAAAGCATGGCCTTGCAGAGGCTGGTCATGCTCTATGAAGCCGAAAAAAGAAGGATCCGGGGCAGCGACTCGGAACTGATCAACTATATTCAGAAAGACCCCTCCTTTTACCGCAAAGGCGTATTCGACAACAACCTTTACGAGCAGGTGATCAAATACGGGCTGCACTTGCAGCCCCGCACTTACGAAGAAATGAGCCGCCAGAACCTGGCGATCAGGAAATTGGTCGAAGAAGTAACCAGAGAAGTTAAAGTAAGCGCCGAGCAGATCCTGGAAGCTTATAATAAGGAAAACGAACAATTGAGCGTTTCTTACATCGGAGCGATCCCGGCGGATTTCGTCCAGGATATTAATCCTTCCGATGCCCAGCTCAAAGAATATTTCGATAAAAATTCCCTCCAGTTCAAAAAGCCGCTTTCTTTTAACCTGGAATACCTGGCGCTGGATTCGGCGGACCAGATCAAGGATTTGAACGCGCGCATAGAAAACAAAGAAACCCTGGAGAAGATCGCCAAGGATAACAATATTCCCGTTAAAGAAACCGGGTTATTCGCAGAGACCAGCCCTATTCCAGGAATAAGCTTGTCGCAAGAAATATCCAAATCCCTTCAGTCTTTAAAACAAGGCGACCTGCTGGGACCGATGGAAATCGAAAAGAAATTTTACCTCTTCCGGACCAAGGAAAGAAAAGAGCCTTTTATCCCGGAATTCAAGGATATTAAAGAAGAAATTCAGGCCAGGTTCGTCAAAATTAAATCCCGGGAAATGGCTAAAGCCAGGATCGAAGAATGCGCCCAAAAAATCAAAAATCTCTCCCCCGGCAACTTGATAGATGTCGATTTTAACAAGCTCGCTAAAGACTTTTCCCTAAAATCCGTAACAACCGGGCTGTTTAAATTCGGCAGTTATATCGAAGGCGTGGGAGCGTCTGATGATTTCTTTACTGCGGCAGGCAAACTCAAAGATAACGCCGCCAGCGGCGTGATCGAACTCACTTCCGGCTTCTATATCGTCAAACTTAAAGACAAGCCGGCAGTAGACGAAAAAAAATTTTCCGAAGAAAAAGTAAAGTTCGGCGAAAAAGTGCTTAATGATAAAAAACAGGAATTTTTTGACAAGTTCCTTACGGAGCTGATCAAAAAGTCCCAGGGCGGCTGAAAAGTATATTAAAAAAACAAAGGGACGGTTCCCTGAATCATGGAACCGTCCCTTATTTTTTAAACCCCTGATTATCGAATTAGCTGATCTTGATAGCGGTAACCGGGCACTGCTCGGCTACTTCCTTGAGGTTATGCTTATCGCAGGAATTGGTTTTGACGTGAGCGATGCCGTCGCCTTCGACTTTGAAGACTTCCGGACAACCCTGTTCGCATAAACCGCATCCTACGCAAGTCGCTGCATCAACTGTAACTTTTGCCATCTTAAATTCCTCCTAAAATTTAAATGAGACCATAATTTATGGAGCACGAAGTGCGACATAAATTATTGGGCCGAATTTAGTCCGAGGCATGAGCGGATTTTAACGAAATCCGCGAATGTATGCCGAGGACGAGATACGCTCAGACCGCCGGAGTCTCCGGCTGGGATTCTGATTTTAAACCGTATTTTGCGATATTGTTATCCGCTATCGCCTGGACCTTTTTGATCTCATCGGGATTGCTCAAGATCTGTTTGAACCTTCCCTGAGCCTTCAAATACTCTTCTACCGGCTTAGGGGTGATCTTGCGCACCGAAACCAATTTCCCGTTTTCATATTCAATGATCGGATATAAACCCGTTTCCACCGCCAGCTTGCCCATATCCAGGCTCTTGTTGGAAGGATACTGCCATCCTAAAGGGCAAGGCACATGGATCTGCAGGTATTTCGGCCCTTTGATGGTAAAAGCTTTTTTCACTTTCCGGGTTATATCCTGAGGATAGCCGATACTCGAAGTAGCCACATAGGGGATCCCGTGAGCCAAAGCGATCTCGGGCATGGGTTTTTTCATCTTCGGGTTGCCGAATGATTTAACGCCTTTGGGAGTGGTGGTGGTATTTGCGGAAAACGGGGTCAAACCGCTTCTCTGGATACCGGTGTTCATGTAAGCTTCATTGTCGTAGCAGATGTAAAGAATATCGTGGCCCCTCTCCCACATTCCCGAAAGTGACTGCAGCCCGATATCCGCGGTGCCGCCGTCTCCGCCCTCGGCAATGAGATTGATTGAATCTTTTTTTCCTAAATATATAAGCGCAGCTTCCACTCCTGAAGCGACAGCCGGAGCGTTCTCGAACAAGGAATGCACGAACGGGACTTCCCAGGCGGATTCCGGGTATTTGGTGGAAAAAACTTCCAGGCAGCCGGTATTATTGGCAACGATGGTGTTTTTTCCCGCCGCATCGATTACTAGCCTCACTGCCAGAGACTGACCGCAGCCGGCACAGGCAGTATGTCCGGGACTAAAAAGATGGTTACTCATAATTCTCCTTTAATAATTCTGGTTTTAAGTCGATGAACTCACAGGTTTTTTCTTTCTGGGTAAGTGCGCTGTAGATCTCTTTGATCGAATCCTTGGTGATATCGCGTCCGCCGAGTCCTGCCACAAAACTGGAGATCACTTTCGGCTTCTTGGTTTTTCCGAAGAAACACGCCTTGATCTCGGAAGCTGCCGGAGCGAAAGATCCCAGAGAAACCGAACGGTCCAGGACCGCGACTTTAGGAACATTCTTCAGCGCTTCGTAGATCTCCTGCGCCGGGAACGGCCGGAAAGAAGTGATCTTTAAAAGCCCGACTTTCTTGCCTTTTTTCCTTAATTCGTCGATCACGTCTTTGATGGTTCCGCAGACCGAGCCCATAGCCACGATCACCCGTTCCGCGTCTTTGATCTGGTAACCTTCGATCAGGCCGTTATAATTCCGCCCGAAAACCTTGGCGAATTCTGCGGTTAATTTAGGTATAAGAGCCAGCGCTTTTTTCTGGGTTTCGTGAATAGCGTAACGTGCTTCCGTATAATAATCCGGATCAGCCAAAGGCCCGAGGGTCAGGGGATTGTCCACGTCAAGTTTATACAAAGCTTTATAGGGAGGCAGGTATTTATCGACCTGTTCCTGGGTAGGCATGTCCACGGTCTCGATGCCGTGGGTCAAAATAAATCCGTCCATGCAGACCATGACCGGAAGCATGATGTTCTTGTCTTCGGCCAGGCGGTAAGCCAGGATATGAAAATCCAAAGCTTCCTGGTTGTCCTCGGCGTAAAGCTGGATCCATCCGGCGTCGCGCAAAGAGATCGTATCCTGCTGGTCGTTCCAGATATTGATCGGAGCGGAGATCGCCCGGTTGGCGTCGGTCAAAACTATGGGCAGGCGCATGCCGGCGATATTGAAGATAACTTCCGCCATCAACAAGAGCCCTTGCGAAGAAGTCGCGGTATAAGACCGGACTCCGGTGGCTTCCGAACCCAGGACCACCGATGCTGCCGAATGCTCGCTCTCGACGTTGACGAACTGGGCATTGAGGTGTCCGTCGGCGACCATCTGCGCCAGTTCCTCGACGATATGGGTCTGAGGAGTGATCGGGTAGGCGGAAATTACGCCGGGGCGGCAAAGCTGTATTGCTTTTGCTACTATCATCGAACCTTCTAGTAATTCTTTCATTTTTGAGTTTCCTCCTTAACCATCTCGATGTCTTTTTTGGGGCAGATCAGCGCGCACATCCCGCAGCCTTTGCAGAATGACAGATCCACTTCCATCTTGTTCTTCTCAGTTCCCGAAACGCAGCCCTCGGGGCAGACTGAAATGCACATCTTGCAGCCGATGCAGTTCTTGTGCAGAAAAACAGGACTGGCTTCGACGCGCCAGGAACCGGTCTTGTTATTCTTGCTTGAACCAGGCTTACATACTAATGGTCCGAACATAAAACTCTCCTTAAATGAGCGCATAAGTTGTGGAGCCTGCTACTTCATACGCTAAGCGACATCAACTTATTAGCGCGAATTTACTCCGAGCGTGCGAGCAAATTCCCAGAGGAATTTGCGAACGTCTACGCGAGGAGGTGATACCCTCATCCGCGAATTTTTGCCGAGGACGAACTACTTGTTTTGTTACTTCTTAATATTTTTTACGAAATCAAATCCCTGCTGAATGGCCTGGATATTGCCTTCCAGAGCCTTACCGCTGAAACGCTGCTTGACCGAAGCCGTTAAAGCCTCGATGTCCAGCTCGCCGGAAGCCGCGGCAAAAGCGCCCAGTAAAGCGGTGTTGCCCAGCGGCCTGCCGATGGTTTTCATGGCGATATCATTGGCCGGAATAACGTAGAGCTTCTGCTTTGCCTTGAGCTTAGGGATTTCTACCCCTTCTCTCTGGCTGACAATAGCGATCCCGTCTTCCTTGAGCCCGGCAAAACAGTTGAAACCGCGCATCAAAGTCGCGTCAACGATGATCACGTAATCCGGTTCGTAGATCTGGCTGCGCAGCCTGACCGGCTTGGAATCCACCCGGACAAAAGCGTTCATCGGAGCTCCCATACGGGCGGCGCCGAAATTCGGGAAAGCATACGGGTACATTCCCTTGGTGAAATAAGCGTAACCCAGCAAAGACGCGGTAGTGATCGCGCCCTGCCCTGCACGTGCATGAATCCTTATTTCTTTCATCTAAAACTCTCCTAACGTAGAGACGTACACCAATCCATTAACGCACAAGCGTATACCGGCGCAATTCCGATTAGCGCCGGGTGCCTATTGGATTGGGTGTAACTTATAGACGTATACCTGCGCAATTCCGATTAGCGCCGGGTACTACTAAGAAAATATCGTATATATTATTACTTTCGCCCCTTTTTGTCAAATAGTATCTTCTAGGATTTCCTTAGAATAGCGGAAAGCTCGGAAAGGCGGCTGAAAACTTTGGCGGCCCGGTTCTCGTCAAGCGTACCCAGCCCGCAGCTGGGGCTTAAAAGCAGATTTTCGCGGACTTTCATCTCAGCCACCCCTTTTTTGACCAAAAACTTGATCCCATCCTCGATTTTGCGCAGCAAAGGATCGATTTCAGGAAGCTCCAAGGGTTCCTGGGTAGGCACTATGCCCCAACAGAGAATCCCCCCTCTTTTGAAAAAACCCTTGAGGTTGCCGGCATAAAGAACAAGTTTGTCGGTAAAGCCGTATGCGTCGAAATTTATGATATCGATACCCCGGACTTCGGTGAACATCGACCAGTCGGTATTTCCGCAGCAATGCACTCCGATCAGCACATCCGAAGCTTTTAGGGCCGAAGTCAGTTCATCCAAAACCTTGACCACTTCCTCCCGGCTGACAGGCGTATAAGCCGAACCGAACGAGCTCAAATACGGTTCATCTATAAAAATGATCATTTTCTTGCCGAACTGCCGGAACATGCGCAGCTGCCAAAGGGCTTTCATTGCCAGCCCCTTAATCACCGCCTGCATGAAGATCTCGTCATGCAGAAATGCCACGCCTTCCCGGTTAGCCAGGCTCGCCGCGAATGTAAGCGGACCGGTTACATGGCATTTGATGAACTCGACCCCATCGACCCCGCCGGACTTCAATCTCTCGTAAAAACTGTAAAACCCCTCCGCGTATTCCCGGTTGATCTTGAAATAATCGGCATCTCCGGAGATTATCCGGTCGTAAAAAGTTTCCAGCTCGTTTTCGATGTTGCAATTGTCAAAGTAAAGCCCGTCAGGCGTGACTTTCAGGCAAGGCAGATGCTCGCTGAACTGGGCGACCATTCCTTCCCGGATATCCCTTTTGGGAAGTTGGGGCCAGAACGGTACCTGAGGCAGGTATTTGAAAACAAAATCCACCGCCTTGTCGGCGTCCTGGTGGGGAAGAGATCCTATGCCTGTGGCTAGTCCCTTTATCGACATGTTTATCAAGAGGACGGTTCCTAAATTTGCAGGTCTTTTACGATATGTTTGAAAGCTGTTTCAAAATCGTAAACATCGTCGAAATCACGCTGGGTATCGCTTTCGGTCTTGGATAGTAGTTTTTGCCCGATCATGTTAAAAACGATGTTGCCGAAATCCGCGGTCCGGGTTATTCCCCAGTGTTGCAAGACGGTTTTAGCCATCGGTCCGTACTGCTCAAGGGCGAACTTTCTGATGCCTTCCAGGAGTTCCTGGCCGCTGATATGGCCTTCCTTCTTGAACTCCTTCTGGGTGAAATTCAAAGCCTGCATCACGAACTCATAGCTGTCAGGCTTGTAGCGCTGGTCCCGAACGCAGATCTCGTTGATAACCTGATAGAAA
>JAPLLS010000027.1 GCA_026387435.1 Candidatus Omnitrophota bacterium
AAAACTGCGGCCCTTCCATATTCAGGTAAGTACCGCCAAAATGCACTTTAAGCCCCAGATCTTCAATACCCTTCTTGACCACCTGGCGTAAAGTTGCACAGACCGGGTCGGCGAAACTCAAGTGGGCGACGATACCGCCCTCGAAAAAAGTCATACATCTGGCCTGATTGGTCCGGTCCACAAACTGATCGGGAAGCACAAAATCCAGGGGTTTAAAATCCTCCCTGAGGCTTCCGCAGGCGGTAACCGAAATGATCCGGTCCACTCCCAGTTTCTTCATGGCGTAAATATTGGCCCGGTAATTCACTTCGCTGGGATTTATTCTGTGCCCCCGGCCGTGACGGGGAAGAAAAACAACCTCTTTACCTTCCAAACTTCCGACCGTGAACTTATCCGAAGGTTTGCCGAAAGGTGTCGCAACCGAAACTTCTTTGATGTTCTTGATCCCCTCGATCTGATAAAGCCCGCTTCCGCCGATGATGCCGATCTTTCCCATAGATTTACCTTTCTTGAATTTGCTTTATTTCCTGGACAATTCTTCAGAACGCTTGAGCGCTACCCTGACCGCCAATTCCAGATTTTCGACTTTGCCCTTCAAAGCCGAAAGGCCGGCTTCGGTGGTACCGCCAGGAGATGTAACCCGTACCTTAAGGATCGCCGCAGATGTTTTTGATTGATGTAATAAACTCATGCTGCCTTGAGCTGTAGTTTCCGCCAAAAGCTTGGCCTGTTCCGCGGTAAATCCGACTTGCATTCCCGCATAGCTTAGTTTAGGTACAAATTCTTCCTTGATGAACTTGTCCCACTCCGCCCTGGGGATGTTATTGATCAATTCGTATAAAAATCCCGGCCCGCTTCCCGAAACCGCGGTGACCGCATCCATCAGTCTTTCTTCAACGATTAGGGTCTTTCCCAGCCGGTTGAACAGCCCCTGGACAAAAGACAGATCGATATCAGTCGCGTATTTACCCTTGGTAATACAGATCATCCCCTCGCCGACCTTGGCCGGCAAATTAGGCATGGCCCGGATCACCGCTTTTTTCCCCAGCCGGGCCTCGATAAACGAAGTGGTGATCCCCGCGGCGATGGAAATGATCAAATACATTTGCTCGTGTTTTTTGATCTCCTCCAGGGACTTCTCGAAATCCTGCGGTTTGATGGCCAGGATCAAAGCATTCGCGCAGTTCGCCAGCTCTTCCAGGCTTTTATCTACGGTAATTCCCGCGCACTCCTTAGTTTTGTCAACATCTTTATCAAAAACAAAAATCTGGTATTTAAGCTTTAAGCGCTCTCCCATTGCCGCGCCCATATTCCCGAAACCCAGGATCCCGATCTTCATTATGCTCCTCCCTCAAAAACCGCTCTTCCGATGCGGACCATTGTCTAGCAACCTGAGATTCTTCAAATTGAGGATCGACTTTACCAATCCCGGAACTTCTTTGTCGCTTATCCCGGCCTTACTCTCTTCGGGCGAAGTCTTTACTTCTACAAGAATATCCTGGAGCTTATTTATTTTGGCGGCCTGCCTGTTAATTTCTTCAGCCAGCCTCAGGCTGTCTATTGAATGGATAAGATCAAATATCCTTATTGCCTCTTTGACTTTATTGCTCTGGAGGTGGCCGATCATATGCCACTTTACCCGTTGGCCATAGACAGTATCGGCTAGCGCTTTATAATGGATCAGCGCTTCCTGAACCTTATTCTCCCCAATGTCCGTGACTCCGGATTCCAAAACTTCCTGGATCTGTCCAACCGACCGGTTTTTGCTTACGCAAACCAAGGTAACTTCAGTGCTAAGCCTTCCGGCTTTAGCGCAAGAAGAAGCTAAACTTTGCCTTATTTTTGCCAGGTTTTCTCTGATCACTAGAGCTTAAATTCCCAATTAATTTATATTTAACGAACTATTATACCGCACAAAAATTTGCGGTCAATAAAAAGAATAAGGCCGGGTAATTAAACTGACTTACCCGGCCTTATCGCAATTACTTGATCATTATTTTTTAAAGAAACTGGATATCAACGGTTTTACCAACAAAAACACTACCAGACCGATAATTACCCAGACCGCGGTTAATATCGCTGTCGGGATCGCGCCGGCCAGGAATTTGATGAAGTTGATCTTAGCGGTGATCATCCCTTCTTTGATAATATTCCTGCTTTCGCTTAAAGTTTTTTCCGAGACTTTAGGCTCGTGGAAACCCAGGGTAATCGTGGTAAAAGAGATCGAGTTATCCAGCTGGGCGATCCGGTTGCTTAAATTCTCCATCTTGGAGCGGATCGGGGCTAACTCGGATTCCTGCCTTATGGCATCCGGGATAGTCACCTGCCTTTTCTTAAAAGCTTCCAGCATCTTATCGTAGATGATCTTCAAAGTATCCAATTGCGTCTTGAGACTGTTATATTCCTGAGTCACATCTCTACTATCGGTAGTTATATCTTCTACTTTTCCTAAAGTCGAGAGTTTTTCCTGGGCTGTGCTAAATTTGTCTTTAGGTATGCGCATAATGATCGTCCCCGCTTCCCGGCCTTCCTTATCCTTATAGAACTTAGAAGAAGATAAATATCCTCCTAATTCCTGGCAGATCTGCGAGGCTTGCTTATAGGCCTCTCTTCCGTCAGCTACCTCTAACACTATCTGGGCATTACGGATAACTTTCTCGCCCTGGGCGGTAGCCGGCAAAACCGGATAAACCACAATCACTGAGCCTTCGCCGGAATCCACTGGCTGCTCAGTCAGAGATGCTCCTGAGGTTGCGGGCATACTCATCCTTGTTTCTTCTGATCTTGACCAATTTGCAACACTTTCTAAACCTGCTAAACCTGACTTGCGACTAACGTCGTTTAAAGCAACTTTATCATATTTTTCGTCATAATACGGTTCGAACTGCCTACCGGCCGAGCTTGATTCAAGTGTTAAAGTAGATGAATATTTCGCTGGTTCAAACTGATCTTCCATTCCATCTGTAGCGCTCTTTAATTTTCCTTCCCAGCCTCTTTTAACATAAAACTGCCCGACAATAGCCACTAACAGCAGGCCTACAACTAACGCGCTTGAGGGAATCCATGAAGGAATATTTTTAGTGTTCATTTTAACCTCTCCTTTTTCCAGTTCCCCCAGCACAATCTGATGCTTGACTCTGGAGTCAAA
Organism: Candidatus Omnitrophota bacterium; assembly: GCA_026387435.1. GTDB lineage: Bacteria > Omnitrophota > Gorgyraeia > Gygaellales > Profunditerraquicolaceae > JAPLLS01. The sequence goes on from JAPLLS010000027.1 coordinate 3,149, forward strand.
ATCATCTCCAAGATCAGGAGTTTGCCAAGCCTTTAACTGCTCGGATATTTGCTTTAACCTGGATAATTCTTCGCGGCAGCTCGCGCAATCCGCGAGGTGCTTTTCCACTTTCTCTTTGATTTCACCGGAAAGCTGATCATCCAGATAAGCGCTCAAATCTTTGCGGACATGGCCTCTAAACATCGGTTCCTCCCCTTATCTCTTTTAAAGAAGGGATAAGTTTATCTTTAAGATTCATCCTGGCTCGGTGAATCAGGTTTTTGACTGTGCTTAAGGGGGTGTGTAATATTTTTGATATTTCCTGGTAATCCAGTTTTTCGTACTCTCTTAAAACCAAGGCTTCTTTCTGGAGAAAGGGAAGGCCTTGAATACATTCCTTTAATTTTTCCGAAACCTCTTGATTCGCTGCCACTTCTCTGGGAGAAGGATCCGGACTTTCAAACTCTACTAACTCTTCTGACTCATCATTAGACCTGGGCCAGCTGACCGCCCATTTTTTTTGACGCAGCCTGCTCACACTCAGATTATGAGCGATGGTGAATAACCAGGTGGAAAATTTGGCTATGGGCCGGTATTCATCCCGGTGCTGGTGCAAACGCAGGAATACTTCCTGGGTTATATCCTGGGCTTCCGCAGGGTTCCAGCTTAAGCGCAAAACAAAATGGTAGACCGGATTCTTATAGCGCCTGAGGAACTCATCCATAGCCAGCATGTTACCCTCCTGGTAACTCAACATCAGCTCTTCATCAGTCATGTTTTGCATGTCTCGTTGTCCTTTCCCTTCTCCACTAAGTTAAACGCGGAAACAGGGAAAAAGTTTCAATTTATTTTTCCCCCAATCACCTACGCGGTGATTAAAGGTTATTTAGAAATATTCCAAATAGACTTCTTTGAGCTTATTTAAGACTTTGGTTAGGGGATTACGGCTAGACTTATGAATAGAAAATGATTTAGGGGTGTAATTGTATAATTCCTTGCAGATCAGGCCTAAGGCCGTGGCATAAGTAAGGTATTTTCTACCGGATAAAGCGCTATTATTGTTGACTATCGGCGCCAGCTGAGAATCGCGGATCCGGGCCAATTCCACGGGTAGGCCGATATTGGCTTCCAGCATTTCCAGGAAGCCTTCCTGCAGGATAGTCCTGCCGGTAAGTTCAAAATGACTGATTTCGTTCAAAGGAACGGTTTTCCCCACTGTATCTTTCAGGTAAAGGCAATTGGATTTGGTCTTGGCATTAAGAATATCCGCCACCTGCTTCTTTTTGATAGGCTGATAGGCGTTATCATTCCTGACTAAAATCTGATTGTTATCGTCCAAAAGCTCACGCTCGTCCAGCGACCCGTAAGAGATCTTAATATCCTTGGCCAGCTCAAGAGGAATATTCAAGCCTTCCGCAAGCGCCCGGGTCAAGTCGCTGCCTCCGACAGGGAGTATTTTTATATCCCGCAAGAACCCGTCTTTAAAAAAGATAATCTCGGTGATATCGTAACCGATATCGCAGAGGATGTTGGATCCTGTTTTAAGTTTCTCGTCAAAAATTGCTTCGCTGGTGGCCAACCCGGAAAGTAAGATCTCTTTAGTATCATAACCGGCTTGATGAATAGCGTAGCTTATGGTTTGAACGCTTGAGAGTTTAGCGCAGACCAGGTAAAGATCCACTTCCAGCTTGTGCCCGTACAAACCAACGGGATTGGTTATCTCGGTTTTATTGTCCACGGTAAAGCTGTAAGGGATCTGATGGATCACTTCATCTTCGATAGTCGAGCCCAAAATCAACGCTTGAGCGATGACATTATCGACATCCAGGGAGTTTATGACTTTATTGCCCCGCTCAACCAAAGGGATGATCGCCCGACTGTGTTTGGTGGTCACGTCCTGGCCGGCAATATTGGCGTAGACGGCCTTGATATTGATCCCGGATTTAGCTTTCAGGGCTTTGAGGACTTTTCCTATTACCTCCACCAATTCTATGGAATCGACTACTGAGCCCCTCCTGACTCCCCGGGACTCCTGGGATTCGAAAAACAGGTCGACCACTTTGCCTTTTTTGATCTCCGCCGCGCAGGCGGCTATCTTGCTGGTACCGATATCCAAACCGCAGATGTAATTTTTTCCCATTATTTCGCTCTCTCTTTGAATTTTATCACCGGCTCTTTAAATCTTAGATCGATGTATTCTATATTATAAATATTGTTTTTGACTTGCGCAAGCAAAGTTGCCAGGAGGGCCAGTTTGTTCCGGATATCTTCCCAGCCGACCTTAACTTCCAAATACTGTTCTAAAGGCACGAAATCTGTTTTAGTATACCCGGCGAGAGGGATGCTGGCAAGAAAAATCGTCGCAGGGTTATCTGTTCCCGACATATCCAGCTTCTTGATCTTGTAGCCCTTAAATACCTTGTTTTCCCGCATTTGCTTGATTATATTCAAAGCCTTGACGATTGCTTGAGAGCCGCACTTTGTCCCGTATTTGGCCCCTGAGATATACTTATCCACCCCGGAAATGATCGGCAGGTCGACTTCTGCCGGGCTATCGGGAAGCTCAAAAAGAACCAGGTTTTCGTCAACATAAAAATTCCGGCTCGACCTGATGACTGCCAACGGCTCCCTCTTTAAAAAATCCACCACAAGATGAGCCGGAAAAAACCTGGTTATCCTGATCTTCTGATAACTGGGATAATAGTAAGCGACGTTCCTGGCCTCTTTTTCCAAATTCAGGTCAAAGATATTGCAGCCTTTGAGATAAACGAAATTCTTCTCGTCCCGGGTGATGTTGCTGCCTTGCCGGACAGTCACATCTTTGACCAGAAAATACTCACAGCGTTTAAGGCGCTGGTATAAGGTCAAAGCCAAAGAGATCAGAACCACCGATGCAATAACCTTGGCTATCAATACTTTATCCAATTGCCTATCGCTGCGGCGCGGTTCGGTCTTGGATCTATTCTTTTTCATAAGCGGATTCAAGCAGTTTCAAACAAAGCTGGTCAAACTCTATTCCCGCGTATTGCGCGGCCTTGGGAAGAAGGCTGGTCGAGGTAAGCCCGGGGATGGTGTTCACTTCCAGGACGTACAAACTGTTCTGTTGATCGAGCATTATATCCACACGGGAAAAACCAAAACAACCCAAGACCTGGTGAGCCTTAAGCGCCATCTCCCGGGCCTTGCGGCTGAGGCTGTCATCAAGCCGCGCCGGGACGATGTAATCGGTAAATCCGCTTTGGTATTTAGCTTCGAAATCAAAAAATTTTTTCTTGGGGATTATTTCAATGACACAAAGCGGCTGGTTTTCCAGGATCCCCACCGTTAATTCCCTTCCTTTAATATATTCCTCAACCAGCGCTCTATCGTCAAAACCTAAAGCGATATCTACGGCCTTAGCCGAATCCTCGGCTTTTTCCACTAAAGACAACCCGATGCTCGAGCCGTGGGTGGGAGGTTTTATTACCCAGGGTAAAGCAAACCCGGGCTTGATCAAATTACCCGGCAGGTAAGATTTTTTTTCGATGATCAGCTCCGCAGGAGCGGGAATATTATTCTCGCGGAAGATCTTTTTAGCCGAAACCTTATCCATAGCCGTCCGGCTGGCATCCACCCCTGAGCCGGTATAAGGCAGCTTCAAACCTTCCAGTATAGACTGGATCTGGCCGTCTTCTCCGAAACGGCCGTGCAGAGCGATAAACGCGCAGTCGATGTTAAAGGATTTGATCAACTCCGCGGTATCGCGGTGATCAAAGCTTTTAATATCAATGGCCGCAACATCAAGCCCATGTTTGGTAAGACTTTCGAAAACAGCCTTCCCGGACTTCAGGGAAATCTCTCTTTCCGTGGAAGGGCCGCCCATCAGGACCCCGATTTTACCGTAAGATTTATTAAGACCACTTTTCATTTCCATATTTTTATCTCAGGCTCCAGAAGAACACCGTATTTTTTCTTAACAACTTTTTGGATCAGTTTAACCAGCGCCAGGACGTCCTTGGCCGAACAGCGGTCTTGGTTTAAAATGAAATTAGCGTGTTTAGAAGAAACCACAGCCCCGCCGATTTTTTTGCCCTTCAGGCCGCAAGCGTCGATGAGCCTGCCCGCGGAATCGCCCGGCGGGTTTTTAAATATGCACCCAGCATTGGGACGGGAGTAATCCCGGGTATTCCTGCGGCGAACCAGGTAATCATTAATCTTATCTTGGATCTGCCTTGAATTTTGGAAATTTAGTTTAAAACGGGCGCTAAGAATTATATACTTAGCCAGATTTGACCGGCGGTAGCCAAATTTCAGTTTGCGGCCTTCAAGGATTTTAATGTTCCCATTATAATCTAAAACCCGGACCGATTCAACTAAATCTCCTATCGAAAGCAATTTTTTGTCTACGCAAACTCCTGCATTCATGGCCAGCGCCCCGCCGATCGTCCCGGGGATCCCGGCCATAAATTCCAGCCCTGACAACCCGTGAACACGGCAATAAGTCAGCAATTGATTCAGGGGTTTTCCCGCTCCCGCTTCAAGGATATTCCTGACCTTCGAGGTTTTTCGAAAAGCAAGGCTGTCCAGTTTGATTACCGCGGCCCGGGCCCCTTTGTCGCTGACCAATAGATTACTGCCGGCTCCCAGGACCAAAATTTTTAAATCTCTTTTACTGCAGTTTCTGACTATTTGCCGCAATTCTGCCAGGTCATGCGGCCGGAAAAATAATTGAGCCGCCCCTCCTATCCTGAAAGTAGTATGGTTTTTAAGAGGTTCAGAAAGCTTACCTGGTTTTTTTAAGTTCTTCCACCACTGCATCGGATACCTTTATAATATCTCCCGCTCCCAGCATGATCAGGGTATCTCCGGGCTTGAGGATGCGTTTCACCAACGCGGGGATTTCGTCTTTCGGCGCGAACATGACTTCTTTATCCGGAAAATTAAGTTTGATCTTTTCCAAGACCGACTGCGCGGTAATCCCCGGAATAGCCGGCTCGCTGGCCGGATAAATATCCGTAAGCACTACCATGTCGGCTTGAGCAAAACATTTGCCGAATTCCTCCAGCAACAGCTGAGTGCGGGTGTAACGGTGCGGTTGAAAAACCGCCACTATCCTTAAAGACCGGGCATTCTTTAAAGCCGCCAGAGTAGCCCGGATCTCGGTAGGATGATGCGCGTAATCATCGATAACCGTAAAATCCAGGTTTTGAAATTTAATATCCAGCCTTCTACCCGCCCCTTTGTATCCGGCAAACACTTTGGCAATGATCGCAGGCGTAATTTCCAGCTCCAGGCCGAGAGCGACAACGCTTAAAGCGTTGGAAACATTATGCTCGCCTCCCAGGGCCAGATGGAACCTGGCCAGGAATTTATCCTGACGGAATACGTCAAAATCCGAAGTCAATCCTTTAAACTCGATATTCCGGGCTTGTATGTCCGCGCCGTTTTTCAAACCGAATTTCATTAATCTGCCGGAATAGCCCTTTACCAGATCCATCAGATTTTCGTCGTCACTGCAGCAAAAAAGGCAGCCCTGGGGAGCGGTCTGATCTATGAATTTCTTATACGCGGCAAGGGCGCTGGCGAAAGTCCGGTAATAATCCATATGCTCGTAATCGATATTGGTAATGATGGAATACTGCGGGTGATAATACAAGAATGTTCCGTCGGACTCGTCGGCCTCGGCTACAAAGTATTGGCCCTGCCCCTGGGAAGCGTTATGGCCGATATTCTTGAAGATCCCGCCGATAGCCATGGTCGGAGAAAGCCCAGCTTCCAGCAATAAGTACGCGGCCAGAGAGGTAGTCGTGGTTTTCCCGTGGCTGCCGGTGACCGTGACCACGGTCTTATCTTCCATCAATTCCGCCAGCGCCTGGGCGCGTTTTATAACCGGAATGTTTGCCGCATAAGCTGCAATCAATTCCGGATTATCGGCTTTTATCGCCGAAGAATAAACCACCACATCGCATCCGGCAATGTTTGCGCTGGAGTGGCCGACAAAAATCCGCGCCCCCAGCGACTTTAGTTCCTGCATAGCCTTATTCTCTTTAAGGTCGGACCCGCTTACCTTGATCCCCTTTTTGAGGATAAGATGGGCGATCCCGCTCATTCCGATCCCGCCTATGCCGATAAAAAAATAATGTTTATGCATGTCCGATATTTGCGTCCATGACCAATTCCGCAAGCCTGCGGGCCGCATCGCCCTGGCTAAACGAATCATAAGCACAGCGCATCGCTTCTAATTTCCGAGGATCTTTTAAGATACCTTCCAGAACATTTTCCAGTTTATTTGAATCAAGATCTTTGTCTTCCAGGATGATCCCGGCTCCTTTAGATTCTAAAACCCGGGCATTGGCCATTTGATGTTGATAAGCAAAAGGGTAAGGAAAAAGTATTGCCGGAAGCCGGTAATAGATCAACTCCTGAATACTGGCGGCTCCGGACCGGCAGACCGCCAGGTCCGCCAGGGATAACGCATATTCCATTTCGTTTAAGAAAGCAAAAACCCTGGACCTGACTGACAGGTCTGAATAATCCCGGCTAAGATCAGACGCATCATTTGAACCGGTTAGATGGATGACCTGGAGTTTGTTTCTTACCGGTAAAGACTGAAGCGTTTTTAAAAAACCCTGGTTAATTTTGACGCTCCCCCGGCTGCCGCCCATTACCAGAATTGTAAATTTGTTCTCTTCCAGGGCGAAAAATTCCCGGCATTTTTTCTTGTCAACCTTAACCAGCTGCTTACGCAAAGGGTTGCCGGTGAAGATCAGCTTTTTTAAACCGGGCTTCAAGTATTCCCGGGTCTGGTCAAAAGAGATCGCCATCCGGTCACAGAAATGAACCAGGAAACGATTAGCAGCCCCGGGGATAACATTTTGTTCGTGCAAAACCACTTTGATCCGCATCAGCCAGCTCAAAACCACTAAAGGGACGCTGGCGATACTGCCGAAGCCGACCACTACTCCCGGATTGAAGCGCAAAAGAATGATCAGGCTTTGCCAGGAACCTTTGAAAAATTTACATATTGAAACCAGATTCCGGTAATCGATTTTAGCTTTAAGAGCTACGGAATCGATATAAGCGATCTTGAACCCTTTAGCCTCGATATTCTGCTTGATATTTTTTTTGGGCAAAACAAGAAAAGTGTCCGCTTGGGGAAATTCAAGTTTCAAATACTCCAATAAAGCCAGCGCCGGGAATATATGCCCTCCGCTTGAACCAGCTACGACAAGAACTTTCATTTATGGCGACTCCCCGACTTTGGCGATGTTCAAAAGAAGACCGACACTGATCATATCAAAAACAAATGAAGATCCCCCGTAGGAGATGAACGGTAGAGGCAGCCCCTTAGTCGGCATTATCCCGCAGGAAACCCCGATATTGACGATAGTCCGGAAAGACAGAATACAAACTAACCCCAGGCTTAAGAAATATCCGAACCTGTCCGGAGCGTTCCTGACTACCTTTAACCCCAGCCGGATAAAAATAGCAAAAAGGACGATCACGCCGATAGTCCCAGCCAGCCCGAGTTCCTCGCCGATAATCGAAAATATGAAATCCGTATGCGCCGCGGGAAGGTAAAACAATTTCTGCATTGAGTGTCCCAGCCCTTTTCCCAGGAGCCCCCCTGAACCCAGGGCGATCTGAGACTGAATGATCTGAAAACCGCTTCCCTTGGGATCAGCCCAGGGATTAAGAAAAGCCACGATCCGGCGCATCCGGTAAGGTTCGCTGACGATCAACAAATACAGCATGAACCCGGCGACCAAAAGAATGAACAATAGATATCTTAAAGGGACGCCTCCAACATAAAGCATTATAAAAACCACCGCCGCAATCGATATAGTGGTCCCCAAATCAGGCTGGGCCAAGATAAGAAACGACACGCAACCCAGAATAGCCATGATCGGCAGAAGCCCCCAGCGGATAGTTTTGACCTGGTTCTCTTTACGGGCGATGAAATCGGCGGCATAAATAACCAGCGCCAGTACCGCGAATTCCGAAGGCTGAAAACTGAATATCCCGAACCTGAACCACCGCCGGGCTCCGGCAACTTCCCTTCCCAGATGCGGAACCATGACCAGAACCAGCAAAACTACCGCAGTTATTAACACCGGACGGGCGAAGCGGCGCAGTTTTTTGTAATCGTAGTTCATGATCAAAAAAGCCAGGGCCGAACCGATAAGAATAAAAGTCAGGTGCCTTTTAACGAAAAAAAACTCATCGTGATATCTGTCCGAGGCGTAAATCCCCGAGGCGCTGTAGATCATCACCAGGCCGATACAGATCAAGGTCACGGTAGTCATAAAAAGCTGGATCCGGATATTGCGCATTACCATTTTATTTAGCCTTGGGTTTGTTAAGTCTTTTGACCGTTTGTTTAAAAACCCGGCCCCGGTGTTCGAAATCGGAAAACATATCAAAACTGGAACACATCGGCGACATCAGCACGCAGTCTCCGGGCGCAGCTTTGCTGAAAGCCAGGTTAACCGCTTCGGGAAGCGCGGCGGATTCGCTTAAGATTAACCGTCCCTTAAACGCGCCTTTGATTTTCTTCCGGGCCTCGCCGATAAGAATGACTTCTTTTACTTTCCCCCGGGCAACAGCCAGTAAAGACCGGTAATCCACGCCCTTATCCTTGCCCCCGGCGATCAAGATCACCGGAGAATGAATATTGCGCAGAGCCCAGGCCGTTGATTCTACGGTGGTCGCCTTGGAATCATTGACAAAACGCACCCCGCGGATAGTGGCGACTTCTTCCATCCGGTGCTCAAGCCCTTTGAAATCCTTGAACACTTTCAGGCAGATATCCTTGGGCAAGCCAAGTATTGAACCGACAGCCAGGACCGCGGACTGGTTAGGGTTAAGATTTGATCCGGCTTTAAAGAACTTCACCCTGGCCCTGGAGCTTCCGGCCATCTTGATCAATTCCTTATCCTCTCCGTTTAAAACCAGGTAATCTGTTTTATCTTGATTAAGGCTGATACGTTTTTTGGCCAGAATATAATCCGGCATTCCCGGATAACGGTCAAGATGATTTTTACTGATGTTGGTAATTACGGCGATCTTAGGCTTAAAAGTTATGATCTTCTCCAGTTGAAAAGAACTAATTTCGAGGACCGCGAAGTCGCCCGGCCGCATCTTCTTGACCTCTCCGGTAAAGGGGTTGCCGATGTTACCGCAGACAAACGCTTTATATCCCGCCGCTTTTAAGATCTTACCGATCAGAGTAGTGACTGTTGTCTTTCCGCTGGAGCCGGTTATTGCGATGACCTTCGCCGGGCACAGGAGCCAGCCGACCTCTATCTCGCTTATGACCGGGATCCCGGACTTTTGGGCCCAAACCACAGGAAGAGCCGTATCCGGCACACCCGGAGAAATGACTAAGAAATCTCTGTCTTTGATAAATTCCGGGGTATGCCTGCCCAGTTCACGTTCAATCTTAACGCTCTTTAAAAGCCGCGCGTTTCTTTGGATCTGTGGGCCTTTACCGGAATCGGTAACCGAGACTTTTGCGCCCAGATCAAAGAGCAGGTTCGCGCAGGCCAGCCCGCTGCGGGCAAGTCCGATTACGGTAATTTTTTTGTTCCGGAAATAATCTTGATTTCTCATTAGCGTATCTTTAAAGTAACCAGCGTCAACAAAGCCAGGATCACGCCGACGATCCAGAATCTCACGATCACCTTGTTTTCGCTCCATCCGAGGAACTGAAAATGATGATGAAGCGGCGAACAAAGCAATATTCTTTTTTTCGTCAGTTTAAAATATGCCACTTGCAGGATCACCGAAAAAGCCTCGATCACGAAAATCCCGCCCACGATCACCAGGAGCAATTCCTTCTTGATTAAAAGTGCCGTAATCCCCAGCGCTCCTCCCAAGGCCAAAGATCCCACGTCGCCCATGAAGATCGCGGCGGGATAACAATTGAACCACAGAAATCCCAGTCCCGCGCCGATGAGGCTGGCACAGAAAACGGTCAGCTCGCCTGCTCCTTTGATATAAGGCACCAAAAGATACTCGCTGAATTTGATGTTACCGCTGACGTAGCACAGGACGGTAAAAGGTATGGCGGCGAAAACCACGGATCCTATGGCCAGTCCATCCAGACCGTCGGTAAGATTGACCGCGTTAGACGAGCCGGTTATCACCAGGATCACGAACAGGATATAAAACATTCCCAACTTTACAGTGATATCTTTAAGAAAAGGGATATCCAGCACAGTATTGCTGCCGGGGCTGAAATAGAGTATTCCTCCTAAAACCAGACCCAGGATGATCTGGCTGGTAAATTTGGAAGCAGCGGTGAGCCCTTTGGAGCATTTCCGGACGTGCTTCAAGTAATCGTCGACAAAACCGGTTATCCCCAGCCAGAGCGTTCCGAACAATACCAAAAGGATATACCGGTTGTCAAGTTCAGCCCATAGAAGCGTAGAGATGCAGATCGCTATAAGGATAAGGATCCCGCCCATTGTCGGCGTGCCTTGTTTATCTTTATGCTGTCTGTATAATTCCGCGCTGTCCTCCTTGCGGATATTCTGGCCGATCGAAAGCCGGCTGATAAGCCTGATGACACTTGGGCCGAAGATCAGGCAGATAAAGAATGCGGTGAATGTAGCCATGATCGAGCGGAAAGTGATATAACGGAAAATATTGAAAAATGAGACCGCGTCGTGTAAGGGGTAAAACAAATAATATAGCATCGTTAACGCTCCTCAAATATTTTTTCCATTTTCATCGCCCGCGAACCTTTTACGAGGACCACGTCCTCTTTCTTGGGGCTGATCTTGTTAAAAAGAAGCTCCCGGGCTTCTTCAACGCAGCCGCAACTGAACAAATTCCTGGTGTCGAATCCGCTATGCCTGGCTGCGTTGGCAGCGACTTTGGAAAGTTTTCCCACGGCGATAAACTTATCGCAGACCCGGGCGATCTGTTTACCCGCCTCATAGTGGAATTCTTCCTTATCAACTCCCAATTCCATCATATCACCCATGACCACGATCTTCGAGCCAAAAGAAGGAAAATCTTCCAGGGCATATAAAGCCTGTTTTAAAGAAGCGGGGCTGGAATTATACGTATCGTCGATAAACTTGGCGCTGTCAAATTTCCTAAGCTTGAGCCTGCCGCTGGGGAATTCGAAGTGTGTCAGCCTGGCTGCGATCTCGTCATAACTCAACCCCAGGATCCTGGCAATTGAGATCGCGGCCAGAGCGTTATAAACATTATGGGCTCCGATTGTCGGCAAGATGATCTTACGCTGTCCGTTAACCTGGAATTCTATCCCCTGCCTGGCCCTCTCAAGCCGGGTAATGCGAAAATCGCTGTACTTCGAGGTTCCGAAACCTAAAATCAATCCCGTTTTTCCAGACGTTGATAGTTTTCTGCGCAAAAGCCGGTTATCAGCGTTAATGATCGCGACTGCCGGCGCCGATAAATTTTCCACTAAAGCGTATTTTTCTTTTAGAACCCCCTGGACATTACCGAAATATTCCAGGTGGGACGGGCCGATGTTGGTAACCAGACCGATATTAGGCAGGCAAATAGAAGCGAGATTTTCTATTTCTCCGAAATGATTGGTCCCTAACTCGACTATGGCAACCTGGTGTTGTGGGGACAATCCGAGTAAAGTCAAAGGCAGGCCGATATGGTTATTCTTAGTGCCTTCGGTCTTGAGGACTTTAAATTTCTTCGACAAAGCCCAAGAGACCATTTCTTTGGTAGTAGTCTTTCCGTTACTTCCGGTTATGGCCACGACCGGAATATTGAACCTGCGGCGATGATACCGGGCGATATCTCCTAAAGCCTTGACACTGTCTTTGACTTCCAGGCAGGCGCAGCTGCCAGCTTTAAATTTTCCCTTGCCAGTTTCTTTAATGATGCAGGACGCGCCTTTTTTTATGGCTTGCCCGATATAATCAGCGCCGTCAAAATTATCCCCTTTCAAAGCCAAAAAGATTTCTTCTTTTTTGATCGTGCGCGAATCTATTGATATGCCCTTGGCTTGAATGTTCCCGCCCCCGGCAATAAGTTTTCCGCCGGTGATCCGGGTTAACTCATAGACTGTAAACATTGCCTGACTACCTCTCTATCGTCAAAATGCAGGGTTTTATCTTTAAGTACCTGGTAGTCCTCGTGGCCTTTGCCGGCCACTAAAACAATATCTCCCGTGGAAGCCAGTGACAATGATTTCTTGATCGCCTCCAGCCTCTCGGGTATAACGCAAAAATTATTCTTATTAATCCCAACCTTTATATCTTCGATTATCTGCTCCGGGTCCTCGCTGCGGGGATTGTCGTTGGTAATGATCGCGTAATCCGCCATCTCAGATACGACAGCTCCCATCTTTGGCCTCTTGGTCTTATCCCGTTCTCCTCCGCAACCGAAGACCACGATGATCCGGTTATGCTTGATAGCCTTTAAAGCGCTCAAAACATTTTTCAAAGCGTCCTCGGTATGAGCATAATCGACAAAGACGCTAAAACCATTCTCTGAACTGAACCTCTCCAGCCTTCCGGGCACATAAGAAAATCCTTCCAGCGCAGCCTTGACCTTAGCCGGATCAAGCCCTTCCGCCAGCGCCCAGGTAAAAGCTGCCAGGATGTTATAAACATTATGCCTGCCGATAAACCTGGACTTTATTTGTCCCTTCCAGGTTTTGCTCTGCAATAAAAACCCGCTTGAAGATAGATCCATTCTTAAATCCACGGCTTTGACGTCGCAGTCGCTGTCTATGCCGTAAGTGATTATTTTCCCCTTGGAGAGCTTTTTTAGTCTCACTCCGTAAGGATCGTCAGCATTGATTATCGAAAGCGCGGAATCGGAGAGGCCGCAAAACAATTTCGACTTGGCCGAAAAATATTCATCCAGGTTCTTATGATAATCAACCTTGTCTTGGAAACGGCAATTGACCGTGCCGATCACCCCCGGAACCTCGCCGCAGTTCTTTAATATCGCCTCGATCAAATATGTGATCGTGGTCTTGCCGTTAGTGCCGGTAACTCCCACAGTCCTCAAATTCTGCGAAGGATTTCCGTAGAAAGCGCAAGCCAATTGAGCCAGGGCCCTTCTATCGTCTTCAACCTCAATGAAAACAACATTCTCCTCTGACTTTGCACCCGACGCTATCGGAGGCGTCGGTATACGCTTGTGCGTAATACCCTTGTTAATTTGCGAATTTAAAACTATTGCCCTGGCGCCTTTTTTTATCGCCTCAGCGATAAATTTGCTTCCATCTTCTTTCGCGCCTTTTACCGCGACAAAGACAAAATCAGCGCCAGTTTGCCGGGAATCACAACTGACCCCTTTGACCGAAAAATCAACCGGGAGCAAAAATCCGGGGCATATATCTAAATGTTTAATTAGTTCTTTTAAATTCATTCATCACCACTACTTCATTAGAAGACTGTTTAGTCTTTAAATATTTCAGGACATCGGCGGCTACGTTCTTAAAAACCGGGGCCGAGACCGTTCCGCCGTAATAGGTACCGCGCGGCTCATCCACGGTAACCACGATCGCCACCCGAGGGTCTTCCGCCGGGGCAAAACCGATGAATGACGCCACAAATTTGGAATGCGAATACATACCGTTGGGCTCGACCTTTTGTCCGGTTCCGGTCTTCCCCGCGGCGGTAAAATCGGGGACCGTGGCCATCTTGCCCGTGCCGTTTTCTATTACTCCGATAAGCACCTTCTTTACCCGGGCCGCTGCTTCCGGGGATAACACTTTGCGGATCATGACTGGGGAAAAAACTTTTATCGGCTCGCCCGAGCTGTTTCTAATTTCTTTAACAATATAAGGCTTCATCAAATTCCCGCCGTTACCGATAGTTGAAATAGCGGAGGCGAGCTGCATGGCGGTAACTCCCACTTCCTGGCCCATAGGGATCGCCCACATTGAAGATTTAGACCAGTAACGCAGATCCTTGGCCGAACCCGAAATTTCTCCGGGCATATCGATCCCGGTTTTGCTGCCGAAACCGAAAGACTTAATGTAGCGCGATAACAGCTCCGCGCCCAGGACCTGGGCGGCCTTGCAGGTGCCGATATTGCTGGATTGCTCGATAACTTCTTGAAAAGTAAGCCAACCGTGGGCAGTATGGTCATGAAGAACATGCCTGGTGACTTTATACTCGCCATTCTCGCAAAAGATCTTATCCTGCTCCCCGACTTTATTCTCATCCAGAATCGCCGAGGCAGTGACGACCTTGAAGACCGAACCCGGCTCGAACATATCGCAGATAGAACGGTTACGGATCTCATCTTTGCTGGCATTAGAATGCTGGTTTAGATC
>JAPLLS010000073.1 GCA_026387435.1 Candidatus Omnitrophota bacterium
CGCGCTATCTGCGCTCGGGGTCAAATTTTCGGTTCTGAGAGATGTGAGGGAAAAATTTTCTCCCCCTCGCGCTATCTGCGCTCGGGGTCAAATTTTCGGTTCTGAGAGATGTGAGGGAAAAATTTTCTCCCCCTCGCGCTATCTGCGCTCGGGGTCAAATTTCTCTTCTATAGAAATGTTTTGAAAAATTTGAGGAGGGGTAAATGATAACGATATCGGAAAGTTGGCTGGGGTTTATAATACCGGTTGCCGTCATAATTCTGATCATTTTGCTTATTCAGCGTTTAAAAGGCCACATCCGTAAAACTGTCCGCAACGAGATCTACGATCACTTCCCGACAATAAAAAATAAGATCGAGGAGTACGAGCGCAAGATCCAGTATTTTAAAGTTATGGTTGAAGATCTGGAACGCAGGATGCGGGAAATGGAAAGAAGGATAAAAAGATAATGCAATACGCTAAAGCCAGGCTTAAAAAAATATTCTTGCTTAAATTTTCCGACGGAGATATTCTGCTTGATGAACTGGAGAAATTCAGCCGTAAAGAGGGAATTAAATCCGCGGTCATGGTTTTTCTAGGGGCTTTAAGAAGCGGCAAACTTGTTACCGGGCCCAAAAAGCCGGTTATCCCCCCCAGCCCCAACTGGAAGAAATTCAAGGACGGCTGGGAAGCCATGGGTATCGGCACAATATTTTCCAACAAGAGCGGCCCGCAGATCCATATCCATACCGCTATGGGCAAAAAAAACAAAACCCTGACCGGGTGCGTGCGTTTGGATTCCAAGGTGTTTTTGGTTATTGAGGCCATCGTCTTCGAGCTTGCCGGAGTGAAAGCAGGCAAGGAAATTGATCCGCGGACCGGCTTAAACCTGCTTAAGATCTATTCCGGTAATGCGTAGACCACTGTTTTTATTATTGGTGCTGGTTTTAGTCGTGGTTTTCGGCTTGGATATGATGGAGAAGGTTGCCGGAAAAAAACTGTCCCCGGCGAGGCCAGCTGAAGTAGCAGCGGTTGTTCCAATTAAAAAACCGCAATTCCCCGACCGGCTGGGAGAGAAAATAATCTACGACGTAATGCTGGGCAGTATAAAGCTGGGAACCGCGGTTTTCCATTACCAGGCTAAATCAGAACTTAACCAAAAGCCGGTTAATTTTATTACTTTTGAGACGAAGGCGATCCGGTTTAAAGATAGCGAAAAGATCTACAGCGATCCCGGGACATCCCTGCCCCTGAAAGTGGAAAGAGAGATCTCTAACTGGCCGAAGTACGAAAAAATAATCGAGGTATATGATCAGGAAAAATTTTCGCTGCATATCGTTAAAACCGAAAGCGGGCATGATCAAGAGCTCGATTTTAAGAAAGACGCTCCGATCCATAACTCGATTTTGCTTCCTTATTATGTAAGACAGATTCCCGATCTTGCCGTAGGCTGGAAATTTCAAGCTAATCTTCCTACCCAGCAGTTTTCGATAGAACTGGCTTCGATCGAGGAGATCAAGATCGCGGCCGGGACATTTAAGGCTTACCACTTTAAAAGCACTCCCGAGAGGTTCGAGATCTGGGTTAGCGCCGATGAGCATAAGATCCCCCTCAAAATAAAAGGTATGTCCGGCATAGGTTATACTCTGGTGATGCGCGAATATGTACCGGGGGTCCAGTCCTGATAAAGTATTTAAGACCACCAAAGAGGATGCATATGAGTAAAACCAATAAAGACGATTTAATTTCAAAGATCCAAGTGCTCAAAAAGAAACAAAACGCCGTGATCCTGGCCCACAATTATCAATTGCCGGAAGTGCAGAAGATCGCGGATTTCCGGGGAGATTCTCTGGAGCTGTCCCGGATGGCGGCCAAGACCGAAGCCAAGGTGATCGTTTTTTGCGGGGTGGATTTCATGGCTGAAACCGCCTCAATACTTTCTCCCGGCAAAAAAGTCATTATGCCCGATATCAAGGCTACCTGCCCGATGGCGAATATGATGAGCGCCGATCAACTCCGGCAGCTGAAAAAAGAGCATCCGTCGGCAATAACCGTGGGGTATGTGAATACTTCTGCCCAGGTCAAAGCCGAGCTGGATGTCTGCTGCACTTCAGCTAACGCTGTGGCCGTGGTTAATGCTTTGAAAGACTCCCCGGAAATAATTTTCGTGCCCGATAAATATCTCGGCGATTATGTGGCCAAGAAAACCGGCAGGAACCTTATTTGCTGGGAAGGATTTTGCCCCACGCATATCAAGATCACTCCCGAAGATATTTTGCGCGAAAAGAAATTACATCCGCAGGCCCAAGTCCTGGTGCACCCGGAGTGTCTGCCCGCGGTCGTGGCCATGGCTGACGCCGCGCTTTCTACGAGCCAGATGGGGAAGTTAGTCAAAGACAGCCCGGTCAAGGAATTTAGAGTGGGCACAGAAGCAGGAATAGTTTACCGGCTGAAAGAAGATAATCC
>JAPLLS010000025.1 GCA_026387435.1 Candidatus Omnitrophota bacterium
TTTCCCGTCGTTAACCAAGCGCAAGCTTTGCGGGGCAAAGGGGCTTTTCAACAGCCCGGCTTCGATCTTTTCTTTTACTCGCGCCTGTTCCGGCCCAAGACGGACAGAATGGCCTTTAAGCCGGACCTTGTCTTTTTCTAGAATTAACAGCCCATCTTTGACCAGCGCCTCGATCGTTTTTTCAAATAAACTGACGTCTAATCCTTGAGAGGATAAGTGGCTCTTTAATTCCTGCTTGTCTACATTCAGGCGAAAGGGATTTTTTTTATGCAGATCTTCCAGCCAAGCCAGGCATTTTTCGTGGAAAGTATGTTCAGCTGCGGCGTGCCGGCTGGCTTTAAATTCATCTTCCGCCATTTTTTCGGCATCAACTAATTCTGCAAGCGCCTGGCTGTCAAAGCGTTTATGCCGGACTGCCGCGGGATTGATCACCTGCCCTCCTGCGACTGTCACTACCGGAGAATATAAACGCAGGATAAAACGGTCAGCCTTGGCGCAGGCCAGCGGCTTTTCCAAACGCAGCTGGACCAGCCCCTGTTTTCCCCCGGCAAGCTCCTGGTTATCTAACAAGACGATCCGGCCTAAATATTCCCCGGTCCCCACATAGAAACGGACCCGGGTATTATTTTTCAAAGGCTTTGCCGCGGATGGTAATACCTGCATCCGCGCGTCAACCAGGCTGGAAAAAATACCGCAGCCAGGCCGGCAGATCACCGTTCCCCGAAACAACTCCTCGCGCTTGATCCCGGCTAAACTTATTCCCACCCTCTGGCCGGCAACCGCGGATTCTCTGACCTTGCCGTGCGATTCCAAAGAACGGATCTTGGCTTTTATTCCCTGAGGCAAAAGCTCTACTTCCTGGCCCGGAACAAGCGTTCCGCTGACCAGAGTTCCGGTAACCGTAGTCCCGAATCCTCCCTTGGTAAAAACCCGGTCGATAAAAACCCGGCTCGGACTTTTTTTATCTTTGGGCAAAGTCTGGGAACAAATAAGCGAAATGTGTTTTTTTAGTTCTTCTATTCCCTCTCCGGTGACCGAGGAAAGGCTAACGATGGCAGCGTCGGCTAAAAAAGTATCCTTGACTGATTCTCTGGCCTGCTCTGTAACTAAAGCCAGCCAATCGCGGTCTACCAGATCCGCTTTATTAATGACGATGATCCCTTTTTTTATCCCTAAAAGGTTGAGGATGTCCAAATGTTCCCGGGTCTGGGGCATCACTCCTTCGTTAGCCGCGATTACCAATAGGACCAGGTCCAGAACGCCGGAGCCGCAGAGCATGTTTTTGATAAAGCGCTCGTGGCCGGGCACATCGATGATCTCCGCGCAATCGCCGTTAGGAAGGTCAAAATAGGCAAACCCGATATCAATGGTCATGCCCCGCTCTTTTTCCTCTTTGAGCCGGTCGCAGTCTATGCCGGTCAAAGCCTTGATCAGCGCGGTCTTTCCGTGATCAACGTGCCCTGCGGTTCCTATGACAAAAAAATTCATCCTCGGCTTAGAAAATATTTTTTATGGCCTGAACAATGACTTTGAACTCGCTATCTCTGAGGGTGCGCGGGTCAAAAAGGACCTGGCCTTTGGCGATGCGCGCCAAGATCGGCGGTTCATTGCCGCGTAATTTTTGGGCTATTTTTTCCGGGCTCATCCGCGGGCAATGCAGCGCGACTAATTTTGTGGGAATATCTTCAGCGGGCAATGCCCCTCCGCCTGATTGTGAGAAACCATCGACCAGGGACAGGCTCAAACCGTCATTGACCACAGCGCGGATCTGAGACATTAGATCCCGCGCTTGTTTATCTATCTCTTCCAGAGGGCGCAAGAGCATTTCCAGGACAGGGATCTTTTTACAGGCGTTATCTTGATCAAGATAAAGGCGCAAAGTCGCTTCCAGGCAGGCCAGGCGCAGCTTATCAACACGCAGAGCCCGGCTTAAGGGGTTCTTTTCTAACTGCCGGATATACTCTTTTTTCCCCACAATAATCCCGGCTTGCGGCCCGCCTAACAGTTTATCCCCGCTAAAAGTGATTATATCCACGCCGGCAGAGACTGCCTTTTGAGGCGTAATCTCATGATCAAAGCCGGATCTTTTAAGGTCAACCATAACCCCGCTTCCTAAATCGCTCATGGTCAACAAACCTCTGGCTTGGGCCAATTTTACCAGATCGGAAAGCAAGACTTCCTGGGTAAAACCGACCATCTTAAAATTGCTGGTATGCACGTGTAAAAGCAAGGCGGTCTTTGCGCTGACCGCTTGTTCATAATCTCCCAAGTTGGTAATATTAGTAGTTCCTACCTCGACTAATTTAGCCTGGCTGACTTTCATTATCTCGGGCAGACGGAACGAACCGCCGATCTCTACCAGCTGGCCGCGGGAGACGACTACTTCTTTTTTCCGGGCAAACGTATTTAATACCAGGACTACTGCCGCGGCATTATTATTAACCACCAGCGCGGCTTCGGCATTGGTCAGGCTGCGCAACAGGGGCTCAACGTGGCTGTGTCTGTTTTTTCGGGTATTACTAGCGGGGTCAAATTCTAGATTGGAATAACCTGAGGCGATTTCCAGCATGGCTTTTTGGGCTTGGGCGCTTAAAGGAGCGCGGCCGAAATTCGTATGCAGAATAACCCCGGTAGCGTTGATCAACGGACGAAGGCTGGTCTGCGCTTTTTCCGAGACTAAACCTCTGACCGCAGAGCCAAGGGATTCCAAAGAAAAATCAACTTTCTCGATTTTTGGCTTGGGAAGCAGGCGTATTGAATCCAGGAGCTCACGCACAGATTCCACGACCAGACAGCGGGGATATTGGATGAGCAATTGCTGAACCGCTTCAGCCTGCAATAACTTCTCGACCTGAGGGATTTGAGAAAACACCTCTCTGTTCAAACTCTAACTCTCCTACTTTTGTCCTTTTTTTTCTTCTTCGTTTGAATCTTTGCCGCTAATAGCCTTCTTAAACTCTTTTATCCCTTCCCCTAGAGAACGCGCCAGTTGGGGAAGCTTGGCAGCTCCGAACAACAAAACCACGATCAATAATATGACGATTAATTCCGGCATTCCGATTTTACCCATCGCCCACCTCTCTTTCGCTTATGCTGAACAGACGTAAACTTATTGATTTCCCTGATGTTGGATTATTTTAATGCTAAAGCAAAAATTATGCAAGATAATTGTGAAGTCCGGGGAAAATCGGGGAAAATCAAGGAAAGAATGGCCTAAGACTGCGGCATAAGGATGGAGTTTTTTATTTAATATCGAGCGAAACCAGGCGCGTTTCCAGATCTTTACTTTTGGTTATCTCTAATGCGCAGCCTTCGGCACCGGTATTGACGGCAAGCAGGGAAAGCGCCTGGCTTAAGGATTCAGCGGTAGTATGGCCGTCTTCGCCGAGTTCAATTTTTAAACTCACGATCTTTTTGCCTTTGGCTTTTTCGAACGCGAGGCGCAGTATTTCTTTTGCCATTGTGACATCATGCATTTTCTATCTCCTTAATGACCAGCCTCGCCAGCCGGGGGAGGATTTTTTTTACTTCCGGAGTCAACTCCATGCCCCATTTCATTTCTTTGGGCTCAATACCAAAAATTGTGATTGAAGGTAAAGGGGCTAATCTTTGCGAAAGGAGCAAAACATCCTTTAACGAAATATCATGAAGAGACATGTTAGGAGGAGTATCAATCGAGAAATCATCCAGGCCGAACTTATAGATATCCCCGGGCGATCCTCCGGCCTGCATGGCGTCGACAATAACCACTTTCTCCACTTTATCCAAATGGGGCATAATATCAAAACCGCCGCAGGCAGCGTCGACTAACTCCACATCTACCGGCAGATCAACCCGCCGCAGATACTCGATAAGATGAACCCCGATCCCTTCGTCTTTCAAAAGAAGATTACCGCAGCCGATGATCTTCTTCATTAAATGACGCGGAATTTCTTCATTTCGCCGCTGGGCTTGATCAAATGCACCGCGCAGGCGATACAAGGATCAAAAGAGCGGATGATCCTGACTATTTCCAAAGGATTATCTACGTCAGCTATCGGGGTTCCTACCAGGGCTTCTTCCACCGGCCCGCGAACGCCTTTATCATCGCGGGGCCCGCAGTTCCAGGTCGTAGGAACTACAGCCTGGTAATTCTCGATCTTCTTTCCTTTAACCTTGAGCCAGTGGCCTAAAGCGCCGCGGGCGCCTTCGGTCAGCCCCATACCTTCGCCGGAATCAGGAACCTTGGTCTCAGCACAGGCCGGTTCACCCGGTTTCAATTGCAAAAGCCATTCTTCCATTACAGCAGCCAACTTCTTAGCTTCCAGGGCCCGGGCAGCGTGGCGGTCAATAACCGATATTCCCTGACGATAATCGCCGTTAACCCACATTCTTGCCAGCGGGCCGACTTCGTAAGGCTGGTCGTCGTACCTGGGGGCTTTTAACCAGGTGTAAGCCCCGGCTTTTTCAGGTTCAGGCTCGGTCATTCCGTCAAAAGGAGCTTTCCCCGAGGTAGAATCTTTATACCAGGAATATTTGACATCTTCGGTGATCTTAGCCGGATCCATAATCAGAACTCTTCCCTTAATGTATCTTCCGGATTTGAACAATTTTTCTTTTCCCGCGCCGTCCAAAGGAAATCCTCCGTAGGCCAGCAGGTTGCCGTGGCCTACGCCGATCTTGGCGTAATCCGCGTATACTTCAGCTACTCCCAGCACATCCGGCAGGTAAACATTCTCCACAAAATCGCGGATCTCGCGCAGCCGCCACAAAAAGGATGCGATCTTGTCCACGCTGGGAGTGACAGTCACCCCGCCGACGACCATAGTGATCTGGGGAGGCATCTTGCCGCCGAAAACCGCCAGCATTTCGTGGCATTTTTTACGCATTTCCAAAGCCTGCAAATAATGGGCCACATATTGATCGTTGAGTTTCTTGGGTAAACGGTAATCGCCTTTATAGCGGGGAATAAACGGTGAAACATCAGGGCCCTGCACATAATCCAGCGCCGCCAAATGATAAAAATGCAGGATGTGCGACTGAAGATGGTTGGCGCCTAAGAGCAGGTTGCGGATGATCCTGCCGTTATCCGGCACTTTGACCTTGAAGGCGTCGTCAATAGCCAGAATAGAGGCGGTCCCGTGAGCCATAGGGCAGACCCCGCAGATCCTCTGGGTGATCACACCGGCATCCCGGGGATCCCGGCCTTTTAAAATTATTTCGATCCCCCGCCACATGGTGCCGGAACTGTAAGCGTCCCTGATCGCCCCGTCCTCGACCTCAACGGTCATTTTTAAATGCCCTTCGATCCTGGTTACCGGATCTATTGTTATTCTCTGAGTCGCCATCAAAACCTCCTCGCGTACAGACACGACACCGGCGCAATTCCGATCAGCGCCGGGTGTGCGTAAGATTGATTAGTTAAACTATCTCGCTGTCTTTCTTAGGCCATTTATCTTTCGATAACGCAGTATAAAAAGGCATCATCCCGTCCGGGAACTGATCGCTGGAACAGCCGATACAGGGAGAATTTACCCCGATACACCAATTCACGCCGCTGTTCCATTTACGATTCGGACAATCAGAATAGGACATCGGGCCTTTGCAGCCTAATTTGATCAAGCAGCCCTTGTCACCGAATTTCTTGGCCCATTTCTCTTCCTGGAAATACGAGTAGTTAGGGCAGTTTTGATGGACAGTTTCACCAAAAAATAGCTTTGGTCTGGCTTTATCGTCTAATTCAGGCAAGCCGTAAAGTAAAACATGGACGATAGTACCCAGGAGCCAGTCCGGGTGCGGAGGGCAGCCCTGGATATTGATAAGAGGAACCTTGTTGGGGAATGCGCTGACAATCTCGGAGACCGGCTTGCAGCCGGTAGGATTAGGCTTGGCCGCGGGGATCCCGCCGAAAGCCGCGCAATCTCCGACTGCGATGATGGCTGCGGCCTTGGGCCCGATATCGTTAAGGACTGACAAAATAGTCGCTTCTTTACCGTCTTTTTCACCAATGGTGCAATAAATCCCGTTATCCTTGGTGGGAATCGCACCTTCCACCAAAAGGAAGTATTTGCCTTTAGCTCTTTCGGCGATCATTTCCATGTGGGAAAACGCTAATTCTCCTGACGCCGCCATTACGGTTGGATTGTATTCCAAACTGATAATCTTAAGTAAAACTTCGGCTATAGTGGGATGAGCGGTGTTCAATAATGAAACAGCGCAGCCAGTGCAGTTAGCGCCCTGAAGCCATATGACTGGCGGCTTGGTGGCTGCGGCTTCTTCCATTGCCGCAACCAGCCGGGGATCAGCGATCTGGGAAAGTCCTACCCCTACTGCCGAGGCGCTACATAATTTCAGAAACTCTCTGCGAGTAAGTTCCATTCACTACCTCCTTTTTATACCCCTTTTTTAAAGATCTATAAAATAAAAAAAGCTGAAAATGGATTTTCAGCTTTAAACGATAAAGGATTTTTTGTGTTTATTTGTTTTCAGCAATTCTTCGACCCTTTCTAAAGAATACACCTCCAACTATCTTCATTTTTTAACACACTTTACCGGCCTTGTCAAGAAATTTCCTACTTAAGCATAATATTATCAACAAGTTCAAAATTATCTGCCATTGGCGGTCCTTTTATGTTAAAATACTCAACATGGTAAAAGCCGCACGGATAAAGCTTGAAGGCATAGTTCAAGGGGTAGGATTCAGGCCGTTTGTGCACCGCCTGGCCGTGGATCTGGGAATAAGCGGATTTGTTCTGAACACTTCAGACGGGGTGGAAATTCACGCTGAAGCTGATCCGAAAAAACTAAAGAGTTTCTTTCTGCGCTTAAAGAATGAACTGCCTCCTTTGGCCAGGCTGACCAAAGCCGCTGTCTTGGCGACCCGGCCCCAAGGGCTTAAAGACTTCAGTATCCGGGAAAGCAAAAAAAGCTTTGGCCGATCCTGCCTGGTCAGCCCGGATATCAGCATCTGCCCTGACTGCCGCAAAGAACTTTTAAACCCGATCAACCGCAGATACCTTTATCCTTTTATTAACTGCACCAACTGCGGGCCGCGCTTCTCGATCATCCATAACGTTCCTTACGACCGGGCGTTAACAACAATGAAAAAATTCAAGATGTGCCCGGCCTGCAACCGGGAATTCTCGGATATAGCTGACCGGCGCTATCACGCCCAGCCCAATGCCTGCCCGGCTTGCGGGCCAAAAGTCACTCTGATCAATAACCTGAAACCTAAAAGCCATTTCCCTGCAAAAGGCGCAAAGGCGATCGCGGAAACTATCCGCTTATTAAAGGACGGACGGATCGCGGCCATAAAAGGGATAGGCGGCTTCCATATCGCCTGTGACGCCTATAACTTAAAAACCGTAAAGAAACTCCGGGATTTGAAAAACCGCCCTTCCAAACCTTTCGCCCTGATGGTCTCGGACATCAGAGAAGCAAGAAAATTGTGTTGCATTTCCCGGCTTGAGCAAACCATCCTGGAAAGCCCGGAGCGGCCGATCGTGCTCCTGAAAAAAAAGAACGATTCAAAAATCAGCTCGATCCTTGCTCCGGACAACAATTATCTGGGGATAATGCTTTGCTACGCTCCTTTGCACTACCTGATGTTCTCTCCGGAATTATCCGCAGGCAAACCTTTACAAGCCTTGGTGATGACCAGCGCCAACATCAGCGATGAGCCTATTGAGATAGAAAACTCCCGGGCTTTAAAAAACCTCAAAAGCATCTGCGATTGTTTTCTCGTCCATGACCGCGATATTTATAACCGCTGCGACGATTCGATCGTCCAGGTCATGGATAACCGACCGATACTCCTGCGCCGCAGCCGCGGCTATTCTCCTTTCCCGTTTTTTACCGACCTTAAGTTCAAACCTATCCTTTCCTGCGGAGCGGAATTAAAAAACACTTTCTGCCTGGCTCAAAACAGATCCGCGTTTTTAAGCCAGTATATCGGAGACCTTAAAACCTGCGCGAGTTTTGGTTTCTACAAAGAAGCTATCCAGCGGCTTTCCAAGCTTTTCCAGATCAAACCCCGGCTTATCGTCCATGATCTGCATCCCGATTATCTTCCCACCAGGTACTCCCAGGAGCTGGCAGCTAAAAATAAATTTCTAAAAACCGTGGCAATCCAGCACCATCAGGCCCACCTGGCAAGCGTCATCGCCGAACAACGGATCAAGAAAAATATTATCGGAGTATGTTTTGACGGGATCGGCTACGGGGAAGACCGCAAGGTCTGGGGAGGCGAATTCTTTACCGGAGGCCTGCGCGGCTTGCGCAGAGCGGGCCACTTGGAATATGTCCCCCTGCCCGGCGGCGACAAAGCTACGCTCGAACCCTTTCGAATGGCCATAAGCTACCTGTATATTGCCTACGGCAAAGATATCTACGATCTCAAACTCGATTTCCTGAAGCGCCACGAAAAAAAACTGGAAAGCATCGTCAATGTCTCTGCGCTTAATTCTATCCAAACCTCAAGCTGCGGCCGGCTCTTTGACGCGGTAAGTGCGCTTTTGGGGATTTGTGATATAATAACCTACGAAGCCCAGGCCGCGATCCGGCTACAGCGTTACGCCGAGAAATCAAGCACCCTTAAATCTTATCGCTTCCTCATCGATGATACCCAGGACATGCTGGTGATTAAATCCCGGGAACTGATTTCCGGGATTGTAAAAGACCTGGAGCACAAAGTTGCTAAGGAAGAAATAGCGCGCAAGTTCCACAACAGTATCGCGGCTATGGCCCGGCAAGTCTGCCGTAAGCTGCGCGAGAAAACCGGTTTTAATATTGTCTGCCTTTCCGGCGGAGTATTCCAGAATTCCCTGCTGCTTGAACACAGCGTCAAGCTTTTACGCGAAGATAAATTTCAGGTTTATTATAACGAACTACTGCCGGCCAATGACGGAGCGATCTCCCTGGGCCAGGCAGCCATCGCCAACCAAATATGTGCTTAGCTATTCCGGTAAAAGTCGTTAAAGTTAAAGGCGCTCTGGCGGAAGTCGACATGTCCGGGGTCAAACGCCAGGCGGATATCCGTTTTTTGGAGCATATTAAACCCGGAGATTATATCCTGCTCCACGCCGGCTTTGCCATTGAGAAGATAGACGAAAAAGAAGCTCGAGAGACCCTCAAATTGCTTAAAGACGTCTATTACGAATAATGAAATACATTGACGAGTTCCGTGAAAAATCGATCGTTAAAAACCTGGCCGACCAAATAGCCGGATTCTCGGACCGAAACATTAATCTCATGGAAGTCTGCGGAACCCACACCATGGCTATCTTCCGATCCGGAATAAAACAGCTCCTGCCCAAGAACATCAATCTTATCTCCGGACCGGGCTGCCCGGTATGCGTGACCAGCCAATCCGATATCGACTGCATGCTGGAGTTGGCCTCAACAAAAAACCTAATCATCACCACTTTCGGGGATATGCTAAAAGTCCCCGGCACAAAAAGCAGCCTGGAAAAGATCCGTTCTGACGGAGCAGATATCCGCGTGGTATACAGCCCTTTGGACGCGCTGGAAATCGCCAAGGAAAACAAAAATAAAGAAGTTGTCTTTTGGGCCGTAGGTTTTGAGACCACTTCTCCGGTGATCGCCTCGGTGGTTGACGATACCCGTAAACTCAAATTAAGGAATTTCTCGGTTTACTGCTGCCATAAATTGATCCCTCCGGCGATGGCCGCGCTTTTGGCTAGCCGGGAAATAAAAATACACGGGTTCCTCTGCCCGGGGCACGTTTCTTCGATTATCGGAACTAAAGCTTATCAGTTCATCGCCCAAGAATTCAAGATCCCCTGTGTAGTAAGCGGCTTTGAGCCGACTGACATCCTGGAAACGATACTAATGCTCTTAAAACAAATTGCCAAAAATACGGCCAGCGTTGAGATCCAGTACAAACGGGCAGTGCATCCTCAAGGCAACATTCCCGCCCAGGAAATGCTTAAGCGGGTATTCTTGCCCTGCGACGCGGATTGGCGGGGATTAGGAACGATCCCCCAAAGCGGATTAAAACTCAATTCTGATTACGCCGGCTTTGATGCCCGGTCGAAATTTCAGCTAAAAACAAAAAAAGCTTTTGAACCTAAGAATTGCCTTTGCGGGGAAGTGCTGCGGGGCGTAAAAACTCCGGCTCAATGCAAATTATTCGCCAAGATCTGTAATCCCGAGAATCCTTTTGGCCCCTGCATGGTTTCCTCGGAAGGAACCTGCTCAGCCTGGTACAAATATAACCGCTAACTTCATACCCACCCCTGGGGTGGGTAAAGGTTAAACATGAAAAATAACGAAAAAATTTTATTGGCGCACGGCGGCGGCGGAAAATTAACCCATCGTCTGTTAAAAGAATTGATCTTCCCCGCTTTCTCCAATCCCATCCTGGCAAAAGCCGAAGACGCGGCTATTCTGGACTTGAAAGGAAAAACCGCATTCAGCACAGATTCATTTGTAATTCAGCCCATATTCTTCCCGGGAGGGGATATCGGGAAGTTAGCGGTCTGCGGGACAGTCAATGACCTGGCAATGATGGGAGCCAAACCGCTTTATCTTACCGCGGCATGCATCGTGGAAGAAGGATTAGAGGTCTCGACCCTGGAAAAGATCATAAAATCCATGGCCAAAGCCAGCCAGGAAGCCGGGGTAAAAATAGTTGGCGGGGATTTAAAAGTAGTAGAGAAAAACGCCTGCGATAAAATATTCATTAATACCACCGGATTAGGCTCGATCCCAAAAAAAATCGATATCTCCGCCGAAAACGCCCGGCCCGGGGATGCCGTAATAATCAATGGCTTTATCGGAGAGCACGCCGCAGCGATCATGTCCGCCAGGCAGGATTACAAATTAAAAACTTCGATCAAAAGCGACTGTGCCAGTTTGAATTATCTTATCGCCGGGCTTTTAGCCAAGTCCGGCCATATCCACGTGATGCGCGACCCTACCCGCGGAGGAGTAGCTACCACATTAAACGAGATCGCTCAACAATCTAATGTGGAGATCCAGCTCGAAGAAGACCAACTGCCGATCAGCGCTGCGGTGCGGGGTTTTTGCGAAATTCTGGGGATCGACCCTTTGTACATGGCCAATGAAGGCAAGGTTTTGGTTTTTGTGGCCCAAAAAGATTCAGGCAAGATTTTATCAGCGATGCGCAAGCATCCTTTAGGTAAGAAGGCTCAAATAATCGGAAAGGTTTCCCGCGGCAACAACCCTCAAGTCCTCCTGCGCACTTCTATCGGGTCAACCCGGATCATGGATATGCTCACCGGCGAACAACTGCCCCGGATCTGCTGACCTATCCCAGGCAAGCCAGGATCTCTTTAAGTTCCGGAGCTGTCGGTATAGCCCGGTCTTCTTCCATCTTCAGGATATTGGTGATCCCTTCGGAAACTTGTTCCAATTGTTTGGCCGCATCATGACGACCGCAGCAGACGCTGGCATATTTTTTGATTTCCTGATAAGGCATTTCGCCCTGGTAAATCTTGCTCTGAATATCCGACCACTGCTTATCCAGATCGCGCAGACTTATCAAACCCGCCCCAGCCGCGGGATTGGCCATCGGCGTGACTACCGCGGGCAATGCCCGGAAATCAATACCTCCCGGAGCCTCAACTTCCTTGCTGCCGCCGTCTTTCACGCGGGCGGCCATTTCCTCATCCAGCAGCTTAAAGGTGGCCTTAAGAACGCTTTTTACCCGCAATGATGCACTCTTTCCAAGATTCTCATCGACTATGATCACATTGCCTTTAAAGTTGAATTCATAAAGCCCTTTACGCCCGGCAGCCAGGATCATTTCCACCAGGTCCGGCGAATTAGAAACATGCAAGATCATTCCCTTATTATTGACAATCCCGAAAATCGCCGGCAGGTAGCCTTCACTTTTCGCGGCTGAACCGATATCAACTAAAACACTGCCCTTGGAATTCTCAAAAACCCTCATCCAGTCTTTGTTATTGATAAATTGCTTCAGGTTTTTGGAAACCGCATCCTTGGCAGTAATTCTGCCGCCGTCTGTACCGCTTCCCTCCGGTAGGGCGACCCCGGGCAAGCCTTTCAACGGATCTTTATCCGCAGTTACCGTTGCCACATTACGCGGCTTAAGAAAAGATGCCAATGAAAACAGATACCACTCCCGATTCGATTCGCGGGCAGCATCATCATATAAAGGTTTATACTCTTTATGGATCCTGTCGACAAGTTCAAAATTTTCTTTTCTGGGTTTCAGAGCCAGGTTCTTGATCACTTCTTTTGCAAAAGGATTATACTCGTCAACCGTCCAATAGACCACGCTGCCGATCATATGTTTGATATCTTCCCGATCGGCCTTATCTTCTTCGCCGACATCCATCACTTTAATAACGGCATCCAAAGCAAAAGACGCCTGGAGCATGCGGGTAAAGACCCCCGCTTCAGTTTCGTAGTCCAAGGAATGCCGGAGTCTTTTGTCAGCGAGGAACGCAGCCACTCTTTTGAGTTTTTCCTGATTCGCTTTTATATCCTGGCTCCTGACTATTTTGTCAGGCCGACCAAAACTTACCAGTTGATATACCACTTGAGAAACAAAATCCTGTCTGTCCGGGATACCTTTCAATACGGGAAGAATATCTAACAGAACATCCGCCATCTCTTCCCGGTGATCATCAGTAACAAGTTTATAAAGGATATCCATCTGACTGGCAGGTCCGGAACGGTAACCTTTTTTAACCCCGGCTGCGTCCAACAAAGGCTGCGACGACACGATATCTTCCATAAACTCCAGCTGTTCATCTATGGAATATTCCCGAGTGGCCTTTCTGATATACTCAAGAATAAACTGAAGGTGATAATCGCGCACCCCGGCTTTATTCAAAGCCCCGACCGCCTTAAAATAAGCTTGCCTGAACTGTTCCTGTTTGGGTTGCGGAATATCCTCCATGCGGGCCATGGTCATCAGGATATCTTTAATTTCTATTCCGGAGAACAACAACCGGGCCCAGAGACGGACATTCTGTACCTGATGGCGCCAATTTTCAGCGATCCCACCGTCAGTTTGCTTTTTATTCCCGGTAGGGTTGTTTTTAGAAAAATACTCGGTTATCTTAGCGGTTACTTTCTTTCTTGGAGCTTCTCCTTGATGCTCCAGCACATAAACTTTACCGCCGGATAAAGACGCAAACTCTTTCAGTCTTCCCTGATAAGGAATTCCGGTAGCGTCCATATATTCGGTTACTTTTCCCGGCTCCCCCAGGACATAAAGCTCTTCAGGCTTATCGCTTAGCCCGCCCTGCTGATTTAAATACGAAAGGTTGAAAAACGCAACTGTCAGGCCTTTTGATCGCATATCTTCCTGGATATAAGCAAAAAACCTGGAATCGAACAAATCCGGCTCATCAGAATTCAACCTGAATGTCGTAAAAGAATATTTCTCGGCCCCTTTGCCGGTAAAATACCGGAGGTTATCGTCATTGAAAACTTTTCCCAAAGGCTCATCGCCCCTGATAGAGTTCAAAGCGTGAGTCTGTTTCTTAAACAACGCCTCCGCATCTTCTGTGGAATAACCGGTGATCTCTTTAAGTCCCTCGACCGCCTGCCTGTCCCTCTGTGTTACATTGACGTTCAGGTTCTTGGTATCAGAGAGAATCGCCGACAACAACAACAAGGCGATTGGAGGAAGGATTTTTACACCGGAATCGACAAACCGCTCATAGATCAAGGTGGCGGTCGCGCCTATGGTCTGGAAAACGGCTTCCCGGGGATTGACCCCCCCATTAATAGGGTGATGGTCGATAACCCTGTAGACTTTGTTCTGAAGCTCCCGAAGATTCTCCCCTTCGGCTTTTATCTTACTGTGATCCACCAGTGTTATTCTTAATTTGGCATTTTTCTGTTTCAACCCAGCCAGAGCGTTTTCAACGCCTTTCTCTTTCTGCAGAAAGATCAGATTATCCAGATTGATCCCCGCGATCTTGAGCACATACTTGGTCTCATCGTTCAGTTCGCCCTGGATGAGCGGAAAAACTACAACTCGATACCCGTAGAGGTCTAATTGCATATAAGCTTCGGCTATAGCTGAAGCAACCGAATCAGTATCAGAGGCAAAATCCGAAATGACCGTATAAAATTCCTTCCCTTCCGGAGATTGAAGCGCATTCAAGATCCCTTGTCTTTCAGCCACGATCGGGATTCCGTTTATGCGATCGGATACTTTGCCGGAAATATCCTGCAGCGGACTGTTGATCTCACTACTCCTCCGGAAATCCGGAGGATTCCAACCTATTGATATCCGCTGCGCGTTAAAATCATCCTCCATTATCTTCTGGACCGACTTACCGTGTTCGGTTAAGTAATATCCGCTTTCAACCGCATTTTTATATTCTCTTAAATACCAATCCACGATCGTAGTTTTCTGTTTATTATTCAATTTCGCAAAATTAATACCGAATTGACTTGCCAGTTTCTGTATTGGCCGGAGATAGTGACCAAAGTAGAATTGCAACTCATGGTCACCCCACGAGGCAAGGTTTACCCAACCTAATATTCCCCCTATCACAACTGCCCCGCCTATCACCGCTACAAACCAGTTACCGGTTATCGCTCCTGCGACTGCAGCGATAAACGCGACGCCTTGCACAACGCTCGTTCCCCTGGAGAAATATCGCACAAAACGGGCTTTGGGGATCATGCTCTCCCGCCACTGCGGAGAGGACATGTATTCTTGCAACGCGTTGATCCCGGTTCCCGGAGACAGTACTTCTCCGCCGTCACTTGATTTAGAATTCTCCGTTGTTGAAGCCAGTTCCAGGACCTCCTGCAGCTTGTTAACCGAAAAAAACCGGCGCTCAATGAAGGCATCCTTAAGTTCTTCATATTCATGCTGCACCCGCGCTTCTGTTGCTGATATAACAAGATACCAGTAAGATTCTTTGGCGTTGTAGCTGATCACCACGTCGTTATCCGCTAATTCTTCGTATTTAAGAGTCGGCACATTGTAGGCCTCGGCTATCTTTCTTAAATCAACAGCCTTGGCGGATAATACTTTTTTCTGAATTTCCATTTTTTCTTTGAGGCCGGCGGGGTCTCCATCTATAATTGGCCCGCGCTCCGGTGCACCGGCCACAATCTGGTCTTTTAAAGAATAGTGCTCGACAGCTAAATCCTTTACGACCTTAACTAGCTCCATCCCTTGGGCAATAATATTTATTCTATTTTCGCGGCTGGTTGAGTTTTGTCCGGGTTTTTTATCAAGCTCTTTAAATGTATCCTCAAGAACTTTTTTGATCAGAGCTCCATTCTCTAAAATTACATCCGAACGATCTCCTATTGTTGTAACATACCCGTTACCAACCATAAATTTCATTTGTTTATAATTTACGTCCAGGATCGGCACGGAAGAAACGATCGATATTTCACCGGACGGCAGGGCATATCCCCAAAGAAGATTACCCGGGTCTGATTTCATCAACAGATAGCTCTTCATCCACCCTGGCCTTGTCTCGAATAACGCGATATTCTTCTCAACCATTGCCTTAACCACCTCAGGATCTACCTGCTCTCCGCCGTCGCCTTTGGCTGTGTTTTGCCCTACAATTGCCTCGACTCTATCAGGCGGATAAAATATATTCCTTGTTGCTACAAAACCCATCCTTGCATTTAACCGATCCATATTGGCTAAGCTAAAGCGGCTCAGATCTAATTGCTCTATCAATGCGTGGATTTCGGTGGTTCTCTGAAAAATCGCCCAGGCGACCGCATTTATTTCTTTATCAGGTAACTTATACGGAACGGAATCTTTATATTTAACAACTATATCACTCAATATCCGCTTATGTTCAGCGGGATCACCCAAACCGAGTTCTTCGCTTCCGCCGTCGCGGCTGGATCCTTCGGCATTGACAACGGCCTTCTGCTTGCTGGAATTAGCCAGGTAATGATACACTATTCCGCTTGCTACTATAGCCAGAATAGCCGCGGCGCCCACATTAGACATGAGTTCCACATCCTTCAGGAACAACTTCGTGCTTAACATCGCTACCGGGCCGCCCAGCAATGACGCCAGGAATACTATAATAGAAGCTGCCTGCGGATCGGAAATTCCGGCATTTTCTCTGGCCTGAACCTGCCCGCTGCCGCCGTCTTTTTTATCGGAAGCTTTCGGATCGAGCACTCTTAATTCAAATGCTCCGTCGCCGTTAAAAGAAGACAAAACGATATTCCTGATTACAAAATCCAGACTTCCGTTTTCCTGCAGGATCCCTTCTTTTTTCCAGAACGCTTCTTCCTGTGCTGTCAGTTTAAAGATACCCGGGAAACGCGCGGACATTGACAGCGCATTCGCCATAAAACGATTATGCTTATCTCCAATTTCAAGTTTATTCCAGACTTCTCGCACAAGGTTTTCCGGCGCCGCAAAACCGTTGTTCAACCTGACAAAACCGGGCTCAAGCTGCGAGACCGAATCCTCCCTGAAACTCAAAGTATTCCTGGTGCCCAAAGCTCCCAGTTTATTGTAAACCCTATCCAGCCTGACGTTATATATAGGATGGAACAGCCAGCTCAATATTCCGGATATTCCGGCTTTCGATATTTCTTTATTCAAATGCGTCATGAACTCGTCATACTCTTTCCGGCTGGCAATTGCTCCTTTCACTACTTTTTCGAGTTCATCCCAATAATATTCCCCGGCAGTATCGCTGCCGCCCTCATCCGCGGAGCTTACTGATGGTGGTGCAAACAAATTTGCTGCTAGAAAGTTCAATTTATCTTTAAAACTTTGACCCACGCCGTTTTGCTTCCTGGCATACTCAAAAAACCAACCGGATATACCCGTGGCCAATAGCGCAGCTATTCCTTTCAGATTGGAAACTTTTGCTTTCTTTCCGTCCTCGGCCTCCTGTGCATTCGATACCCTGGCACGTTCGCGAGCGACATTATACCCCTCCTTGATGAACAATGCTCCACTGGCGATAAAAGAAAAACTTACCAATCCCGCGCCAAAAACATAAATAAACGGCAGACTGAGCAGGCCGAAAAATGCAGCACCGGAAACCATCCCCAGCCCTAAGCCCGCGCCGGTCAAAAGGAATCCAGGAAGCATTTTTCCGAACATCGATCCGTTTCCGGCCACAGCGCTACCGCCGTCTTCCTTGGTATTCTGCGTAACGTCGCTTTCTTCCAACTGTTGTGCGCTATGATCAATAATTTTGTTTTTCTGAACTTCGATCAAAGGCTTTTCAAGAGATTCCGGCAGAGAATTCTGGTTAGCAAGGTCGCCGATAACCGCTGGATTAACTATGTTGTTCGGGCCCAGACGCG
The DNA here is from genome assembly GCA_026387435.1 of Candidatus Omnitrophota bacterium. Taxonomy (GTDB): domain Bacteria; phylum Omnitrophota; class Gorgyraeia; order Gygaellales; family Profunditerraquicolaceae; genus JAPLLS01. The sequence goes on from JAPLLS010000025.1 coordinate 17,266, forward strand.
GAATGACCAGCTCTTCTCCGCCGCTGAAATACTGCCTTATTGACGTTCCGGAAAGCCGGTTCACGGTTTCCTGTAATTTATACTCACCGTTGGAAAATGATTTTTGGTAAGCCTTGAAATAAGTAGCCTTGGACCAGCTCTTCTTGGAAGTGAGCCCGTCCAGATCAAAGCTATCGATCTTACTTGTAATTTGTGCCCCTGAAGCTATGTGGCTCTGTTTGAACCACTGGGCGAGGATCAGCGAATAATATACCTGTCGCAAACCGGCGTAATTCTTGGAAGAATTCACTTCGCGGGTAAGTTTCGGCAGTATCTCCTGGCGGATCAATTCCGAAGAATACTCATTTAAAGTTTTCAGGCGGGGATCATCGAATTTATATTCCGGAGCGTCTTTCAAATAATCCTGCTCGAGCATGACTTTTAAAGTCGCCTTGTAAATATAGGCATTGTCTTTAGTTTGGCGGATGAGGATCTCCCCCGGAACGATCCAGGGGCGGGTCAGGGTGGGAATGGTGATTTCAGACTGGCCGAACAACTCTTCGCAAACCGATCTGGAAATATTCGGATAGTTTAGCGGCATTTTCCTTGATCTCTTTGGGTTTGAGATCCTGAAGGTCGCCTTTATCTAGAAAAAGATTGAAATCATTGTTTATTTGGTCAAAAGAAAGGCTGCGCAGCTGCAAAGGCCGGAATTTATCCGGAGAAACATAACCATTAATATAGGCGGGAATTCCCATCGGCCCGGCGAGCTGGGCAAAGCCGCTTTGTTCAAAAATTAAAGTAAAAATGATAGTAAGAACAACAACCTTATTCATCACTTTTAAAGTCATCCTTACTTCCTCCTTTTAAGATCTTTTTTAAAGTAATTCTTAATTTAAAAATAAAAAGCCACGCTCCGATTGAAAACTCAATCAGCCCGTGGCAATCTGATTATATCTTGTTCAAAACAGTGAAACTATATAAAAGTATACCCTATAAACAGGATTTTTCAAGCCTGCAAGACGACTTTTTAATTTCAGGAAGGATTTAGAAAAAATCCGGAAATAGGGAAAGTTTTTCTGAAAGTTTAGTAATACTAACCGGCTGGGAAAAAAGGCCTTTACTTACTTTTTGGCTTTGTCGTTTCTTTTTACGCTGATCGAGCCGAGTTCGACCATTTTTCTGTTCGTATCCAGGTTATTGGCGGCAACAACACTGGTACGCAAACCATCCAGGTCGCGGGTCACATTATCCACCTTAGCCCAAAGATCCTTCTTTTCGCTTTCTATCAAATCCACCCGCTCCTGCATCTTTCTTAAATCGTCAGTATAACTTCTATACCGGGAATCAGAATCTTTGATCGTGGAGATCAGGCTTTCCAATCTCAAATTCAAACCCTCGATTCTTTGCCTGGTCATCATTTGTTCCATATGATTGAACCGGCCATAGGTAAACAAAATTAAAACAAATAAGGTAATTACCATTAAAATCGTCACTTTGTCGGCCTTCATCTTGTCCCCCTTTAGTTTGCGGTCGAATTTAAACTAATGCTCAAAAACAAAAAAGCAACCCTCTATTTTTAGAGAGTTGCCTTTGATTTTTTGCTACTTAAAACCCATACTGTCACCTCTTGATGTGACAGAAAATATCTTACCTCAAATTCGCCAAAAAGTCAATAAAATTCACTCTGAT
>JAPLLS010000106.1 GCA_026387435.1 Candidatus Omnitrophota bacterium
AGTTCATCTTCAATGGTCTGTTTTTTATTCGATTTATAGGTCGTATGTTTATCCAGGTAAATACTCACGGGTATACCATATTTTTTGATATAACTTTTAAAACTGTCCATAGCCGGAAGAGTGCCTTCGTAAGCATAAAACCTGCCGAAGGGCCTGCCTGTGGCATCATCGATATAGCCCATGAACACACATTTTTCGCCTCTTCCTTCAAACCAGTCGTGATGGGAGCCGTCCAGCTGAATCATCTGGCCAAAACATTGCTTCCTCTGACGCCACTGCCGATGCCGCCGCGCCTTGCGCTTCTTGTACGAAATGCCTGCCTGCAAAAGCCATAAGCGCAATGTCTCATCGTTTATCTTAATCTTATCTATTTCAAAGAGCTTCTCTGTTGCAAGAGTAGGGCCAAAATCAGGATATTTTTCTTTATAGAGTTTTAATACTTTGCTTTTCATCTTACTCGGCAATGCTTTGTTTGATCTCCTGCCCCGGGCTTTATTAATTATCCCTTCATCGCCGTTAATTCTTATTACCTTTGCTATCCTTTGAACTTGTCTTAAACATACTCCTATCATATCTGCCGCTTGGGCCTGCGTTATTGATCTGTCCAGCGCTTTGTGAATTACATGAAGCCTTTTTAATTCTTCCTGAGTCATTGCAAAAATGTCCTTTCCTGCCATAACAGCCTCCTTCTAAAAAGGCAATTATAGCACCTTTGGAATAGGACATTTCTAAATTGGTAGAATACGACATTATCATATTGGGATTACATAAAATTCACTCTGATCACAAATCAGGGATCACAAATCAGCGGGTTTTGTAACGGCCTTAACGGATTGCAGGGCTAAAAAGATATAAAGCACGTAAATCGCGCCGAACAAAAACCAAGAACCCGGCAGATCCAGCCTGGACCAACCAGGCTGAAGAATAGAATCTGTAACGGTTTGGTAAAACAGTAAATAATAAATAGCACCAGCAAAAAAGCAGGAAAAAGAAAGATCGAAACGACTTTTAGCCACTTTTTAACGTTATCCGGAGTAACCAACACCTGATTCCTGTCCATCGTCAGGACGAATCCTGACTCATTAGGAGACGCCTTCCAATCCTTATTCTTGTCATAATCGCGCCTCTTCTCTTCGAAAACAGAGTCCTTGCCGGTTTGTTTAAAGACAAACTGAGTCTGGGTAAGCATAACTACATTCTTGAATTTTGCCAGGATATCCGTTTGTTTTTTGGGGTCAGGCTCAACGGCAAAAACGGAAAATTCATTTCCCATTTCCAACATAAAGCCCTCTTTGGGCTGGATAAGCGTTCCCGCCTTGACTTCCATGGCCGGGATCTTCTTCAGGTTATCATCCGCCCACTTCTGGACATATTTCAGCTTTGGATTCATCACTAAGGCGTCGCTCAAGGCTAGCGCGGCGCTTATTATCAAGATAAAAAACAGCAGGAATTTTATTGTCCTGGCTATGGGCTGACGCAAGATCTTCAGGTAAAAGCCGGGAATAAACGCTCCTGTAAGAGCAGACATATATTCTCCCTGTATTAAATCGCCTCCGGAGGCGAAGTATAAATCACGTTGATCTTAAGTTCTTCCAGCCCGTCCAAAAGCTCCAGGCACTCCTGGCAGAAATTAAGGGAAGACTTTGCGGTCTCTTTATCCCCCTGATAATTATCCTGAGAGAGAATTTCCTGGAAATATTCTATTTTTTTCTGGATCGCTTCGGATTCGGGGATGTTCCAGCCCACCTCAAAAGTCGCGTTGCCGGGACCAATACCGGACGCAGGTATTCTTTATTCACCCCGGTTTCCGGATGCAATAAATAGGTATTCAGGAAAAAATCCTTCTCGCTTCTGCCTTGAGGCAAAAAAACAGAGTGTCTCACTCCGGAAAAATCAAAGGTATACTGGCCTGATCGGAAAGCATGAAATCCGATTTTAAGGCGGAGCCAATCAACGACACCGTCATTATTACTATCCAGCTCCTCAAACCTGTTTATCCCCTCGCATACCGGAAGGAGCGGCTGGCTCTTATCCCGCAGCCCGGAGTTTTCCAGGAAAATTTGGCCCAAATGAAGCATGTATTGCCAGGCCACCTCCCGGTTCTGGTCGTTTCCTTTATTATACAGCCAGATCCCCTTGCGCGCGCTGCCGACTTTCACAATGATGGCGAATGAAGCTGAATCGGAAAGCTGCGGCTCTTTTTCCGGGAAATCCCCCAGTCTGTGTTCAATCAGGAATCTGGCCAGCCACAATAATTCATTATCCGGAACTTTGATCTCTTTAACCTGGTTGTTCATCTGGATGATCACTTCCCCGTCTGAGCGGAAAGTATAGGCCATTAATTCGTCTTCCATGTATTTCTTATAGGGCGTATTCTGGAAGGTTATGCTTACATCATTGCCCAGGGATCCGGAATTGACTTTCTTTTGTAATTTTTCCACTACCTGGGACCAAGAGGACGGAGTTTGGGCAAACGACGTACCGAGAAATATCGATTGCAGAATTATAAGGAAGATAAAAGTAAACTTATTCTTTATGGACATTCAAGCACAAATTGTAAGTTTATTGGTATCCCTCCCGCTCACAGAAAGACCAACTCCTGGATCCGGGAAAAAAGATCATCCATATTAAAAGGCTTAGGGATATACGCGTCCGCTCCCAGGACTTTCCCGATCACCCTGTCCACCTCATCGCTTTTGGCGGTGAGCATGACAACCGGAATATTCTCGGTCTTGGGATTACGCTTGATATTGCGGCAGACTTCTTCTCCGGGCAGATCCGGAAGGATAAGGTCCAAAAGGATTATATCGGGAGCTAACTCTTGCGCGCTTTTTATCCCGCATTTTCCGTCTTGGCAAACCATGACTTCAAATCCTTTTTCACTTAAAGCCTTCTCGAGAATGGCGCAGATGGTGGAACTGTCATCGATAATAAGGACTTTTTTCTTATCCGACATAGATCACCAAAGGATAATACTGTTGGACGGCCTAAAGTTCTTCAACAATTCCATAGCCTCCCCGACTCTGGGCTCAACCACCATTAATCCCACCGGCAGCTCCACGTTCGGATAAATGTGGAGATTCTGGAAGAAATAAGCGATATCCGTCTTTTCCAATATCGACTGGATAGTTTTCTTGTCCGCTTCGTGATTGACAATAACCATCTGCACATAAGTATTCAAGTCGCCTTCCGGATCAACAGAAGGCTGCGACGGAAGTTTTTCTACCGGTTTTTCCTCCGGATTTTCTACCGTTTCTTTTTCCTCGGTTTCCAACCCCCTGCGCCGAGCTTCTTCCTGCAATAACTCGTAAACGCCTTCCACGTAAGCTTCCCGGCCATCGGCGAGCATTTGAGTGATCTGGTAATCGGCCAGCTCCTCATACTGTTTCTTAAACTTTGATTTTTCTTCGGGACTCATTTCTTTTTTCATAAATTTCATTATAATCGGATTACAGGGATTTTCAAGGGGTTTTCCCCAAAATTAACTTACCGGGCTGACCACATAAACATAGCGCAGTTCTTTATCCGAATTATTTTTTATGTCATGGTTAACCTCGGGAGGAATATAAATAAGGCTTTTTTCCCGGGCGGTAAATAACAGTTTCCCTTCGCAGTAAATATCCGCAACCCCATCCAGAACAATGATCGACTCTTCTTTGGCTTCAGTCTTGTGCTCGCCCACAGCTTCCCCGGGTTTTAAAGTAATATAGCCTGATTTCATTCCCGCGGTAGCAGGTATTCCCGGAAGCAAACGCTGGAACCGCTCACAGCCCTGTAATTTTATGAGGATCGGCTGCAGACTTTTCATTTTGCGCTCCGGTTGATCATCCCGGCGATATATCCCGCGCCGAAGCCGTTGTTAATATTAACCACCGAGACATTAGGAGCGCAACTGTTAAGCATGGTTAAAAGCGGAGCAATACCGTTAAAATTGGCTCCGTATCCTACTGATGTCGGGACAGCGATCACCGGGCAAGCAGCCAACCCGCCGATCACTGACGGAAGCACCCCATCCATCCCGGCCAGAACAACCATACATCTGGCCTGGGAAATCCGGTCAAAACCATCGAGCAGCCGGTGAAGCCCGGCTACCCCCACATCATAGAGCCGTTCTACCCGGCTGCCGTAAATCTCGGCCGTGATCGCCGCCTCTTCGGCCGCCGGAATGTCGGCTGTGCCTGCGCAAACCACCGCAACCAGCCCAACCCCCCGCGATCTGGATTTATCCAGGCAGATAGTCCGGGCTAACGGATTATATACAGACTTGGGACTTATTTTCTTGATCGTTTTATATATTTTCTCGTCGGCCCGGGTCAAAAGGACCTTTCTATTTTCTTTAGCCAGCGATTTATATATGGCCGCGATCTGATACAATTTCTTGCCCTGACAAAAGATCACCTCGGGGAATCCTGCGCGCATTGAACGATGATGATCCACTTTAGCGAACCCCAGATCCTCATAAGGCAGATGCTTTAACTTGGCAAAAGCGTCATTAACGGAAACTTTTCCCGAACGGATTTTTTTAAGAAGCTCTTTTATCTTTTTTGTTTCCACCCCAGCGCCTCGTTCATTGAGCCTGTGCGGTAGCCGTCAAGGTCGATACTCGCATAGGTAAATCCCAGCGATTTTAATCCCGCTGAAATAATTTTGCGCTTTTTAACAAGCGCCGATATCTTGCCAGGTTCTACTTCCACACGGGCTGCATCCTGTGAGAGGCGCACCCGCACTTGGGAAAAACCCAGTTTTCTCATCAAATCTTCGGCACGACCTACCCTTTCCAGTTTTAGCGGAGTGATCTTTTCTCCATAAGGGATCCGCGAAGCCAGACAAGCCATTGCCGGTTTATTCCAAGACTTAAGCCCGAACTTGAAGGAAAGTAATCGGATATCTTTTTTGGTCAACCCCGCTTCTTTGAGCGGACTGCGAATATTCAGCTCCTTCAAAGCCCGGCTGCCCGGCCGATAATCCCGGGAATCGTCGGCATTGCTGCCTTCGATAACCCAGCTTAGCTTTTTGCTTCCGGCCAGTTTCTTTAACCTGCCGAATAAAGCTTTTTTACAATAATAGCACCTCAACGGAGAGTTTTCCCAAAACTGTTTTGACGGATTTTCCTTTATCAGGATGTGCCGTGCTTTGAGTTTTTTTGCCAACGCTTTGGCCTGAACGACCTCTGATCCGGAAATAGCAGGTGAAATTCCGGTAACCGCCAGGGTTTTCTTACCCAGAGTATCCTCGCAGACAGCGAGCAGAAAACTGCTGTCCACGCCTCCGGAAAAAGCCACCAGGGCCGAATCAATATTTTTAAGTATAAAACGCAGCTTCTCAAGCTTAGCTTTTAAGCTCATAATAAATCCTTCATAGCTTAGATTTTATCATTTCAGCGTATTTCTACAAGCGGTTTTACACAAAATCTGCAAGTGTCAGCCGATGAAAAATTAATGATGGTGATCTATATGCTGATGGGGATGCACATGAACTTTGCCCTGATGTTTGTGGCTGTGGATATGCACCAGGTTATTCGATTCCAAAAGCGGGATATCCGAGAGGATTTGAGAAGAAGACGCGGTTTTTACGATATTTTTGCCGTGTCCGAATACATAAACCCGGTCCGAGATCTCCTCGACTATATGCAAGTCATGAGTGGAAGTAATAATGGTCTTTCCGGCCAGGTTATCATGGATCAAAAGATCAATGATGTGCCGGGTAGTCAAAGGGTCAAGCCCGGCGGTGGGCTCATCCAGGAGCAGCACTTCCCGATATCCAAGATCTCGCAAATTTCCTCGAGGCGCCTGCGAATCTCGTCTTTCCCGGCTCCCAACTGTAAAGGCCCGAAGACAATATCTTCTTTAACCGTCGGGCAGAACAGCTGGACGTCCGGATTCTGAAAAACCAGCCCGATTTTCTTCCGAAAATCCCGGCTGAACTCTTCCTGGTTAAGAACTTTTTCCTTTAACTCCGTTCCCAGGAACTTGACCGCGCCTTGATCCGGGAAGATCAATCCGTCGAGTATCTGTAAAAGCGTTGATTTTCCGGAACCGTTGGCCCCGATAATCGAAATCTTCTCTCCTGCGGCGATGCTCAAACTGACCCCGCTTAATGCCGGAAACTTCCCCAGGTAAGAATAAAAAACATTTTCTACTTCAAATAAAAGCTCCGGCATGTTCCTCCTTAAACCTTTAAAACCAAATTGAAATAAAACATCGCCAGTACCAGCGCTCCTGAACCGGCCAACCACAGCCAATCCCTGGAGCGCATTTTAAAATCATCGATTATCAAAACTTCCCCTTGGTATCCACGGGAAAGCATGGCCTGATAAACCTGTTCATTCAAGCGCAAAGACCGTTCCCAGAGGAAAGCGATATTCCCGGCGACAATACTCTGGCCTTTGCGGTAATCCATACTCGCTCCTACCCTGCTTTTGATCGCCCGGTAAGTATTCTCCAGCATTTCCACGAAAAGATAGACATAGCGGTAACACATACCCAGGGTCATCACAAAAATCTGAGGAACCCCAAAAATCCGCAGGACCCGCAAGAGCTGGAAATGCCGGGTAGTCAAGCTTAAA
>JAPLLS010000039.1 GCA_026387435.1 Candidatus Omnitrophota bacterium
GCGAAGGCGACTGATGCGAGGGGTAAAGTGTGGCTCGAACTGGCTCGGGACTTCGTATCCACCACAGGCCAAGCCGGTTACATAGCAGGACAGGCGACGCTGGAAGAAAAACGCGAGTATCTAAAAAAGATTGGCTCGAACTTTCGGCTCTGCGGCCCTAAGTTGAGCGTCGAGTTGCGTTTGCCCTATGCTAGCATAGGGCAATTAGGTGAAACAGAAAATTGGGGTGGCTAACCGGGATCGAACCGGCAACCCCCAGAGCCACAGTCTAGTGCTCTAACCAATTGAGCTATAGCCACCACAAATCTATTTGGTCTGATTAACCATTTCAGTCGTATTGAAAGAGGTAACGTTAACAGCCACGCTTGCCGTAGAGTTACTCTCCCTGGAAAAAGAACTTTCCATTGCCTTCCTCAATTCCTTGCCGACCCCTACTGTACCGTTAATCACCGACTTTGTCAAGTCAGCGGCGGTGGAGATAGTCCCCCCGATGAGCTTTCCGGGAAGTTTGATGATCTGCATGGCCGGAGAATCATGGCCTTTTCTGGCTTGGTAAAGTTTGTCCTTTAAAGCTTGCTGAATGATACCCAGTCCGAATTCCGGGTTGTCCATTTTTGTCTTGAAATTAAAATCAAGGACGACCTTACCCTGGTTCATTGCCTTCAGAAGGCCGATCACCACGTTAGTGATCCTTTCCAGACGCGGTTCTTTCTCCTGTTCTTCTTTAGGTTTAAAAGTAAGCTGCGTCATTTCCAGATGGCAGCTGGCGGTAACATTATTGTTAAGCCCGGTTATATTGCTGTTAAAATCAAGCCTGGCTTTCTCCACCCGGGCTTTATCAATATCGATCCAGTTGGAATAGTAAGGATAGATCGCGATACCGTCGATATCCTTGATCTTGATTGCCGCATTCATATCCTTCTTATAAAAATTTATCCACCCTTTGAGGTCGACCTTGCCTTCTTCTTTGATATTCTCCCAGGGAACTTTACCGTTTATCTGGAATGAAGTCACCTCGGGAGCGATCAAGGGCCACTGGAAATTATCTATCCTCATATTCAAGTCTTTAACCGTGATCTTGATCGGAGTATCGCTTTTGGTGTAATCGATATAAGTAAAAGTTCCGTCCGATATCGTCAAACGCTTAAGAACAATGTGCTGCGGCAGGAAGAAACTCTCCTGAACCTGGGCTACGTTGCCGGCTACAGTCTCAAGATCTACGGACGGCTGGGTCTGTTCGCTGCGTTTTCTTTTTTCAATATCAAACTCAACACCTTCCAACTTTAGGTCAGAAAGGATAAAATTTCCTCCCAAAACATCGATTATCCCCGTGCCGGAAAGGACTTTTTTTATCTTAAACCAGTTCTTTACTTCCAAGTCCTTAACGATAAGTCTCAAAGGAAAACTCGTGGTCACCCGGCCGATCGAGACTTCGCTCTGGAAAACTGAATGCAATTTGGAAGTCAATAAATCCCGGCCTTTGATGCTGACAAAAGCGTGCAAACCCGCAAAAACAACCCCGGTCAATAAGACTAATATATAAATTACTATTTTTATCTTTTTCATCGTCACGTTACTAGGGTGAAAAGCTAATGCGCCTGGCAGGAATCGAACCTGCTACCCACTGCTTAGAAGGCAGTTGCTCTATCCAAGTGAGCTACAGGCGCATCACATCTAAGATATCTACTGTTCCTTTTCGCTATCCAAAATGTAGCTATTGGTCTTGTTTAGAGCTTTGCTCCAGTAAACAAGCGCTTTTTCGGCCTCTCCCATTTTCGCGTAAAGAATACCCAGGTTAAAATTCGCTTCCTTGTAATCCGGGTCGATGCTCAAAGCATCGCTGAAAGATTGGGCGGCCGCTTCCCATTCTCCGGAATTGACATACATTATTCCGAAATTATTGTGAATAGCCTTGATAACGTCTTTCCTGTCCCCCTCAGCAAGCATGATCGCTTTCTGATAGGCGGTTTTTGCGTTGTCAAAATTTCCGGCTTTCTGGGCTTTGAGCCCTTCGTTATAATATTTCACCGCCTGTTCTCGGACGATTTCCCCAGCATAAGAAGTCATAGTCGCAAACATCAAAACTAAGACCATCCCCCAAATTCTTCTGGTAATCATCATCAGACCCCTTTCGCTAAAATTTAAAGTATCTAGCCGAGAATTAGTTGCGCTTACGGCGAAGTCCCGCCCTTTGTTCTATTCGTCTGGCGGGGGACCTGTTAACCGCCTTGTAATCAAATCGGGGCGACAGGACTTGAACCTGTGACCTCTTGCTCCCAAAGCAAGCGCTCTAGCCAAACTGAGCCACGCCCCGCAGACAATTCACTAAGTATAACACCCTCAGGCTTTATTGTCAAAAACATTGCCTCGCTTGAAATAAGCGGCCAGGTTTTTTTTCGCCTTGGCAAGAGCGCGGAAACGGTGGCTCATCCGGTGCTTAACCGCGGCTCCCAGCTGGGCGAACGTTTTCTTATATTTAGGAATAAGAAAAAGCGGGTCATAACCAAAACCAAAATCCCCTTGGGCGATGTTAGCGATCTTCCCTCTACAACGGCCCTCAACTACCCCGATCAAACCGTTCTTATCCGCCAGAGCCACAGCACAAGCATAATATGCCGAGCGTTTTTTAAAAGGAATCTTCAAAAGCATTTTTAAAAGTTTAGAATTGTTCTTATCGTCGTTTTTGGCCTGGCCGCTAAACCGCGCCGAATACACTCCCGGAGCGCCGCCTAAAGCCTGGACACAAAGCCCGGAATCCTCTCCCAAAGTAAGCTCTCCGGTGAATTTAGCGATCTTAAGCGCTTTCTTTACCGCGTTTTCCTTAAAAGTCGAGCCGTTTTCCCTTATCCGGGGAGCTTGCGGATAATCAGCTAAAGAAATTATTTTAAGATGAAGATCTTTTAATATCTCCTTGATCTCTTCCAGTTTCTTCCTGTTTTGGGTCGCGACGACCAGTTTTTTAGAAGACATCTTTCAATATGTTTTTTTGCAGCTGGACAAGCCCGGAAATCCCGTCTTCGGCGAGCTTTAGAAGTTTATCCATATGTTGCCTGTCGAATGTCTTTCTCTCGGCAGTCCCCTGGATCTCGATAAACTCCCCCTTGGAAGTCATCACGATATTCATATCCACATCCGCCTTGGAGTCTTCTGCGTAAGCGAGGTCAAGCATCATTTCTCCGGCTACGATCCCCACGCTGGTCGCGGCTACAAAATCACGTAAAGGGATATTGCGGATCAACTTGTCTTTTTTTAATTTATTCAAGGCATCTGCCAGAGCGATGAAAGATCCGGTGATCGAGGCCGTGCGCGTTCCGCCGTCGCCCTGGATCACATCGCAATCAATCCAGATGCTGCGCTCTCCCATCTGTTTCATATCGGTTACCGATCGAAGCGACCTTCCTACCAGCCTCTGGATCTCAAAGGTCCTGCCGGAATCCTTGTTGCGGGGAATGCGAGATTGACAGGAACGGGGAAGCATCCCGTATTCGGCGGTAACCCAGCCGTTGCCCGTACCTTTGAGAAAAGGGGGAACCGTTTCCTCGATTGAAGCGGTACAGATCACTTTGGTATTACCCAGCTCGATCAGGCATGAGCCTTCCGCGTATTTATTAAAAGGCCGCGTGATATTAACCTTGCGCATCTCATCTTTCTTGCGTCCGTCTATCCTTGACATTAAAAAAACTCCTTTCATTCCTTGGGATTATTCGTTAACATAGATCCTATTTTTTCCTTCTGACTTTGCCGAATACAACGCCCGATCAGCCAGGTTTATCAACTCTTCCTTGCTCATCCCTTCTTTAAATTCCGCCACTCCTCCGCTTAAAGTCACCCGGATAACTTTGTGATTTTCAACGTTCAAAAGATCCAGAGTAGCCACTGAATTTCTCACTTTTTCGGCCACGAACTTGGCGCCTTTGGTATGGGTTGAAGGCAGAATAACCACGAATTCGTCCCCGCCGTAACGGCAGATTATATCGACCTGGCGCACGCTTTTGCGGATCTCCTGGGCAACGTTCTTTAATACCCGGTCCCCTTCCAGATGGCCGTAACGGTCATTATAATTTTTGAAGCCGTCAATGTCGAAAATTATCAGGCTCAGGTTATGCT
>JAPLLS010000096.1 GCA_026387435.1 Candidatus Omnitrophota bacterium
GCCAAAGCTTTACCGCCGATAAGTCCTCCAGCCACGCCCGGTAAATTCAGAATCGCTTCCTCGTTCTTTTCATTCATGCTTCCGCCGTAAAGAACAGGCACTTCTTGTTTGGTCAATTTCTTGTCTACCTCAATAATGAACAAATGGGTATCGGTTATTTCCTGATTAGTCGGAGTTTTACCGGTACCGATGGCCCAACGCGGCTCATACGCACGAATAAAATTAATTTTAGCGATATCCGCCGGGCTTATCCCTTCCAACATCTCTTCATGGTCTTCCTTCAATACTTCCCGGGTCCTTTTCGCGAGATATTGTTTTTCCGTCTCACCGCTGCAAAGGATCACTTCCGGCTTGTTATATACCGAGCTATGGAAAATCTGCTCTTTCAGTTTAATGTTCATTACTTTATTGGTCACACTCCGATAGAAGCGTTCTACGGCCGCCTCTTCATTTTCCGGAGTAGCCTCATACAGTTTCGAAAGCCAGGAGTCGACTTTCGCATTGAGCTCTTCGTACGATATGGTTATCCCGGCATCGACAAAAGGCTTCTTTTTATCTTTATCTTTTTCCTCCGGAGCGATAATACCTGTTTCTCTTTTAAGATAACTCACAAAGTCTTTCTTTATGGCAGCCTGAACGCTTTCCACTCCCAAATTGCTATTTAATGCTTCGGTGTAACGCTTTAAGATCTCATTAGCCTTGGCTTGGAATAAAAGTTCCAAAGTCTCGCGGTCTTCGGAGTGGTTAATGATCACACCGTCAGCGCCCTGGGCCCGCGCGTGCATAGCGTTACTGGTCCCGGTGTCCGCGCCTTCAAAAAGCCCGACATGGTTATCCAGGACCTTCACCTGGTTGGTCATGGCCATGCCTCCGTCAGCCAGGGCACCAGCCCGGCCGGCCGGAACCAGAACAGCGTCGATAGCCGGAAGCTTTTCCGCCCCCTGACCGATGATCGCCCAGTTCACTCCTCCGCCGGTAGAAAAATCGATCAGCTTTAGTATATCGGGGTTTACTTCCAATTCGTATTTTTTCAGCAGCTCGAACATATCTCCGCCTGCTCCTAAATTTGCTACGCCGATCTTCTTTGCTTCCAAAGCGGCATCGACCAGGGCAAATGACCCCTTGCTCATCACCGGATCTTTTTCGTCGAATTTCCCGGCTCCGCCGTTCATGATAAAACCGTCTCCCGGCCCAAGCTCACCGATTATATCTTTTAATTGCTGTATCGACCTTAAACCGATATCCACCTGCATCTGTTTACCGGATATCTCAACCATATCCTCGCCAACAACAGTAAAAACTCCGTCCCGCATTTCCGCTACCGTGAAATCTTCTGCAGCGACCAGCTTGGCTCCGAACCTTTCAATATCCTCCAACGCTTTTTGAGTGCCTTCCAGTTCTTCGCCCGAAGGCATCAGGGATAGGCCGATGGATTTCTTTTTTAAACTTCTCCAGGGATTAACCTGGGCTCCACCCAATACCACTGTTAATCTGTTGCCAAAAACTTTGGCGATTTCCGCGATATTTGGCATCTTATCGAATTTGGATCCGCCCACGTATAAAACCAGCTTCCCATCGGACTTCAATATCGACAAGAAATTAAGCACTGCGTTTAAGTCTTTTTCCAAAGCCTTGCCCACTGCCCGGTTCTCCAGCGGGATCATCTGCACCAGTTCCATGGAAGCTTCTTTCCCGCGGTGGGATTTGTCGAAAGCCTCATTGATGTAGAAAAGCTCCTCCGCGTCCTGGTTGGTCAGATCGATCAGCCTCTGCTCGAAGGCCGCGCGCACTTTCTCGTCTTTGGATCGCTCTCCTTCATAGAACCTCAGGTTCTCGAATATAAAAAATATTTTCTTGCCGGGATTCTTGGTTTTCAGCTCTTTGATCCGCAAAGCGGCGGCATCCAGGTCATACGACAGAAGCTCCACCAGGATATCTTTCATGCCGCGGTCAACCATGAGCTTTCTGGCGTTATCTACGATTTCCTCAAGACTTAGTTCTTTCGTGAATACTCCTGCCTTAGGTCTGACCCGGCTGGTAAGCCCGTAAGCATACTGGGCCCCGAGATCCTTGAAGGAATATTCGATGGTATCCAAGGATTTGATGATCCGCTCCAGGTCCTCGGTCTTCTTTATCTTCTTGATATTCCAGTCCAGGGCGATGAAGCCGGAATTGATCTTTTTCGCCTGAACGACTTTCTGCAGGGAGCTAAGCGTGATCACTTGACGGCTTCCGCCGTCCTTTTCCCCGATTGCCACGACATCTTCGCGCAGATCGAACATCCTCTGACCGCTGGTCTTAACAGAGGACGGCCTTAAGCGGGAATCCGCCGCAGCGAAAGCGCTGGTGGCCAAAAATCCCGCGGCCAGCACCAGGCTGATGATTTTTAAAGTAACGCGCATTGCTTCCTCCTTAAATGAGGCCACAACTTACGGCGCGAAGCGACGTAAGTTGCTGGGCCGAATTTAGTCCGAGGCATGAGCGGATTAAACAAAATCCGCGAATGTCTGCCGAGGACGAATTGATCCCTCTTATATCTTGCTTTCGGTTTCCCTGACTGTTTTCTCGTAAGTCGCCTGAGCCTGTGCGACTTCATCGCTGACTTTCACCAGCGGCACAACAGCAAATTCCTGATCCAGATCATTCAGGGCCTTTAAAGTATCTTCAGAAAGCCCGCTGTTCTTGCTGAACTTTTCATACTGTTTAACTACGCCTGTGTCCTGATAAGCCGCGGCAGTGGCCCTGGCCAGAACCAGAGGCATATTATTAATGCTCTCGCCATTAACAAAAGTGCTGGCCTCATGCACCGCCACTATCCGCACGCCCTCAACTTCCGGCTTAGCCAGGAATTCGCTGATTTCCTGGACCTGGAATTCCTCTTTGATATTCCTGTTGTCCAGATCGGAATTGACCAGAACAGTGCGCTCCTTAAGCGATCTTCAATCCGGGCTGAGCGTCCTTGATCTTCTTAAGCGCGCTCAAAGTGCCGGCGTTTTCGAACACGGTATTCGCTCCGATCAAAAGTGCTGCCGGGCTGCTTTCCAGCCCCTTGAGGGAATTGACGAAATTCCCGAAACCATTGCTCAACGCTTTATACACCGTAGCTTCGGAACTATTAATAAGTATATCCTTAACCTTCTTATCCAGCCCGTGATTGGCAAAGATTATGCCTTGGGCAAGTTCCTTCAAGACGCTCTTTTGATCCGCACTGAGCCTTCCGATAACATTTTCGATATTATTTATACTCTTGATCCCGTTGAGCGGACTTGCCACGGTTTGATCATTCAACGTCCAGAGTATCGCCTCCAGCTCTTCCCGGCTAAGCGAAAGTTCCTGGCTGGCCTTCAAAGCGCCGTATTTATCCATGATGCCCCGGAAAAGAACCCCTATTACTACGCGTTGAGTCACCGGAGTTCCGCCGTCAGCGAGCACGCCTTCCGGATCAGTAAAGCTGACCAACGGTACGCCTCTTTGTTCGGCGGTTGTAGTCCAGATCTTTTGCGCATTAATCAGCGCGCGCTGTTTTCTATCTAACGGTATCGAAACGTACTGGCTACCCGGGTCTTCGGGGAGCATATACGATAAGAACCGTGTCTGGTTTTCCGAAAGGAAGGTGATTCCCCGGTCGATAATCTCGTTCAGCAGCAATCCAGTTCCGGACTTGGCTATTTCCACGCCAACCATCAGACCGTCTTGTCCGGGCACCAGGCCTTCTTCCTTCATGATCGCCAGCGCCTTGTCTATATTCGGCAGTACAGTCGACAGGTCCAAGCGGATCCCGATATTTTTTCGTCCGGAGGTCTCTCTGGCCTTCTTTACGCCTTCCAGTTGCCAACGGAAAAACGCTTCCCATTCGTAATCAACAACCCTTGCCAGGCCGCAGAAACCGATAAACGGGTTCTCGTCGAATCCTTCGTAATCCTCCCCATTAACCTGTTTTTTGTATTGCGTATTTTGATTGTCATCGGTGGTGTAAATGATCGGCGTTTGAGGATCGGTTGTCTTTACTTTCTCTAAAATCGCGGTGGAGACGGCGTCAACGACAAGATCCTTAACGTTTTTGTCTCCGAGCATTCCTTTGATCTCCCTGCTTAGTAACGTATCTTTAAGCGTTCCCCGAACATAATCCAGCAGTGCCTGCGGATGGATCTTGAGATCGAGAATGATCTGGGAAGCATCCACTTTTTCGGCGATGATCTTTTCCGGATTGCCCATCTGAAGTTCAGAAGGATATGTCCATCCCGCGATCTTCGGATCAAATGGCTTGCCTTCCATCTTCTTCTCCGCTTCGGCGACAACACGGACCACTTTCTCAAAGACCTCGGGCGCCACACTGATGGAATCTATCCCGCATTCGACTAAGAATGCCGCGTATGACGGATCCTTGGACGGCGCTTCACCGCAGATACCGGTGAAAATACCGTATTTCTTCGCGGTCTTGATGAGTATCTCGATCGACTTCATCACTGCCGGGTCTTTAAAGCTGGCAAACTGCACCATCTTTTCATTATCCCTGCCGGCACCCAGGGTGAACTGGGTCAAGTCGTTAGAACCGATGGACATAAAAGCTTTTGTCCCGTATTTGTCAGCCAGCATTCTCAGCGTCTTATATATTTCTTCTACCTGGTATACATCCGCTGCCAGCTCGACCATTGCGCCGATCTGAGGCTTTTCTTTGCCTTTGAACAACCCTTCTTCAGCCATTATCTCCACTGCCGCGATCAACTCTTCGGGAGTCCTGACCACAGGGAACATGATGTCGATATTGCTGCGGATCTTGCGCGCCTCTTTCAAGGCCCGGCAGTCTAGCCTAAAAGCAGGAAGATACTCTTCAGTCAGGATGCGATGAACACCCCGGTTGCCTGCCATGGGGTTAGATTCCTCGGGCTCATATGCCTCGCCCGTCAACAATCCTCTGAATTCGTTTGATTTGAAATCCGGGCCGCGGAATTTGATCCTTTGCCCCTTAGTCTGCGCGGCGGCCATTTGCACCAGCGCGTTCTTTATTTTGTCTGTATAAAACGCTTCAAACGTGGGGTAAGCCCCGATTATCTGCTTGATCTTATCTCCATACTTGTCGATGATATGTTCCTTGATCCATTGTTTTTTCGACTGATCTTTGAAATTAGGATCATAGTATCTGTCATAATCCATACCGCCTCTGGGATGCATCAAAGTCTGGGTGAGGTCCACATGCTCTTTGCGCACCAGGCCGAACCCGTAATATGAGTTATAGGTGGAAAATTGCCAGATTTTTGCCGCTAAGTCAGGCTCGGAAAGAATAAGCCCGATCTTGGTTTTCAATTCCGGCAGGCTGGGAAGATGTATGCGCAGCACTTTTCTTTCCAGCGGGAATGAACCAGGAGAAATTATTCCTTTGTTGGCGTCAACTGTTACCATGTCCCCGTCTTTAAGGACAAGAGTTGCCTTGCGCGTTCCCACAACGCAGGGTTTTTCCAGCTCTCTGGCGACGATCGCCGCGTGGCAGGTCATGCCTCCTTCATCAGTGACGATAGCCGCGGCCCTTTTCATCGCCGAGACCATGTCCGGGTTCGTCATTTTAGTGACCATGACATCGCCCTCTTTGACCTTGTCCAGTTCCCTGGTTAACTGCAAAGAGGTAGCCTGCACATCTACCTCTCCGGTTTTGGCGTCTATCACCGGCTCAATTAGTATCTTAACGACTCTTCCGGTTGCCGCCCGTGCCGATCCGGCAATACCTTCCAGAATAGAATTTTCCTGCATATGCTTGGTCTCTGACTCCACGACCTGGACAAAATCCATCTCAACCGCATCCTTGGGCTTTTTATTCCAGACGGTATCAGCCCGTGCCTGCACTATGTAAACTTTACCGTTTTCAATTGCCCATTCGACATCCATGATCATGTCATCATAATGCGCTTTGATCTGCTTGGCGTACTTTCCTATCTTTTCCGCCTGCGCGTTAGTGATACAGAAAGTCTTCTGCTCTTCCGGGGTGGTATCTACATATTCTGTTCCGGTAGCAGAGTTGACGACTTTTTTTAATTTTGCCCCTAATCTTTTCTTAAATACTTTAGGATTGCCTGTTTTAACATCATATACTAAGTTAAACTGGTCAGGGGTAACGGTTCCGCTTACCACCGCTTCTCCCAATTTGGGATTGGCATTAATGACTATCCCTGGGCTTCCATACTCAAGATCAACGGTGAATGCCACGCCTGCCGCGTCGGCGTTTACCATCCGCTGGATCACGACGCTTAAATAAGCCTTTTCTTCCGTAAGGCCGAGCTTTTCCCAATTACCGAATCTGTATGACATTGCCCGGTGATTATACAAAGATGCCCAGCATTTCTTGGTAGCCACCAAAACCGCGTCTATCCCCCGTATATTCAGGAATGTTTCTTGCTGGCCGGCAAATGAAGCTTCGGGAAGATCTTCGGCGGTAGCGGAACTGCGCACAGCTACCGGAGAACCTTCGCCTAATTCCGCGTACCGGGCGCGAATTTCGTCCTCAACTTCTTTAGGCATAGGCGCAGCAATTATGGCGTCCCTTATATCAGACGCTGCCGGCCCGAGCGCGACCTCACTCGAATAATCGAGGCCCTTGGTCCTGGCGAGGATGAATTCCTGTATTGTCATCCGTTTGCCCTGATAATTCACATAATTATTGTTTATATGCATCTTGAACGCTTTGACCGTAGTCGCGTATCCCGGAGGGACCGGCATGCCGGGAATACTCATTAATTCGCCGAGATTTGAGCTTTTTCCTCCGGCGATAGAGCCATCACCCTTACGCAGCTCGTTCAGGTTGACGATAATTCTGTCAGCAAGGTTGCCGCTGTCTTTTGGCGTCCCTCTCAGGTCGTTGACAATAGCATTGCGCCTACTGTCGTCGTTTTGGGCAGCTGCGGGACGAAGGTTACTTGCCGCGGCATAGCTTTTGACAGCTAAAGAACTGGCCACGAACTGCAGAATGATAAAAACGGCAATTACCCTTTTGAACAGACAGTTACGGTTTAATCTTGCGAACATTTTCTTCCTCCGGTTGATGATTCGGCTTGAATTACAGCATATGCCTGCCTCGGTTTTCAAGCCGAAGCAGGCACAAGCTTATTGGGTTATATAAAAGTAAGCAAATTAAATCTTGCTCGCGGTTTCCTCTTGGGTAACCTTGTAAGCATCCTGGATATCGGAAATTTCTTTGCTGACTTTAACCAATGGCACAGCGGAAATTTCACTGGTCAGGTCATTGAGAGCATCAAGAGTTTCTGGAGATATCTGGCCGCGGTAGCTCTTGGTCATTCCCTTATAGCTATCCACAACCGACGCCTGATCGAACATAACGCTGGCAACTGCCCTGGCTACTACCAAAGGCATGGCGTTGACAATATTACCCTTGGCGTAAGCAGCCTTGATGTTGACTACCTTTATTTTTTTCTGTTTCAACAACGCCTTCTCCTCCGTGGACAGATCATGAATTATGTCGGTGGCGTTGATCAAAGCGATCCTCTCATTTTTGATACCATGGTCATTGAGCAGGGTAAGTATCGGAGCCAATGCTCTCAACTCGATAGCGGCGATATCTTCCACGCCCATGGCTTTGACCTGTGTTACCTGTTCGGGATAGTCCGCCCAGATCACGATTTCCAGATCCGGGCTGGCCTGTTTTAGATTCCTTAATGTCTCCGCGGTTCCGGCGTTATTGATCACCGTGCGGGCGTTGACGATCAATCCGGCTTTAATTGCTTTCACGTCTTTCAAGGAATCCGAAAAGCCGATAAAGCCCTTGGCCATCTTGTTGAACATATTCGTGTCCAGCGCCTTCAAGCTTCCGCCGTCGGCGAGCGCAGGAGCAGCTGTAAGCGCGGTTATTTCCGCCAGAGCATCGTTGAAAGCCTTCTGTTCGCTCATCCACTGCGACCACGCCCAGATCATCTGCGCGGGAGCAGCGCCCTGGTTATCATACCAACCCTTGATCTTCAAGGATTTAGGGGTGGCCGGATCCCAGGTAATGATATAGCTGTCCAGGATGGAACTATGGGCGTTTCCGACGATAAGCAGAGACTCCAACGGTGACATCAAGCCGGGTTTGCCCTCCCAGAACTGCGCCACGCCGCCCGAACGGTTCAAAGCAAAATCCCTTAACTTAGCCTTGATCTCATCCAGGTCCTTGGGAGCGTTCTTAAGCTCAAAAGTCATGGTATATTCGGAACCTGCCAGCGTGCCGACGCGTTCGGCGTCGATGGAGAACTTGCCCTTTAACTCAGGCTTGATCTTATACAGGTTCTCCGCGGCATTGGTGCCTGACGGAATGATGTTATTATCGATGGAATCTCCCCGCAGTTTGTCCATGTCCGTACGGGCCCTGCCGCTGTTGCCGGGGAAGAAGTTGTTGGAATCGGTGGCAGAGTGGATAGTCTCGCTTTTGCCGCTCACAATACCCCAGGCATCGTCGACATGACAGATCCACGGGATCATCGCGTTGGAGGTACAGGAAAGTGTATCAATGATCCAGGTGGTAAGAGGTTCGATCAGTCTTCTGTTGATGGCATATAGCCCTTCCTTGAGCAGAGACGTAAGTTTCCCGCGTGCGGTGAGCATCTTCTGAATACCGTCCTTGTTGATCGGTGACGCAGAGATGATGCTGGCATCCGGGAAGATATCCAGGTACTCGGCGTAACGTTCCGGTTGTTTCTCTCCGGCTTTTTCTTTACCAGGGCCGTAATCGCAGATCTCGTTTACCTCGATCTCCAGGGCCTTAAGCGCCATCGCCGCCTGTCTGGTCGTAACCGTCGGGCCGAAATAAAGGATCTCCTGTCTCGGGCGGCCGATATTCAGGTCTGCCGGGACGACCAATACATCGACTTTCACCCCGTTGACCTCGAACGATTTGCCCAGTTCAAGCCTCTTGATCTGATACGGGCCGAAAACGCCCGCGTACTTATTGTTCATCTCGACAAAAGCCGTTGCCTCGAGCGCTTTGGCCCCGGCAAGGCTCTTCATCGCCACGATATTCACGCCGGGCTGCCACATGTCCTGCAGGGCACCGGCAAGGCCGCCAGCGCGCGCGATAAGCGCGTTCACGGCGCCGATATACACGTTGGTCCGCTTGAACAGCTTGTTTACTAAGATCGGGACATTGGCGCGGCTGAAATCACCCAACGTGGCCAAGCGTTTTAACTGATCCTGCTGTACCGGATTCAGCCTTTTGACCATGCGGCTGATATCGGAGAAAACAGTGCGGGTCTCTTCGGTGGCCACTTGAGAGCCGGATAACGTCCATAATACTGCCTTCATCTCTTTATAGGAAAGAGAGAACGGCTGGCCGGTAGCCAACTTGCGATAACGCCCAACCACGGTATTATAGGTTTCTTTGATCACCGCGGGTTCATCCATCTGCAACTTGGAATCAACCCCGGCAGTGGCCATATTCGCCAGGATCATCACATCTTGATCCTTACCTTCCAGGTCCAATTCTTTGCCGCCCATTTTCGGGGTCAGCGGAGCGTAGCGGACATTGCCGTCTTCGACATAGATCATCTTGTTGACGCTGTTCGAAACGATGTTCGTGATCGCCGCCTGTCCGAGCTGCTCGGTCATCTGCTTGTCAGCCTCTGACGGAGGAGCGGAACGGAACATATAAGCCAGTTTCTCTGGGTTAGCCACGACTTTACCCACGCCTGCCTCAAGCACCGCGGAAATGATGAACTCCGAGTCCTCAAGTTTGGGATGACCAAAGGCGTCCATCTTCTTGGAACCTTCCTCATACGCCCGCTTTGCCTTGGGGCTGATCGCGAACGCCGCGTCAAGCCACTTCGCGTTATTCTTATAATCCCTCTTGATCTTGATGCCTTCGGAAACGATCACCAACCCCCATTTATTGGCATCGTAGAACTTCTTCATATCCTGGACAACCTGCTCCAGGTCAATCTCCTGCTCAGGCACCAGAGTAATGCTTGCCCCGGTGCTGGCGCCGATAGCGCTGGCGGTAAAGCCGGCGTTGCGGCCGAAGGTCCCCCCGACGAAGATGCGATTGTGCGCCTTCACATCCTGGATGGCGTTGAGGACCGCCGGGATCGCAGCCTCGACATAGCTGTCATATCCGTAAGTATCGACTTCCATGTCGAAATCCATGGTCTTGGGCAGATGAATGAACCCGAAATCGAAGTCCTTGAACATTTCGGAGAGTTTATAAGTAACGCTGGCAGTATCGTCGCCGCCCATGGGGATGACCGCGTCAAGCTTCATATCATTGATACTCTTCCAGATCATATCCGGCTGACCGGCTTCCACCCCTTCTTTGCTGAAGGGGTTGGTCCGGCTGCTTTTAAGAATGGTGCCGCCTTTATTCTCGATCCCGTCAACATCAGCGCGAGTCAGCGGACGGGCAGCTTTGACCAAATCTTTCTTGATCAGCCCATTCCAGCCTTCATTGATGATGACCAGTTCGATATTGTAGCGCTTGGCATACTCGAACGCCGCCTTGATCGCTGAATTATGTCCGGAAGCGGTGCCGCCCGAAGTAAGGATACCTACGCGCTTGGGTTTGGCCTGGCCGATATCTTTGAGGGCCAGGTTCATGTCCTTAAACGCCCTCTTGAATTCTTTAGCATACAACAAAGCCACATCCTCTTTGCTGCTGGAAATCTCTTTAGTTTTAGGATCCTCCTTGATCTTACTTTTCTTCTTACCCCAGGCAGTGGTTACTTTCAGGAACTTGATGAACTCGCTGTCAGTGGGAGTGATCTTATCGCTAATGGTTCCGGCTTTCAGGTCCCCGGCGAACTTCATCATCTTCTCCCGGGCCTGTACGCTCAACCCCACCACCAACGCATCGGCGTTCTTAGCGCAGTACTCCGCGAGCCCGGAGATACCGACATCCTCGAGCGCGGCGAAAACGTTAAGCACTATCTGCTGGTAATTGGTGGCGATATTGAATTTGATAATGCCGTTCTTGGCGAGGAACGAAAGCTCGTCCATGTCGCTGCCCGATGTCCCGTGCTGGGCCACTGCGGCATTGACCGCGGCGACTATCCGCGCGAATTCCCTAGTCAAAAATGGCGTGATCTTGCCAACCTGCGACACTGGAACCAGGGTGTTCTTATCGTAATCGGTGCCGTGTCCGGAACCGTTGTTCGTAGCGATGACGTCAAAAGTCAACCCCCTCTTAACCATATATGCCACCATCACCACCACGTCCATGGGATGGGTCAACTTAGCTTCAGGCTTGTTGCCCCGGCGCGGATTGGGAACTTTCTGGTCCACATGGCCGATCTCGATCTCTTTACCAACGTTACCCTTAAGCCATTCCAGGTTTTTATCCGCCGCGACGACCTCATCGATCTTGGTTAACTGAAACGCGGTTTCCTCGGCATTACTGCCCGGGATGAGCATGAGTTTCTGCTTTTCGGTCAGTGTCGCGGCAATGATTTCGGGAACCTCGCCGGCAACTTTAGCGCTACTCTTGTCTTTCATGACTTTGTCATAAGCGGCAATGAGTACCTGCGGATCGAACCCGGCCTTCTTAGCTTCCTTGGTCAGACTACCGAAAGCCTGCTCCATGGCCTTGACCTGCGCATCGATCTCTGGTTGCGGCCGGTTGCGGACCGTCATGTCTGATACTACCTGATCGCGAATCTCGGTGTACAGGGCCGTATCCTTTTCCGGATCAGCCTTGAGGAAATCCACGCCCCATTCAAGCGGAAAGGTAAAACTTTGTTCCAACGTAGCCACGAGCTTTTCTTCGACCGTGCCTTTGGTCATGTAATAATCCGTGACATAATTGTCCCCGTAGGCGTCGAAGATGGTTGAGGCGTCGATGGCAATGGAAGTGAAGCCCGCCTTAAGCAATTTCTCGATGATTCCGGAAATAACCACCCGCTCCTGCTCGATATTGGTTTTGAGCCTCTTCTGGACGTTCTTGAGAACGCCGATAGGAACAGCCTCGATATCCATCTTGTCGTTATAAGTTCCCGATCCGAAGATCTTTTCATATTCCTCTTTAAGCAGGGCTTTCTGGTCGAAGAGATCCTGGGTATACTGAATGTGGTCGCCGTGGATGATAATGGGAATATTGCAGTTAAGCTTTTCGGCCACCTCTTTGACATAAGCGATAAACGTTTTCTCATCGAGCGCGTAGCCGAGCTGAGAACGGGCAACTTCCAGGATGACGGCGGAATTAGTCGCCATGGCAGCCTTAAGAGTTCCCTCAACTTGGTTGTAACAAAGGATGTTCTCGGCGGTGACCGCTCTTCCCGCCTTGATCAAAGCCTGAAGAAGCTCATGTCCGGAATAGAACTTACCCGAATGGATGCCTACTAGCGTTGCGGTGCCCGAGGCGCCGACCGCGTTCATGTAATCATAATCTCTCTTGGCGAAAAGATTGGCGATCGCCGACTGAACTCCGCGTTGTTCGCGCGCGAGCATCCCGCCATCCATAACATGCAAGTCGTTTGCGACATTCACCCACTCATTGGACTGGGTAACAGATGGTTTCCTGAGGTGATCCTTAGCGGCAAAACTCGCGTAGGCGCCTACAGATCCGCTGGTCAGGATAAAAGTGAAGGTAATGACGGCGATTACGGTTTTCTGGAAAAATTTGGCATTAAACAGGCTCATAAACATGTGCTTCTCCTTTTTTAAAAATGTTATTTGGTTACCCGATCTATAATTAAATTTGTTGCTCAAACCTTTTGTTTCCCGATTTCCGTCTTTCATGCATACCCTTTCTTGCTTAAATTAATCGTTTTCGCTATCGCTGTCCGTAGTAGTATCGTCCCTGCCAGTCTCTCCGCGCAGGATCGAATAATAAATAGCAGGGTCAGCCTTTTCGGTGATCGCCGGCGTGACTACAGCGTAAGAATATCCGTTATCCTTGAACAACTTGCTCATTCCTGAGGTATGAAAACCTCCGGTAATAACTACTGCAACCTTGTCCCCGGAAGCGGCCATCTTGTCCGCGATATTCTTCATAAAAGACTGCTCGCGCTCCAATCCGATTCGGTAAAAATCGTTGAATTTATCGATATTGCCGTCTATGGAATCCGAGTCCTGAAGATTGTCGGTTATGCCGTATTTCTGGCAGGCCTGGGCCAGAAATTCCATCCAGGCCGAAGTCTTGAAATCGTTTTCACAGGAGATAAAATTTTCGTATTCCCCGGGAGTCAAATCAAGCTTTAAGAAACGCTCCAGGATATCCAGGGAATCCGAAATCCGGCAAAGCTCTTTTTCCCCTTTATTAGAAATTAAAGCCTCTTTGATCTTATTTTCTATGACCGATATGTCTTTGATCAGAACTTCAGGTTTAATCTGGTTGCCTAACTCGATATAAAACATATAAGAATTTATCTGCGGGAAAGACTCTTTAATATTGATCCGGCCTTCGGCCTTGCTTTTCAGGAAAGCGTAATACTCGATGTTAGAGATCTTCTGGGCTTTGTAGTCCTGGGTCCGGGCGATCAATTCCTTGACTTCCGGTTCGGTCAGCGTTTTAGCCAGTTCCTTGATAAAAAGGCCGCGCTGGGCTTCTGCCTCCTTGAAATCGATCTCTTTTTCCAGCTGAACGCTTTTTACGAAAGCATCAATATGGGAGTATTCTTCGATCTTCAGGTTAATTCTTTCGGCCTTATCCTTAAGATAAGCGGAATATTCAGCCAAAGTCATCTGTTTAGACTGGTACCTGTTCTTTTGCTGCTCGAAATCTTTAAGCCCTTCGCTGTACATCTCAGGCTTAAGCGCGTCAACGATCTTACGCAAGGCAGTTGTTTCTTTAAGGGCGTCATTGCGGTAGACTTCTATATTAAGGAAAGAATCGAGATTACTTTGATAAAGGGCGGGGTCTTCAATGCCGTAAAGCTCGAAATTATAATCGGAAACTATATCCAAATATTCTTCCCCGGAAATCTTGCCGCTTCTTAAATATTTATCCGCGATCAGCTCCCGGTCCTTCTTTTCGGCATAGCTCCTTAAAAAAGAAAGGGTAACATTGCCTGAACCGCCTTCAACTAAAACTAACTTAACGTTTTTTTCCTTGATCAGGTATTCCAGGATCGTAGCCAGGTTTTTCTGGGCTTCGTAATTACAATGGGCATCCTGGATCTGAATGATGGTAGGAGTGCTTAATGAGTTAAGGGAATTATTTTCGAATACTTCTTTGATACTGCCTATTTGGGAAGGGATCTTTAAATCCGTTAAAAGAGTTGAGGAGGAAAAAACCAAACCGGAAAAAACAAGGAATTGAATAACTACTAACAGAATAATTCGACGGTAGCAAGTTTGCTTCATCTTTTCTCCTGTAAATAAAAATGCCGCGACTCCTCTATCCCCTCTGGGTAGAAGACCGTGGCAAATATATATACTTTTAAAAACTACTGCGAAAGCGTTTTCAAAAGTCCTTCTTTACTTAAAAGTATACCATCTAAAAAGCTATTGTCAAGAAAAATTTTTGCCCTAACTATCCTCGTGCTATAGGTTATGGTTTCTAAATATAACTGCTAACCATTAGCCCGGACTCAACCTGATTGGTGATCGTTTGAGCGATCCTTGAACCAAACTCAAGCCCGTTAAGCGCATTATCCAATTCTAAGCTTATCTTGATCTTCTCCGGGCTTTTGCTCGGCTTATCCTGGTATTCCCTTTTTTCGGAAGCAACTTTCTTCTTCTTGGATGATATTTTCTTAATTAAAAAAAACTTTATTATTTTAAATCTAATTTTCCGGACTAATAATCTTTTAACTCTTCTCTCGAATTTCGGAATTTTAAATTGAGGATTGCCATAAAACAATATCGTCCTTGGACCGAAGTCCGGTTTTAATCCTTCTTCCCTTCTTGTTCCCCCGTCAAGCTTTTCTTTGAACTCCCAGCGCTCCCATAAATCGAAGACGATCTCCTTGCTCATTATGCACGCCTGACCTCTTTGACCCCAGTAATACTTATATATGCCACAGTTGTTGCATACTCTTTTGTGGTCGGTATCCGCCGATCCAATACCTGCGCCATTATCGCTAACCTCGACATAAACGACTTCTTCGCCCTCAAAAAGAGGCAACTGAAGAAAAATGTCTATAAACCCTGAATAGCCTTTGGGCTTCTCCAGCTCTAAAGTTTCATCAAAGAACGAAACTATCGCATCCCAGGAATTCTTGAGCGCTTCTTCCAGTAAAAACGACAGATCTTCCTTTTTGTATTGGCTTTGATAATTTGCCGCGATACTTACCCCCAAACCAATGACCCATTGATCAAAACGATTGTTCAACTCATTCATGCCCAATTCGTTTACCGGCAAGATATCCGGTTGAGGACTTCCCTCTTTGAGGCCGGGATCGGCTATTTCAACCTGGAACTTAACCCCCTGCTCGAACAACCCGCGGTTAAAAAAAGACGAAAAAGAAAGACAGCCTGCCGGGATCCGGAAAATAACCCGGGATCCTTGTTTCCCGCCGATATCCAACTCGTATTTTTCTTTAAGATAAGATGAAAACTGATAGACGATCGCGATCCCGGTATCCAAAGCAACCTTATCCACCACCTGGCTTATAAACCCATCTTGCAACAAAGCCTTAACTTCTTTGTTATCATAAGCTTCCAAGATAAAAATTATCGGCGTTTCTTTGTTTATTTGTTGAACCAGTGCCGCTGCTTCCGGACTAAAACCGGCTTCTTCCAGAATTACCAGGTCAAAAGCCAGGTTAATCTTTTTGGCCTCCAGGAATTTCTCCCAGCCGTCTTGCGCATTATCGAAGCTGACTGCCTGAAATCCCAGCTCCCGGAAAAATCTTGATAAAGTGTTCCGGTCGAACTGATCCCGAACAACCACCAGGATTTTTCTGGCCCGGGCATAACCATTAAACTTTGCCCATTCATGGCGGCGATAATAAAGATCTTCCTGAGCCTGATCGTAAGCGTCCGGGGAAACCCAGGGGTTCAATTCCGGTTTGCTCAAAGAATCCAAAATTCCCCGGGTAATCCTCATGAACTCCTCTTTTTCCTTGCTGCCGCCGTCCCCACTGATATCTTCTTCTGTTAGCTGCGCTTTAGGATTTATTGACCTGATCAGGGAATGGAAAAAGACATTCTTCTCGTTGGGAACCAGGCGCCGAATCATGAATTGTTTGCAGGAAAATTCCTTCGCGAACTCCAGAAAATCGATTTCCTCGCAGATTTTATGGGCATAACCTAACTGCGCCGGGATCTTGGAATAAATCCTTTCCCCCACGCTTCGGTCGTAAGCTAAGTTGGACTCCGCCCGGCGATGCAGGCAGTCAGGCCCCAGGATGCAAACCGCAACCGGCCTGTATTCTTCAGGCAAACTAAGAAGATAGTCTTCCAGTGCGAGGTAAAGGATTTTCTCCGCGTTTTCATAACGTTTGCGCAATGGCTTATCCAGCCAGTCCCGTTCAGTCTGACAGGTTGTCACAAGTACCACGTTTTTCCCGCTGACCGGGGCGAAGTAAAATCTCAGAAAACCAAGCTCCGAAGACTGTTTAAACGGCTTTGAATTAACTTTCCTTATCCGGGACATTTCTTCCCGGCTTAGCTTCAAAACAAGATACAAAGAATTCCAGAAGCTAAAACGCGGAGTACCGTGTTCAAAAGATAATTCGCTCACATGACTACAGTTGATTTCGATATCAAAACCAAGTTCTGCGTACATAGCCCGGCCCAGGACAGAATATGCTTTGCCGTCTGAAAGGCGAAGCGAGTAACGGGCCTTCTCAACCGGGAACTCGGAAAGGTTTATCTTTTTCTCAAGCTCGCTGATTTTTCGCACTTCGCCGGCAAGCTCTCTTTCAAAACCGCAGAGCTCGATGTTCAGTTTGATCCTGCCAAGCAGATCAAGAATTTCCTTCAAGGAATCCTCAGCAGTTTCCTTCTTAATAAGTCTTACAGCTATTTCTAAAAGAGCCATTGTTTCTTCCGCTCTCTCCTGCGCTTCCCGCAATTCCTGCGCTACAGATTCCTTCAAACAAGCCGACATGCTATTCCGGAGTTCGGTAGACCTTGACAGATAATCTTTAAGGAATACCCTCAAAGATACGCTTATTTCTTCCAGCGCAGAAGCGGCTTGAGCGATGAACTCTTTTCCGCCGTCGGATTTTTTCGTTTCGCCTCCCCGATCTGCTTTCAGTGGTTTTTCAAAGAAAGCGAATAAAACTGGTAAAACTCGGCGGCAATATTCGTCTTCGAAATGCTGTATAAGGATACCGAGTATCACCTCTTCATCCGTCTTGCCTTGCAGCATGAGCATACTTTCTTTGAAAAATTCAAGCGTCATTTCCTTGAATTTATTCCGTTTTAAAACTCTAAAGATCTCCTCCTCAGACAAGTTCCACCTTATTCCCTGCTCTGTCAGCGAAGCAGCCTCAATTGGACCGTCGTAGTAGCCTGCCTCGCTAAGATGAGCAAGGTAAAGCTCTAATACCTCAAAGGACTTTGCTAAAGTCCGGAATGATTTGGCCACGCAGGGATTAATAACTTCGTATTTTTTAGCCTGCGTTGCCATTATCTTAGAAGTAAATAAGTTTCCGCCGTCAGCGAGTATGGTGTGATTTTGGATGGGATTTAATGCAGGGTTTGTTTCGTAAGGAGTGTTCTCTGATCCTGGCCCTGCCCGTATACCGCCGTCCGCTATAAATTCCCGGTATATGCTGCCGCCGTCAAAAATTGAGGGGGAGGCGAATTTACCTGCCACGGTAGGTTCCGCCTCCCGCATCCTCAATATTTTTCCGCCGTCTTTTTCCTGACTGCTATTTTTATTCGCTGGGGCAGCGGTGGTCGTTGGAAGTTTTCGCGCATTACGTTCACTTTGCTTAATATCAACGGTAGACACGACCATTGCCCCTGCGATCCCCTCTATTTCTCTCAGTTCTCTGACCTCTTCATCGTCTTTCTTCCACATATGGCCTCGGGTGAAAATTTCCAGGTTTAAAGAAATAGAATAAATCTGTCCCAGAGCTACTCCTTCACCCGGGCTTCCCGGTCTTCGCAAAAATCCTCCTTCGGGCGTATAGGCGATGGTTGGCTTTTCTTTTCCGAAGAAACCCGGTCCGTCATCCATGACCGCGATGTTCACTTTCTGTTGATTCTTGTCGGCCTTGGCAAGTAATATGCCATAGTTATTTGCATGCTGCAGGATATTTTCGGCCAGATGGAAGATGACGAAATAAATGAATCCATAGCTTTCGGCAGGTATACACCGTTGAAGCATATTGGTCCCCTCTACTAAATCAGCTGACCTGCCTTCCACAAGGTGATATTCCCGTGATTTCAAAAGAGTCATGAACTCATGAAGCGCCTGGAGAGATTCGGGTGTTTTCTTTTCTTTATGTTCTGAAAGCAGTCTCCAGAGTCTGGTGGCATCTTTGCAGAACTGCGTGGGAGAAACACGGCAGGGCCCGCCTGCGATAAACCTGATTGTTCGCGTCGTTACTTGCGGATCGAACGCGATCGGGTCTTTAACCCTGAATTTCTCTTCATTAACCCGAGAGATGGACAAAAATACGCCCTGTCCGTCATTGCGCTTGAAGGGAGTGCTAGCCCAGATATCCTGGAAGGCCTCTTGAGAAATGACTGCGTGCAGATACGCCACTACCCTTTCTGGATTATCGGATGCGATCCCCTGCGCGGACAGCTGGGCCATGAATTCTTTCACCATAAGACTGAGTTCATTACGGTACGGTTCCAGAGAGGTGGTCAACTGCGCGATAATCCGTTGGTCCAACACAGCAACATCAATGTATGTCAACTGAGCTTCATGATATGGCAGGCTGTGTTTATTCTCAAGCCTGTTTTCAGTCTGCAGCAAATACGGCAGGGGGCTGGTCTCTACGTATAATGACCCCAGGTATAGCAAAGAACGCGCCTCCCAGCGTACGCCTAACAGGCAGACTATGTCCTGGCCTTGCGGATTAGTCAACTCTTTAAAACAACCGGAAATGCTCGGCTCAAGCACGATTGCGGGTAACTGTTCGATACCCAACAGGTAGGCAGCCGCAACACGATGATTGCCATTCTGAACCCACAGCCGATCCTCTTCTTTCCAGACTACGATCGGCCCGGCGATCCCTTCCAAGAATTGTTCGATGCGTATGGCCAGTTCATCTGGCTCAATGACGCGGCGTTCCAGGATCAACTGATGAATATCCACCATTACATCCATAGTAACATTAATCCGGAATTCCTGTCGCAACCGCTTGAAAGTATCATAAGAAAACAGTTTTGAACGCAGCCTGATCCGAAGGCTATTTTCGTATTCTTCGTAGTAAAGTTTGACCAGCTTGCCGTAGTTGGTCCGGTCGTAATACAAATCCACAAACCCGTAATATTTTTTGGTGCTTCCGCCGTCGGCGCGGGGTTGAGAGTGTTCATCCCGGTGCGCACGATAATTCAGCTCTATCTGCTGGGCAATCTCAGGAAAAGAATCTTTCAGCCTTGCTAAAAGGGGGGCGTTTTTTAATATTTCGAAGACCTGTTCTTTTTTCTGCTCATAATCAGGATGTAAGATCATACCTGAAGCGTCACGCAGCAGCATAAATTTCTCCTGCACTTGACCGCTCCTGTCTATATACCCGTTTTGAACCAGAGAATTCCACACCTTATTGACATGCATAATCCTGCTGTAGCCCTGCCTCCATTGGACTGCATTAAAGCCGTAGTTATTGTTTATACGACCCCTTTCCCATACCGCCGGGTCATAAAACTCGTAACCTCTTTTAACAAGTTTCGCTTCCGATTCCTTTACAAATTCGTTTAACAATTTAAACCAGCAGAATTTTTTTATAACATTCCCGGGATGATACGAGCGAATGAATTGGTTAAAGAGAAATAGCAATTCTTCATCTTTTATGTGTGGCGGGATGCGGGGGAAATATTTTACGTTTGAATCAAAACCAAGATGGGTGAATATCTTATCAAGCTCTTCGTACGGCTCGTTCTTTCTTTTGTTCATATAGGCAAATACCCACTTAGGATTCATATCTAATACATCCCCTATTTCATATATCCTTGCGAAGACTCTTCGGAGTATGCTCGATCCTGGCCGCCGATAGAAGACATCAAGATGACAAGTGTAGCCGCAGACTCCCTGCGGCATAAATTCAATTGTCCATGTAGCAATACAGTCATTGTTCAGATAAAAATCTACTTCTGCCGACAATCGCTTCCCGCGCGAAATATGCCATTCCTCAACAAAATGTTTGCCTGGGGAAATAAGCATTTTAAGGCTACCAATAGATTTTCCCAGGAAATTAGTAAGGCTTCCGCCGTCGGCACCGCGCCTGCCTGTCTTGCGCAGGCGGTCATAATTCTCATACCAGAGAGCTGTGAGATCTTCTATCCATGGCCTCGGCAGGCCGAGCTGGCTGAGCGCATACGACATGCTGCTCCATTCGTGACAATCAGGTTCACTAATAAGGGCTTCTGCCAGAGGCAGAATCGCCTTTTTATCGCCTATTCTGCCAAGAGCCTTTGCAGCATAGCCGCGCAGCCTCAGGTCAGAAGACTTCAGACTCGCAATAAGCGGATCAACTGCACTCTTCGCCCTGATCTTGCCCAATTCATGCGCTGCCTTCCACCGCATCGCAGTTGCCCCATCAGTCAGCAGGTTGATAAGATAATATGCAAACGCTCTTTCTGCCTTGCCGTTCTCGTCCGAATACGTCAGATACAAAGCCTTTGCAAATGCGATGTTTAGGGATTGCGCGGACGCCGCAGTCAAAATTATCAATTCACGGCTATCGCCTGGATTGATATCTTCCTGTGAATTTACTGCTATTATTCTGCGATCGCTAAAATATTTTTTATAGCTCTGTGCCTTAGGGCCAAATATATAAACCCCATCCATCTCTTTTAATTCCAGCAAGGCGCTAGAAAAGCTGTCAGCGCCTGCCAATGCGAATATGCCGTCGTCAACAGCCAGGATATTTGTATTCTTCGCAGGCAATTGCATCAGGAAATATCTGAAATATTGTCCGCTCAGGATATTAAACATCTCACTATCTTTTTGCTTGAACGCCGATAACTTATCAATGTCAATCCCGAGATCCTCCGCTTTTTTAGCAAATACAGCGCTGTTCAATCTGGCAAAAGCTATTGCATCTGCGTTCCTGTAATATACTTTGAGCCCTATATTTTCGTCGTTCAGGATCAGATGAGCATTGCCTGGCGCATTTTTGCGCTCTAATCTGAAAAATACCTTGAAAGTCTCCAGAACCATTGCTTCCAGACTATTATTTTTGATCATAAGCAATGTCCTGCCGTCATTTGATAATTCAGCTTCGCGGATCTCTTCATATGGAGCTGCTGTTTCACGAGTGAACAGGACATGTTTACGGCCGTTCTCTACAAGCGAAAAATCCCAGAAATCAGGAACAAGGCCTTTTAGCCAGAAACGCGGCAGCGTGCGTTTGTTAACCGCAATCTCCCAATCCCTGTCTTCTTCATCAGGAAGCACAAAATTCTTATATCTTTCCCTGGGCACATCAGTCCACATTGTCGTATGGGGGATCCTGTATTCAAGGCCGTATATCGCCTCTATTCCTGTTCTGCCATTACTGATCTTCTCAAGTTTATAGACTGGGGAGTCAACCGCTATTCTTCCGGCATAGAAATAATCATCCGGAACATAGGTTATTTCTCCTGAATGAAATAAGCGGAGTTTTTGGCTAAATTCAGCGGCCATATTTTGCTCAAGCGCAGGCGTGCCTTTCTGCCTGAGGCCCAGCCACTGCAGGATGAATCCTGACGCAACGAAATCCGCAAAAATATTTACGCCGTCATTATTTAATCTCGTTTTCTTCAAGGCGTCCGGCTTAATGTTTTCTTTTTCAGGTTTATACATCTCTTTTCTGTTAAAAATCAAGTCGCGCACATAGTTATAAATAAGCGCATTCTTGTTCTCGAAGTAAACGCGCAGATCAGGCAGGCCCCAGGCAGTCCTTGCGGCTTCGACTATCCTGTCGTAATTCACTTCTTCTATCGGGTCAAGAGGGGAAAATACTATTTTATCCCCCTCTGTCTCAAGGGTCCCTTTATACAATAAGAACTTGTTGTCTGTAGCGTATTGGCCGAGTCTCTCCATCGCAGCTTTTATTTTTTCAATTTTTATCTCCGGGATAGAATTGATCAGGAGCATATGGGGGATGAATACGAGAAATGGGGCGTATTGCCAGATACTATCGAGATCCATTAAAGATAATACAACGTATAACGGAAACATCTCCAGCAGATAACCAATAAGAAGAATCTTCAAATCCAGTTTTTGCTTCTCGAAGACTTTTCCCGGAGTCAATTCCGGGTTCTCGATCACGCCTTGATAACCAAATATCAATCCTTCTTTGACATTCTCCTGCTTCTGGGCAATGATGTACGTGTGGGAAATAGGCACGGAATGTCCCGTATCCAGTATCTTAAACCCTGCTTTCCTGAGCAGCCCTTCATATATGATATGGAAATGGTCGAAATCAAAAGGAGTCATTATGATGATACCGTCCGGTTTTAGCACCCGCTTTGCCTCAAGTATGTCCAGCTCAGAGACTCCGACGACTATAAAATCAAGGCTGTTATCGTCAAGGCGCATATTCTGGGCAGTGCCTATCATGTATTCTCTCTTTGCGAATCCTGAAAGAGCTGACAGCATTTTATTCAGCCAGGCAACTCTTTTGTCCATTTCATATACGATGAATGAATAGCCTTTTCTGGCTAAAGACCGCTGGGTGAACGGGTGCACAGGGTTGGAGCCCAGGTTCAAGATAGAGACATCTTCGGGTTTCTTGCCTAAGACCCCTGAGATCTGCTCGATCATCCTATTGACATGCAAGCTTGTCAAAAAGCTAAAGTTTATTGCCAGAAACGGCACCCATAACGGAGCTATAAAGCTCCTTTCGTCGCGCAGTTTCTTGTCCCCGGCTACCCAATGTTCAAAATTAATCACGAATGACCCTAATTTTGCCTCGAATTCCCTGCCGAGCTCTGTGGTCACAAAAGCCTGCAATGGTTTCTCCCTGCCGTCATGTCTGAGCAGATTAAGCAGGGTTGCTACTACAAAGACATTGCTGGAAATATCATCCATGGGTTTTTCCAGGATCTTGGTAATATCCTGGATGTTCACGCAGAAGAACGATCTTCTAAGGCTGCCGCTATCCATCGTTTCTATTCCTAAACGATGCCACAGAGCGGCCGCATCTTCGTCCTCAATATGCACTAACCTTTCTTGCACGACATACCCCAGTATTAAATAATAAACATTATAGATCAGCTTTTTCTGCTTCTCGCTCAGCTTGCCGCCGTCGGCGCGCCGGGAAGCGGAAAGCGCCGACTCATCCGATGGCTGCGTTGATTTATTTCTATCCTCTGCGTTCTTCAATAAATCCGGATATGCTTCCATGAACCGTTTAGTCTCACTCGAATAAATGGAATTCCTTAAAAGATCATGGAATATTTGTCTTAACTCCTTCGGAGCTAATTCATTAAGTTTTTCGATATGCCTTAATGCTCTTTTCTTTCCTGGCAGATCAGGATTATCCGTCTTGACCGCACATGCTATTGCTTGAAAGACCCTTGCTTTTTTCAGAAAGTTCTCTTCAAACCATGAAGCTCTTTGTCCCTGACTCAGACTCAATATTATATATGCTTCCACTGCGCACATTTTGCCGTACGCAGGCAACCCATAGTCCTCCAACACCTCAGGCACAACCGCTTCCTGAGAAGGAATCGGCTCATTTCTAGTGGCGGGCTGTCTTGCGCGAGTAGCGGGCCGGCCGCGATTTGTCGGCATTAAACACAGGACTTCCGGATTTTCAAAATAACGGCGGCTTAATCCTTTACTATCGAAATACTGAAGATTCTGCGCCACACGCGGACATATCAATAGATAAGGGTACTTCAGATATAACCAGCGTAAGTCTCGAGACTCTAAGGCTTCAACGTTCTTTTCCAGATCGGGGAAGACGAGAATCTCGGGGATCTCCAGGTACAAACGACTTAATCCTTTTCTGTCTAAATACTCAAGGTTTTGCGGTAGTATTGGGAAGAGCAGCAAATAAGGATTCTTGAGGTAGAAGTATAATCCTTTACTCTCTAAAAACTTCAGATTTATCTCTGACTGTGGGAATAAAAATATCTCTCGAGGCAAGAGAAGTATATAAGGCCTATCTATGTACAAATGGTGTAATCCCTTACTCTCAAAAAACTCAACGTTGGCTTCCAGTGCCGGGGAGATCAGCAACTGAGGATACTCAGCATAAATGCGGCTTAATCCATTATTGTCTAAGAATAGTTTATTACTCGCTATCTGGGCTTCAAGCCGGGATAATGCATCGCTTGTTATCGAAACGCCCAAATGTACCAGTATAGAAGCGGCCGCAAAATTCTGAGCTGTTGGCTCTATTCCCAGTTTTCTTAATCCCGCTTTGACTTCTTTGACATTTTGAAGTGTTTTAGGATAAAAGGGAGGAATATCCTGGCCACTCTCTTGCGTGGCAGAGACCGATGCCATTTTTACAACCTTCTTACCTTCCTCGCCCTGGGCGTGCTCTCCGCCGTCTTTGTTGACTGCTATTATCGAACTGCTGCTTGTTACGGTTCTCATCCAGCGGCTGCGGATTAATTCAAAATTCTTGCGCTCCCATGAATATATGTTACCCTCTATGAATTGCGCTCCTGTGAGCTCCAGTATATACTTATGAGACGTAGTATTATCCTGCAAAACAGGGAAGGTGTGAAACAACGGGTTGTCTTTATCTAGCGCCTCAACCGGAACCTCAAGCGGCGCGAAAGACTCTTTTGCCAGATACGTTACCAGGCCGCAAAGCCGGGGGTAATCCCTTTCTTCCACCAACAGGTTCAAAAGGATACCTGAAACAACCTTTACTTTTTCTTCAAACATATCCCCTGCGGATATGCCGGCCTCTGTTAAAGATCGAAGCGCGATGCGCCTTAAGCGCAATGCCTGCTGATACGCATTGATATCCCACATAACAATCCCTTTAACTAACGTTAAGTAATCTTTAGCCTTGCGGGAATTCTCAAGATAAAACAAGTATTCAACGCTGTCTTTCGAAAGCCCGTTAAGGCTGATCAGGAGATACTCTCCCCCGTCGGCGCGGCCGTCTTCTTCGATTCCGCCGCCAACTCCAGGCTCAAGATTGCTCCTGCGTTCTTGAACCTCACGCACTGCCGACTCCAACACGACTTTAAGTTCGTATGATTCCGACTTTAGACCTTCTGCATAGTTATGTATAAAATCAATTTCCTCTGAGCCTAAAAGTTCTATCCTGTCAGCTGTCTCTGTTATAAGTCTTTCCATGAGCAGCTGGTATCGCGCTAAACATGCCTCCCCTTCAAAGCCATATTGGCCAAATCGCCATTTCACTATTTCCCCTTGCTTGCTTACTCGACTGCGCGTTTCGGAAATGATTTTTTCGGCTAATCTATTCTTGCCGCCGTCCGGTTTTCTGTTGCCGTCTTTGCAGCGGATCCTGGCATAATCGTAAATTTGTCTTTTAAGCCATCCGTGGTAATCATTCCTGGTTCTCTTCAGAAGTTCCAGATCTACCCCGGAAAGCTCATAATTAAACATTATTGCTCCGTCTTTATTTTTCTTCTCGGTAATAACAATAGCCGCTGAATTATTAAGCTTGTAGTTGAATTTCCGGTAAAATCCTACTGCTTTATCGGTGCTGAAAAGTTTTAAAGAAGACAAACCGGATTCTTTGGCCCAGATCAATGATTCTTTCAATACGATCGCCCCCAGGCCGGCCTTTCTGCGCAGGTCCGGCTCGACCGCGATGCCGGAAATGATCCCATGGTCGATCACCGCGCCGGCCAGCAGTTCCTCCTGAGAGCTCTGCGCGAAGATTATCCATTTCCCCTCCAAAGAACACCGCTTTATCGACACTTCATTTAAATCGCGGAAATTACCGGACACAGATTCATCTGTTTTTGCCAGGAGATCATTGATCTTTTGTTCGAGATATCCGCATCTTTGCTCAGCCGCTGATAACCTGGTTTCGATTCTTACGATAATATTCTTAGTCTGATAAACCCCGCCGTCAGCTCGGCTGCCGGGCGCAAAAGCAGTATCTCTAAGCGCTTCGTCCACCGCGTCAATAAGACTGTCCAGCGTTCCATTGTTATCTATAGGGCGGACATTTTTTCTCTTTTTGAGCTCCCTCAGCACTGGGCGCTGTCGCAGTTCGATGTTCTTGATCTTATCCGCATCTCGTCTGCGCACTGCAAGCCTCTGGCGCCTGAGGGCGGTTTTCCCCTCTACCAGCCATATTTCGTCGCAGAAAACATCCAATCCCAGCTCGGTAATTATAGCCGCCTCAATGACGATGATCTTCTTTCCGGCTCTATGGGCTTGCTCGAGCTCTGCCAGTGCGACCTCCTTCATCCTGGGAAACATTATCTTGTTGAGTTGTCTTAACGCTTTTTTGTCTTTAAAGACTATGTCTCCGAGCTTTTCCCTGTCTATCATGCCGTATCGTAAAACCCCGCTGCCGAACTCGGCAATGATATTCTTTTTGATCTCTTTTTCTTTTTGGACCGCGTGGCCGATCCCATCCATCGCGATCACCTTTACCGCGTCAAGAGCCAGCATTTCAACGATGCCGCAAACGGTCGTTTTTGCGCTGCCGATTAAACCCGCTACACCGATTGTTCTCGCGGGGTAAGCAACGTCCTCAATCCCCCCGAATTTCCGTTTTCCATCGAGGAACCTGGAATTAAGCGCCTGGAATACATTGTCTTCTCCTAGGCTGTCAGGGTCCAATTCCTTTCTCTCCTCGATTATCTCTTCCATGGAAGCGAATACTTTCTGCCTTGGATTCTCAGGAATGAATTCCTCCCGGATCGCCCGGCCGAAAACCGGGGCATCAACGTTTGCATCGGGTTCCGCTTCCTCCCATCGCCCGTCTATAAAGACCTCTATCAGGTAATGCCGGGTAACCGGGAAGATCTTATGATAGTACGCCTGCAGCACCGTGTTTTTCAAGGCCTCCCTGAACATGTCGATCTGTTTGAATCTGGCAGGGATTCCCTCTATCCTGCACATGGCGACGGCGCGGTTGCTTTTGTTCCCGCACATCCCGCATTCAAGGACAGCTGATGCTTTTACATCCCAGGGGTGGAATTGATACGGCAAAGCCCGGGTAGACCTGATTATTGCCGCCACTTTCTGTGCATCTGTTTTTGCCTGCGCCTGGTCCACGATCTCCCTGGTCCTGGCGATCAAGCCCGGGTCATCGCTATCGGTCAATTCCGTGCTTACGTTTATATACCGGCCTGGGGCATCTTTACTCCCGCCGTCGGCTTTGCCGTCAAAACTGCGCGAGAGCACTTTAGTGGTGCAACAAAAAGCTCCGCCGGAAGTTACCGAGGTTTCCATATTGCTCACCGGGATCACCTTATAACCTGAACTTTTATAACAATCAGCCGCTTGAACATTAGATAAATCAATAAATGGAAATAACGTTTCTCTATTAAAACTGTCTACTGTAAAATCATCGTAAACCGGCATGTATACTCTCTTTTCAGGAAGAGTTTCCAGGCGGACATTATTGTAAGACAAGGGAATCAATCTATCGCCTAGCGGTAAAAATGAAGCTGTGATCCTCTCTACCTTGAATCCTAATTTCTTAAAGGAAATAGCGGCCTGATCCAGTGAGTGTTCGAGATTGATCAACTCAATTTTACTTACACCTGCCTTTTGCAATAAAGGATTAATGTGGGGAATTCTCAGAAAATCCGCGATATCTGCGATCTTCACTGTCTGATCATTCAAGTAGGTCACCCACATATCCAGATCCCACTTAATTTCGGAGAGGTCCGCGCAAACGACTTCCCGGTCTCCGGCAATTTTCTGGAATCCGGTATTGAACCCGGAATCCTCAAAAAATACGTTAAACTGTTGTTCTTTCCGCCATCGCCAAGCCTCAACACCAGGCCTATGTTCCAGCCCAACAAAAACAAATTTGTCACCGACAATAACATTAGCCGGAGATATGGACTCTATCTCCCGATTGGATACGCGTTCATATCCTTTGTTCCACAAATAATCGGAATAGTATATCGCCTGGGAGCCGTAGCGGGTTCCAAAACCTTCAGGGACAAACATAAGCTTCCTGTTTTCCAGAATGTATAAGCAATCGTTGGCCCAGGGAGAAAGACTACCTCTGACCCGAACAATATCTATCCGTTCATATTTTTCTTTCAAGCCGAAAAGCTGGCGGCGTATCAGATCATCGGCCTCCGCTGAATGCCAGATAACGAACCTGACACCGGGATCAAAGCTTTTTATTGTCTGGCGTATCCGGGGATAAGTATCGGATGCGAACTCGGAAAAATGCAGCGCGTCGCAAAATACCATGATCTCCTTGATCTTGCCTTCGGTATCGCTGAGCAAAACCGGCGCCATCCGGTCCCCGCCGTCGCGGCTAGCCGCGCCTTCGGCGCAAATGGCGCATTGGGAATTTTCCTTGTCCCCTGAAGCCTTCTGTTTCTTGTCATTGATGATCTGCCGGCCATAATCAAGATCACCAAGATCCAGGAAATCCGGGCAGACTACCACGATCGTCTCAAAAGCATTCCGGGTCTTCTCTTCCAATATCATGGCATAACTCATGATACAGGCATCTTCTTCATAACCGCTATCCTTGAGGTTGAAAATGACTATCGGGGTCTTGGAAGAACTGTATTTGCTTGCCCCGACGGTAATCCTGGCGGCCTTCCGCGCTGGTGTGGCTGAGGTAAAAACAAAAACTCCGTCTATCCCGGTTAAAGACATATACCGGCCGACGTTCCTGTCATTGACCAGCCTTCCATGGATCAGGTAAATCCTCTCCGCGGTTCCCGGGCCATACTTTTCCGCCAGCCAGTTCCTAAGCGAGTAAAATATTTTCTGGACCTCTCGGGAATTCATGGCTTTTTGCCGGCTTGGCTCCAGTTCCTTGACCCATAAAGGCAGATAAACGATAAATATCTGTTCGGCTTGCTCGGCTGTTATTCCTTTTAAAATCGTCTTCAGCTGTTTCTTCAGCACAACATCGGTCAGCTTTTGCTTTCTTTCCGCCAGGGTATCATAAACAAATATGATCGGAATTAACCCGGCGTTGAGCAGGGCTTTTACTTTTTTATTAGCTACTTTCGCGGATTCATGCTGATCCGGATGGCCGGCCATGCAAAAATCTACTTTTCTATCCACCAGGTTCTGGGCGGGGATCTGGCCGGTGCCTTTTTTGATCGAAACATCCTGCGCGCCGATAGCCAGAATGATCCCCCCATCAGTTTTTGCCGGTCCGTAAAACCGGGTTACCTTTCCGTAAACCCCGCCGCGTAATTCATCCAGCGTATGCAAAACCAAGTGATATTCTCCCATCTTACTTCCCCACCAATAAGTCGAAAAACGCCGCGCCGCATGAGTCACCTTCATGGTCTTCTTTCCGTCTTGCTCCACCTCGATCTCATATACCGCGATCTCCGCTTCGCGCTCTGTCGCGACCCTTATGTAGCCGAAATTAGCCTTATACAGACTATCAAGACTATTGCGATGGTTGGCCATACATTCATCGGTGACCATAAAAGTCCAGGCTATACAGTCAAACTCTTTATCCTTATCGATTATCCGGACGATCTCAAGATTAGGATAATCCTTGGCATCGTCGCGGTCGGCAAAACGCTCCCATTCTTTTACGTAAATGGTGATGTCCATCAGCTCGAAAAACTGCGCAATGCTCTCTCCACCGTCAGTTTGCTCGGCTAACCTACCGGATTGGTTATGCTCTAGAACCGAATTGATCTTGTTTAAAAGCAATCCTTTATTAAAGAAAGCTTTGCTCCAGGCATCCGCTACTTTCCAGTCTTCTGCCTCATTTTTTTCATCGTCTTCAAAGATGGACCCGCTGCACAAAATAACAGGGATATTACTGAATTGTTTCAGATCATCGTTATTGCGTAAAGCCCGCAGGAAATGAGAACCGTCCATAACCGGCATCCGCGGATCCAACAAGATCACGTCGGGCAGTCTTTCTTCACGCTCTTTCATGCCCAACAGCATATAGATCATCTCTCGCCCATTCCCGGATGACACGACTTCCTTGTTATCTTTTTCAAGTACAATTCTCAATATATCCCTCATACCTTCTTCATCGTCGACAACCGCCACCTTTATCTTGGCGGATAAGAATTCGTTTTCCTTGGCTATCGCTTCGCCGCCGTCGGCCTTGCCGCATAAGCCATTTTCATCATCGGTCCTTTCAGTTCTATAGCCGAACCTCGGGCTTGAACCGAGAACCTAGAAATTACAAATTTCTTGCTCTTCCAATTGAGCTAATTCGGCACTGACTATCTTGGTTTTACAAAAAATATTTTACTTGATTGATTATCCTTTACAAGAACACTCTCTTGATTAAACGCCTTACAAAT
>JAPLLS010000058.1 GCA_026387435.1 Candidatus Omnitrophota bacterium
CCTTTTTTATGCCTGACATAGCAAATCCCAACCCGGTATTTGCCGGAACCCGCGAAGGTGTTGCAATAAACGACCTTTCCCCAGACTGTCGATGCTTCGTTAAAAGTAGTAAAAGGAAACCTTACGAAAAGTTTCAGCGCGGTTTTATCGATAGGCTTGTCGCTGAAGAAGGCGATCCCGGCGACATTGATATCATCGACGAGGTACTCCTTATCACCGGAAAATTCCAAAGGTTCACCGATCTTGCAGGTGATCACTTTCTCGTTAGGCACCCGGATCCGGGCCCAGCGCCTGCGCTTTTTATTCTGCGCATGCAGAGATTTAAAAAACAGGTACAATAACCCCGTAACCGAAGCGGTCAATAAAAACCAAAGTACTAAGAGAAACATAGTGTTTTCTTTCATTAGCTCTCCTTCTTTGGAAGGTCTTCCAATTCGTGGATAAAAAAATCCATTAGTTTATAGCCGTCTTCAAAAATCAGATCGGATTTCCCGGATTCCTTTTCACTGTATTGCAAAAATCCCCTTCCGGTTATGCCCTGTCCAAAAATTCCGAAACAGATCGTATCCGCGGTGTGAGTCCGCAAAGATACCGGAGTAGCGTGGTCGGGCAAAACCAGTATGCGGAAATTGGATTTATTTTTAAAAACCGTTAGAACGGTTCCAACAACCAGCTGGTCGAATCTTTCGATAGCCAAGATTTTTTCCCTGAGGTCTCCGTTATGGCCTGCTTCGTCGGGAGCTTCGACATGCACAAAAACAAAATCATTCTTTTCCAGTGATTTTATGGCGGCATTGGCCTTGCCGGCGTAATCAGTGTCATAATAACCGGTCGCCCCGGGAATATTGATCACTTCCAATCCCATGAGCTTGCCCATGCCTTTGATCAAGTCAACCGCCGAAATGACAGATCCCTCTAAGCCGTATTTATCCTTAAACGAAGGAAAACTGGGTTTTTTCCCCTGGCCCCAGAGCCAGATCGAGTTCGCCGGATTTTCCTTGAGATCCAGCCGCACGGAATTTATTTCGTGCTTTTCCAGGATATTTCTCGACTCCTTGATCAGCTTGATCAGCAATTCCGAATTAACTCCTTTAGGCAGGTTGGCCGAAACGCTCTGATTTAAGATGTCATGAGGAGCTATGCAAGTGATTTTGTCCAAAGAGCTCAATGCTCCGGATTTCGCCATCATTAGATGGCGGTAACTTATACCGGGGTAAAACTTGAATTTTTCGCTGCCGAGTTTAACATCTATGAATTTTATAAGCCCCTCGGCTTCTTTGCTGGTGATATGCCCGGCACTGTAATCGACCATAATATCGCCGGCAACAGTGACCAGGTTGCAGCGGAAAGCCACGTCATCGGGATCCATTTCGACGCCCATATTGGCGGCTTCCAAAGGCCCCCGGCCGGAATAATATTCTTTGGGGTTATAGCCTAAGATCGCCATGTTGGCCACGTCCGAAGCAGGGGTCATATTCTCGGGAATGGTCTTGATCCTGCCCATTCTGCCGAATTTGGCGATAAAATCCATATTCGGGGTCCGCGCGGCCTCTAAAGGAGTCTGATC
Source organism: Candidatus Omnitrophota bacterium (assembly GCA_026387435.1). Taxonomy (GTDB): domain Bacteria; phylum Omnitrophota; class Gorgyraeia; order Gygaellales; family Profunditerraquicolaceae; genus JAPLLS01. The sequence goes on from JAPLLS010000058.1 coordinate 1,568, forward strand.
CTGGAGTTCTTTGACCGGGTAATCCGCCATCCCATCACCGACTAATACTATGTATTTCATGGTTTAGTTTTTTCCATAGAACTTTTTCATCAGCACAATAAGTTCTTTAGTCAGGATTTTCTTGCTTTTAAACGGCCCGGCAACTTCGTTGCCGTCGGTGATAAAAGCCCGGTAACCTTTTCCCTCATAAACATTGCCTTTATAAGAATTCGCCACCACCAGATTAGAGCCTGAACGGAGCATGAAATCCTTGGCGTCTTTTAAAAGTGCGCGTTTAGTGGTGTCCGGTTCAAATTTAAAACCGACAAGAAACAGTTTTTTATCAGCTTTTCTGGCCAGGTCGATTATTTTAGGAGTGGGCACAAGTTTGATCATCCAGGATTTTTTCTGAGAATCGACTTTTTTCGGGATATACTTTTCAGGCTGATAGTCGGAAATCGCGGCAGAATGAATAAGCCAGTCGTATTTGCCGGTTTTTAGTTCTTTGATCACGATATTTTTAAGCTGGCCAAAGAAAGTAAACCTGATCAAACGGATCTTTTTATTTTTCAATTCGAATTTTATCGGGCCTAATACTAAAGTTACTTTTGCTCCCTCGCGGCATAACTGTTCAGACAGCCTTATTCCGTTTTCGCCGGTGGACATGTTGCTTAAGACCCGGACTTTATCCAGAGCCACCCATGTTGGCCCGGCAGTAATCATAATACGTTTGCCTTTTAGACTCATTTTTTGTGTCCTCAATAACCGATTTCTTTTAAGATCGTCTTAATGTCCGGTTTAATCACCTTAGGCGGTTTAACTGACTTTATCGCCCGGTCCGGGTCTTTTAAGCCGTGTCCGGTCAAAATGCAAACGATCTTTACGGTTTTGCCGCGTTTCTGTTTCTTGAAGCGTGATAAATAATTATTTTTTTTCAGTTTCAATAACCCGGCGACCGAAGCGCAGGAAGCCGGCTCGGCGAAAACTCCGTCTTTGCCGGCTAATAGCTTATAGGCTTGCAGGATATCGGAATCAGAGACCATATCGATCAGTCCCTTGGATTCGTCACGCGCCGCTTCAGCCTGAGCCCAGCTTGCCGGATTACCGATCCTGATCGCAGTGGCGATAGTTTCCGGATTTTTTATGGGTTTTCCCCGGACTATGGGCGCGGCCCCGCTGGCCTGAAAACCGAGCATTTTGGGTAAAAAACCGATCTTACCTTCGGATCTATATTCTTTGTAACCTTTCCAATAGGCGGTAATATTTCCGGCATTGCCTACGGGGATAAAATGCAGATCCGGGGCGCCTTCCAGCGCGTCGCAGATCTCAAAGGATCCTGTTTTCTGCCCTTCGATCCGGAAAGGATTAAGCGAATTGACCATAGTTATAGGATAATTGGCGGTGATCTCCCTGACCAGATTTAAAGCGTCGTCAAAATTTCCGTCAACAGCTAGTACTTTAGCCCCGTGGATCAGAGCCTGGCTAAGTTTGCCCAGGGCAATATGGCCGTTAGGGATCAAAACTATGCATTTGATCCCGGCCCGGGCGGCATAGGCCGCGGCGGAAGCCGAAGTATTTCCGGTGGAAGCGCACATTACCGCTTTAGAGTCCTGTTCGCAGGCTTTGGAGATGGCCATGGTCATGCCCCGGTCCTTAAAAGAACCGGTAGGATTCAGGCCTTCATATTTCAAATAAACTTCAAAGCCGGTTCCCAGCAAGTTGCTTATATAACGCGAGTAGATCAAAGGCGTATTACCCTCATTAAGAGTAATAACCGGTGTAAGAGCGCTTACCGGAAGGTATTTTCTGTATTTATTGATTATCCCCTGGTAGATCATGGTTTTTAAATGTCCTCGATCCTGATGGCAACGGATTTTTCTTTGATAATATTGAGCCGGTCGATTATTTCCAGCGCTTGCCGGAGGTTTTTCTCCCTGGCTTCATGGATGACCATTACGATCGGCACGGATTTAGCTTTAGCTCTTTGTTTCTGGGTCACCGAGGCAATGCTTATTCCGAACTTGGAGAGCACCCCGGAAATCGTAGCCAACACTCCGGGCTTGTCCAAAGCGGAGAACCGGATGTAATACCGGGATTCGAACTCGTTTATTTTACGCAGTTTCTTGATCGAAGCGTCCTGGATCGAATTAAGAGTGGGCCTGAACATCCCGGCTTTGAGGTCCTGGGTCAGATCAACCAGGTCCGAGACCACCGCAGAGGCTGCGGACAATTGGCCCGCGCCCGGCCCGTAGAAAAGCAGATCTCCGGCGAGATCCGAAGATACATAGATCGCGTTGAATACGCCGTCAACCGAGGCCAGCATGTGCGAATCACGGACAAAAGTCGGATGCACCCTTACTTCCAGGCTATCTCCTTCTCTTTTGGCGATCGCCAGTAACTTGATCGAAAAGCCCAGTTCTTTGGCATAGTTAATATCTGAAATGGAGATCGAGGAAATACCCTCTATGAAAACCTCGCTCATATCCACGAATTTCCCGAAGCAAAGGAAGATCAGGATTATCAATTTATGCGCCGAATCGATCCCTTCTATGTCAAAAGTGGGGTCTTTTTCGGCGAACCCCTTCTGTTTTGCCTCCCGTAAAGCTTCGCTGAAGGAACAATTCTTTCCGGACATAGAACTTAAAACATAATTCGAGGTGCCGTTGACTATTCCAAAAATGCTGTTAAATTTATTGGCCACCAAGCCTTCGCGCAGCGATTTGATGATCGGGATCCCTGCGCCTACCGAAGCCTCGAAATAGATCCTTTTCCCGCAGTCCTGGGCAAGCGCGAAAAGTTCTTTCCCGTGCTGGGCCAAAAGGGCTTTGTTGGCGGTAACTACATGCTTGCCTTTCTTGAGAGCTTCGCAGATAAATTCCTTGGAAGGATGAATACCGCCGATCAATTCAACGACCACATCGATCTGCGGGTCATCCAGGATATCCGAAACTTTTTTAGAAAGCAGGCATTTTTCTACGCTGACGTTTCTTTTCGTGGTGATATTCGCGTCAACGATCTTTTTGATATTGATCTGGGTGCCGATTTTGCCGCTTAACATCGTCCTGCGTTCGCGTAAGATCCTGACTACCCCGCTGCCAACGTTACCGAACCCGATTATCCCGACATTGATTTTTTTCATGTTTACTTTTTGCCTATGTAATAGTCAACGGTTTTATTGATTATCGTCCGATGGTTTTCATCTATGGCCAGAAATTCCAGCCGGGTATCGTAAATCAGGTCTTTCGTTATTTCCTGGGAGGCGATAACCCTGCCGATAATCAAAATAGGATTTCTCTCAAACGGTAACCTGATCTCCACCGCTAAAGAAGTCCCCGGTTCGAACCTCCGGTTTGTGGTCAGCAACATCCCGCCTTGACAGATATTTTTAGTCTGGGTGATGTCAATGTTGTCGGCTTCGTTCAAGATACGGTAAGAAACGATGAATCGTCCCCTGGCACGCGGGTTTTTGCGTCTTTCCGGTCCGCTATAAGTCATTTTGCACCCCTTTCTTTTATCAAAAACCAAGCGATATAATCTTTAATCAGTTCTTTATCCTCGTTATTAAGCTTGAGAAATCTAACCCGAGTCAGCCAGTTTTCGCCGCCATAACTTTTGGATTCGATCACCGCCCCTTTTAAATCGATCCACCTATATGGCTGGCTGGGCAGCTTGAGACGGATAAGCAGGTTTTCTTCAGGAGCAAAACTCTTCCCCGTAGTAATGGACATCCCCATATCGCTGATATCTTTTATCAGGCTTATTCCCCATTTCAGGTTGATTTTTTCGTCTGACGCGTACTGGACAATGAGATTCTTTTTTATCCGGGAAGTTTTTCTTCTTTCTTCTTCCATAATTTTACTCAGAGGCTCGGATTTTTGACCATCCAGAGAACATACTCCCGCAAAACACCCTTGATATCGTCGCTGAGATCCTTGAATTCGGCCCGGATCATGCTCGTGGTGCCCTGTCCGATATCTTGACAGCAGACAACGCGCGCATTAATTTCGATCTTCTCAAACGGCCGGGAAGGGATCTTAAAGCGCAGGGCAATAACCGAACCGACTTCAAATGGTTTTCCGGTCTGCAGGCATACCCCGGTTTCGCTTAAGTTCTTGACCGAAGTAATATCCCAGCTTTTCTGCGCGCTGTTAACGTCAAAACAGTATTGCACGAACAATGATGTCTTAACCCTTAAAGCCTTGCGTTTTTCTTCCCCCATTGATCCGCCATGTAGTTAATCGGGGCGACAGGACTTGTTGAGCCGCCCTCTTTTGAACCGCCTTGTTATCAATCGGGGCGACAGGACTTGAACCTGTGACCTCTTGAACCCCATTCAAGCGCTCTAGCCAAACTGAGCCACGCCCCGGAAAGTTTTTTATTCTTCCTTCTTCTTTCTAGACATTAATTCTTTTACGGCAAGAAGAGGATTTTTATTTTTATAAAGAACAAAGTAAACCTGTTCGGTGATCGGCATCTCCATCGAGAATTTTCTACTAAGCATATACGCCGATTTAGCGGTAGGGACTCCTTCCGCTACCATCTGCATGTGTTTCCTGATCTCCGCCATGATTTTCCCCCTGCCGATCTGTTCCCCTACCGACCGGTTTCGGCTGTAAGGGCTGGAGCAGGTCGTGACCAGGTCGCCTAACCCGCTTAGCCCGCTGAAAGTCTTGGCTTTCGCGCCCATCTTCATCCCCAAGCGGGAGATCTCCGCCAGTCCGCGGGAAAGAATGGCCGCTTTGGCGTTAGTCCCCAATCCCAGTCCGTCCGAGATCCCGCAGGCAATAGCAATCACGTTTTTCAAGGATCCACCCAATTCCACACCGACCACGTCCGAGCTGGTATAGATCCGGAAGGTTTCCCCCATAAAAATATCCTGCAGGTATTTTGCCAGTTTAATGTTGCGGGAAGCGACGATCGCGGTAGCCGGTTTTCCCGCCACGATCTCCCGGACGATAGTCGG
>JAPLLS010000078.1 GCA_026387435.1 Candidatus Omnitrophota bacterium
AGGCGGTAATTGTCGGAATAACGATGGCACAGCCGGTCGCGATCCGGATCGCATGATGCAGGATGACGCTTTCCCGGATCATTAGGCTAGATTTATCACTGTCGCCCGCTCTGGGGCGCAGCGGCTTATCCATAAAACTGACTACCTCAAGATTCTCTTTCCCGGGATCTTTGAATTCAACCCCGCCGTCTTTTTTCTGCGCTTGGTAATATGCCGCTAATTCCTCCATATTTTTCGCGCCGGTTCTTTTGAGTTCGTCATTGATATTTTTTGCTGCGGATTGAATTCGGTCTACGGAAGTAGCTTCGTTCATGTATGGCAGCGGGACCACCACTCTGCCGTCCGAAAAAACCTGGATCATATCGTTTTCAGGATCTAATGTCGCGCCTACGACTTGAATGCGCAATCCGGCCGGATTGCCGCCGTTAGGCAAAGCATTGAATAACTGCATTCCGCCGCTGAAATACTGCCTGATTGTTGAACCTTGAACCGTATAGCGGTTCTCGCTCAGGTTGTATTCTCCCTTTTTAAATGATTTCTTATAGGCGTTAAAGTATTTTTCTTTTTTCCAGCTCTGGGCTGAAGTCAAACCGTTAAGATCAAAACCATCGATTTTTTTGGCGTATTCACCTTGCCGGCCGCGGTATTTTTCCTTGAACCACTGGGCTAATATCAGGGAATAGTAAACCTGGCGTAAAGGAGCGTATTTTTTGGAGGAGTTTACTTCCCGGGTAAGTTTGGGAAGAATACTTTCCCGGATAAGCTGGGAAGAAAAATCATTTAATTCTTTTAAACGCGGATCGCTGAAATTATAGGCCTTGCTATCCTTAATATAGTCCTGTTCCAGGCAGACCTTGAGGCTGGCTTTGAAAATATGGCAGCCGGAATTTGTTTCGCGGACGATCACCTCGCCGGGCACGATCCAGGGGCGGGTCAAGGTAGGAATGCTTATTTCCTGCTCATTGAAAAGCGTGTTCGCCTTGGCATAAAGCTTGTCCCAATAAATCCGGCCCTCTTCGGTATTGGGAGAGGTGAAACCAGCCAGGTCTTTTTTCAGCTGAAGGTCGGCTGAGAGCATAACCTGGCCGACGTCGGTTTTTTCCAGGAACGGGTCAATGATCTGATCCGGCGCATCCGGCCGCAAATTCACCCAGAAAGTATCATTGGGCAAAGCCAGGCCGATCCGGAAATATTGCATCAGCTGTTTTGCGTCCCGGCTGATCTGGCCGGGGTCTATTTTGATCTGGTCGCCTTTATCCAGGAACAAATTGAAATTATCCTGGGCGGGGTCGAAACTTAAACTGCGCAGCTGCACCGGACGGAACCTGTCCGCGGCTACATAGCCGTTTATATAAGAAGGAAACTGTATTTGCAGGGGAACTTGGGCAAAACCCGACTGCTCAAAGATCAGGGAAAAGGTTAAAGTTAAAGCCATTACCTTATTGAGCAGTTTCCACATTCTAAACTCCTTTTTAAAGTATTTAATTTCAGGGTAAAAAAAACCACAATCTTTAACAGGCCGCTTGACCCTACAAACCTGTTAAGAACCGTGGCAGTAATTAGTTAGGTGAAAAACTAGCTAATTATATATAGTATAACATAAAAGCCTTGTTTTTCAAGTTCCCGGCCGCATTTTATTGGACCAGGGGCTGGAGGCTCTCTTCTATCTTTTTTTCTACGCTGCGCTCCATGAAACCGGGGATAGCCTCGCGCAATTTGTGCTTAAAATCGGATTCCAGCCATAAAAAGTTCATCTGGTGCAGGTTTCCCGATAAGCGGAATTCAAAAGTCAGGGCGCCGACATCTTTGCCCACTAAGCGCATCAGCGGCTTGAATTTGGTGGAACGCTCCAAAAGCCCCCGGTTGCAGGTCATCGCGAGTTTGCTGGCGACCATGTTGTTAGTGCCCAGATGGAACGCTCCGGACATGGCCAGGTCGCTAGAAGCCAAATGCAGGTCTTTTATGCCCGCGCCTTCGGGATCGACTGAGAAATTGCTGGTCGCCCGGGCGAATTCTATTTTCTTTAAAGAATCCAGGTTGAAAAATCCGGAGAGCCATTTAAGGAACTCGAAATTCTCGATGTAGCCCGGTTGGATGATCAACCCGCCTTTGAGATTAAGGTCCGGGAAATTCCTGAACCGCATCTGCCCGGAAAGTTTTCCGTGGACTTTGGAAAAATGCTCCAGGATATTCTTCATTTTAGTTGCGGTGGCATTCCTGATCCGCAGATAAGAAGTGATCCGGGGCGGGACCTGGGACATGTCGAACCAGACCCTCCCCTTAAGCCTGCCGTCGTAAAAACGGCTGTTGAATTCGCAGAATTTGCCTTTGGGATTTTTGAGATCTATCGCCATTCCCAGGTATTGCAGCCCGACATTGTAATCGGCGGAATCGGTGCGGCAGAAAATATCCGCGTTCCTGACGCTGGCAGTGACCTGGGGATAATTCTGGAAAGATAGTATCAGGTCTTTCAGGCCGGCGGTGAATTCTTCCAGCGGGAGATTCCCGGTTTTTCTCTTTAAAAAATCAAAACTTATATTTGAGCTGCCGGTAAAAATTTTATCTTTTAAAGCCCCCTTTAGAACCACGTCGATCTGTTTGAGGCTGTTGCTTTCCGCGATCCAGTTCTTAAGCTGGCTGAAACTGGTCGAATACTTTAGATCCAGAAGGATCGGCTTATCCTGGTAGAAATTGATTTTACCGCTCAAGCTCATGGGATTATTGTTCAAAGCGAATTTCAGGCGTTGGATCACGATCTCCGGGAGGTTAAAAGCGATCTGGGTTTCCAGGTCGAGGATAAAAAGGTCGACTTTGGGCATTTCCACGGTCTTGGGCGGATCCGGGAAACCACGCAGGACATTCTCCAGCCGCTCTTTGAGGTTCAGAAACGGCTCATAATAAGCGTACTCTTTAAAAGTGGTGTTGAGGAAAGTGAAGCCGTTTAGCCGCAGGACCGCGTTGTGAACGCTGCCCCATAATTTGGCATAGAGGTTCTCCCGCATTACTTCAATGTTGTCGAAAGAAGCTCCGTCTTTATCCAGGTTGCCTTTAAAAACATACTCGACCGGTATCCCCGGAAATTTATCCTGCAGGTTTCGGCTGGATGATCCGTAGCCGAAAAACCCGTTGTTTTTGATCTTCAGGAAAAAGTAGGAAGAAACATAGCCCGGGCCGCCGTTTTCCCTTGCCAGGTCGATCTTGGAGCCTTTGACCATAAGCCGGATATCCTGGCGCGGCAGGTCCAGGAAAAATTTCCAGATAGCTTTAAAATTATTTTTCACGAAGTCGCGCAAAACCGCGTATTCTCCCTGGGGGTCATAAACACAAATGTCGGTAATGATGACTTTTCCGGTCGTTAAAAACCGGGACAGGGAAAATTTGACCATAATTAACGGCAAGGTCAAGATCTTGTTCGCGCCCGGAGAATTATTCTCGGCCAGGGTAACGTTTTTGAAGAAAAAATAGTTAGGGGGAAGAAAAAGAAGGTTATCGACGCTGACTTTCTGGGTAAAATACTTGGCGGCGGCCAGGGAAATTTTGTCTTTCTGAAGATGGAAGACAAAATTACAGCCGATAAGGATGCCGAATATTGCCAGTAAAGCTATTCCGACAAAGAACAGCCTGGATTTAGTACGAGACCTGCGCAAATAGCTCACCGTTTTTGTAAAACTCCACTTTGTCGATATAGTAATCTGCCTTGTACTTGTTCATAGACACCGAACGGTAAGTGAATGCTTTGGAGTTGCGAAATACTAAACTTAGCTTGTGGAACGTAGCGATCGACTTTCCCAAGTTTGCGGCAAGTTCCCCGTCCTCCCGTTTTTCCGCGATCTTCAACAGGTAAGCTATGGCAAAGACCGTGCTTTTGGAATCAGGGAATTTTTCCATGATCTGGCTGAAAGCATCGGCGGCGCCAGCGTAGTTCTTGTCGGCATAATGATACTCGCCTATGGCAAACAATGAGTTCTCGAGATATTTGGATTCGGGATAGCTGCGGATCAGCGAAAACAGGTTCAAGAAAGCAAATTCGTCGTTGCCGGCCTTGAACTGGGCGACAGCTCCGGAATACAACTGCGATTCTTGCTGGGCGAATGCTGAATTTCCCAATGAGAGCGCCAAAATGATCAAAATAAAAATAATTCTTATTTTACGGCTCATCCGGCCTCCTTTTCTGATCTTTTATTATACTATCATTCAGCCTGACGGTCAAAAGAAGTTTCCATACTCTTGCCATCTAAATTGTAATAGCTGGCATCGGAACGCATTGTGCTCTTATTGCGCTCGGCTACGCTAAGTTTAGCTTTGTACTCCTTGAGCAATTCCACAATTTCGCTGCTTTTTTTGTATATAGCCATGCCCAGGGGGGTTGACCCTTTTTTAGTCTCGGCATTCAAATCAGCGCCATTTTCGATGAGGATCTTTACGGTTTGAGTAGAGCCGGGTCTATTGCCGTTATAAACGACGAAATGCAAAGGTGTGGCATTGTTCCTGGTCGTCCGGGCGTTAACAAAAGCGCCGTGCTTGAGGAGGATCTCGACGCATTCTGGCTGGCTCTGGTAAGCAGCTGCGTGCAGCGGGGTGGCACCGATATTATTAGTGACATTCACATCAGCGTGGTAAAGATCTAAAAGCAGATTCAGGGCTTCAATCCGGCCTCTTGCCGCAACATAGTGCAGCGGGGTTCTGCCTATTTCATCTTTCTCAGAGAGCAAATTGATATTTTTATTCAACAGCAGCTTAATTTTGGCGACATTCCCCTTTTTAGCGGCATCATGGATCGGTCCGCCGAACGCAAAACCAGCCAGACAGAGTATTGCCGAAAGAAAACAAAAACAACTGATGATCTTTTTCATTTTTCCTCCGCGCTACCAGTACAACCTACGAGGTTGTACTGGTTAAAACAATCACCAGCTAGATCAAGGCTGGCAAGGACAATGCCGGGTGCTTGACTTTCTCCAGATAAACCAGCAATTCCTCGGCGGTAGTGGCATTGGTCTCATCGGCGATCTGGTCAACCAGCTCCGGGAATCCCGCTTCCTTGCAGCGCTTGGCCAGTTTCTCTCCCAGGATCTCTTTGAGTTCCTTGGGCATCCAGACCAGCCGCGGCAATCCGCCTTCGGCGAAAATGAATTTCTTGCTGGCCAGGTATAATTTGCCCACTCCCAGGAACCCCGGAGTCTGAACCCCGCCCCCCACCGATCCGGCGAGAGTCGTAAAAGTCATGCCGCTGGGGGTCATCCCGTTGAAGTCGCGGTGCACGATCATCACCCCGTTGGCTTCCGGGACGACTGCGATGATGCACTCGAAACAACCGCAGGACGATTGAGGGTCTTGCATCAAAGAATACATGCTGACTTTTTCAATGGTCTTATTGGATTTATCCTTGACGAAATCGTTGATCTTGTCCCACTGGCCTAATTTAGCGTCCAGAAGCTTTCCTTTGGGTAAAGGCTGGTTGGGGCCGGTAGGATTGATCTCGAACGCGGCTTTCCCGTCGAGCCAGGAATACGCTCCGCAAAGACCAAGCCGTTCCGGAGTGATGATACAGACGTGGTTGGGAGCGAAGCTCTGGCAAAGGGTGCAGGAATAAAAAGTGTCCACGCTTTCGTCGGACATGCCGCTGATGCGCTCGTCGCGCTGGTCATAGACCTTCATCGCGGTTTTCTGTAACTTGTCGACGTCCTCGGCCTGGGTATAGATCTTGACCTGGACCCGGTCGGCGATGGCGCTGAATTCCTGGTGAAGCATGGCGTGCAGGATCACTCCGATATGTTTTAAACGGAAACCCTTATTGTAAGCTTCCCGGGAAATACGGATCCAGTTGATGTCCCGCTGGCCGATATGCATTACCCCCTGGGCGTAATTGACGAAGCGGTGGATCTGCCTTTCCAGGATGGGCTCAAAATCTTTTTGCATCTTGCGGCCGGCTACTTCTACGATTATAGCCATGGGCATTGACTTCTGGCCTTTAGGCATCTGGTCGATGTCCGGGCCGATGATCTCAACTTTTCCGTCTTCAACTTCGTCGATCTTTTTAGAAGTTAAATATTCAAAAGATTCGCTGGCTTTTCCCCCGAATTCCGCGAAAAGCTGCTCTTTTCTTACCCTCTCTCCTTCAAACGCCGCGGCATAAGCTACCGGGACATTGACCTTGGCGACTTTGACTTTTATTCCCCGGGTTAAAATACATTGCGAGACGATCTTCTTGTAATCTTTTTCGGTGATCAGTGCTTCATGCAGGGTGGTATCGATCTTGCCCAGCTGCGGGACGTCCAGGTCAGTGATGATCGGCAGCCCGAATGCCAGGACTCCCAAGCCCGTGGCCACGATGATCTCGTCCACGTGGCTTAACATAACCACAAAAGCCGGAACGCGCTTGCACATATATTCGGCGATCCCGCCCCATTGTCCGGCCTTGAACCCGCCGTAGATCAACGGCGCGCGCACCGCCAAGTTTACCGCATAAATAGCGCTTAGATAATCTTCACCCAAAGGAACGATGTAATTGTCCAGGCCGAGCTCAACACCTTTATTTTCCAGCTGTTCTTTAAGGGTTTTGCCTTTAACGTTGCCGACCAGAATACTGACAATACTGTTGGTCTGGAACTGGCGGATCATTTCCACCGCTGAATCTTCGTCTTTTGCCGGGCCGAGTATAACCGCGACACCGACGATCCTGCCGTCGACCAGCTGGATGCCTAAAGAGCGCAAGAGTTTATCCGGCAAAAATCCGGCGTATCCCGGCTTTGGATGCTCCCCTGATCCGGTCATAAGAGCAGCCAGGATCTCTTCGCACAACAGTGTGGCCACACCCTTATTCAAAACCCCGCCTAAAGCCGGGATCAACAGGCCGTTCGAGGCGGCTTTATTAGCATTAAGTTTCTCGGCGTCAACTAAAACTTCCAAACAATCTTCCACGGTCTTGACTTCTTTATTCAATAGGGCATAAGCCAGAGGCAAATAATAATTAGTCTCGGGAAAAGCGACGCTTGCCGATTTACCTTTTTCTTTGCTGACTTTCTCCAGCGTTGTTCGGGTAAGCCCGAGCACCGCGTCCGCTCCTTTAGTTCCTAATTGCACCAGTACCTCTGACATTTTTGCCTCCTAAGATTTTAGAATGTTTTCCGCGACACTTAATCCTTCGGCCAACGAATCTTCCCAGGTCTTTATCCTGGGGGTTTCCCCGCGGCGCAGACAAACCGCGCCGCAGGCGAAGATATCGGGAATGCTGCTGCGCATGTTCTCGTCGACCGCTATCGCCCCGTCGATCAATTCGATATTGCTGTCTTTAAGAAAATCCGTACATGGCCTGGCCGGGGACATCACTCCGGCCCAGGAAACCCCGATGATCTTGCCTTCTTTAAGTTTGATGGCCTGAACCCCGGAATCTCCGATAATCTCCACCACTTCGCTGTTAATTACCTCAACCGCCGGCGGAAGGTTTTCCTGAGGCTCCATAGTGACTAATTTGACTTCGATCTGTGAGCATGACCGCGGATTTGAGTTCCTTGAAATCAGCCAGCCCCTCGAACCGAAAAACCCCGGTTTTGTTGATCCCTTCTATTTCGGGCAGCGGAGTTTTGCAGCCGCTGGCCACGACCAGAAAATCGTATTCTACGCTGGTGCGTTTTTCCTGTAATTTATAAGAAACGCTGCGCCGGGCGGGATTGACAGAAATGACTTTAGCGTCTTTAATGAAATTTATGTTCTGCTGGCCGTAAGAATCATGGCTTAAAAGAAAAAGCTCTTTTTCTTTGATCTTGCCCGACCAGTAATCCAGGAGTTTTCTCCGGTCGTAAAAAGGAAAGGCCTCTTCGCTGATCAAAGTGAGCCCGGCATCCTGGTACTTCTGCCTTAGTTTTATAGCTGCGTTATGGCCGGCTGCTGAGCCGCCGATGATCACTATTCTCATTGATTATAGCCCTGAAGCGTCTAAGACCCTGGGAACGACCTTGTCCCAGCCGATAGGCATGATGTGGATTCCCTGGGACATCGGCCGCAGCTGTTTGATCAATCTAGCGGCAATGTCCACAGACACAGCGACTTTATCCTTGGTTGTTTCCATTTCCTTGATCAGATCTTCCGGCACCGTTACCCCGGCGACGTTTTTATTCATGAACTTGGCCATTCCCGCGGACTTCAAGAGCACGATCCCGGCCAGGATCGGGACTTTCAGATGTTTTGTCCTGGAAAGGAAATTCTCGAAGATCTTGACGTCGTAAATGGCCTGGGTCTGGAAAAATTCCGCGCCGGCGGCGATCTTTTTCTCCATTTTCATGATCTGCGGCTCGAGCGGATCAGCGCCGGGATTGACTACCGCGCCCACGCAGAACTTGGGAGCGGCGCCGTCGAGCTTGTTGCCTTTCATATCCGCGCCACTTTGGAGCATGCGGATCACTTCCAGAAGCTGGACCGAGTCCAGGTCGAACACCGGCTTGGCTTCGGGATGGTCGCCGAGCGTGGGATAATCGCCGGTAAGGGCTAAAATATTGTTGATGCCCAGGGCCGCGGCGGATAAAATGTCCGATTGCAAAGCCAGGCGGTTGCGGTCCCGGCAAGTCACCTGGAATACCGGATCGAATCCTTTGAGTTTTAACAGGCTGGATACAGCCAAAGAACCCAGCCGCATCACCGAGCTCTGCAGGTCAGTGACGTTGATGGCGTCCACGCGGGTACGGATAAGTTCCGCGTCTTCCAAAAGCCGCGCGGTCTCGATGCCTTTCGGCGGCCCGATCTCCGAAGTGAGGACAAACGAGCCGCTTCTGATTTTTTCTGCAAAACTCATTTTAAACCTTTATCTGGGAAAAAACTCAATCGAAGAAAATTACTGTAATATTTTACCCGCAATCCCCTCTTTTGTCAAAACTATTGTTTGGTTAGTTTGACTGCCAGTTCGATGTGGCGGGTGTGGGGGAACATGTCTACGGGGATGGCTTTTTCTACTTTGTAAAATTGGCTTAAATGGATCAGGTCTTCCCTCAGGTTTAAAGGGTTACAGGAAACATAAATGATGTTTTTTATCTTGCAATCCAGGACGATCTTTAAGGTTTTCTTGCTTAACCCCGAACGGGGCGGATCAAGGATCAAGGTGTTGATTTCTTCGAATTTAGCTTTAGCCAGATAAGCCTCGGCGTCTTCGCAGATGAACTCGATGTTGTTGATGTTATTAAGCCTGGCGTTCTCCCGGGCGTCTTCGATGTTGCGCGGAGAATTATCCACAGCCTTGATCCGGGCATTCAACCCGGCCAGCTGCAAGCTGATCCCTGCGCATCCGCAATACATATCCAGGATATCCCCTGCTCCGGCGCAATCTCGCGCGGCCTCAATGACCGCCTGGTAAAGTTTAGCGCAAGCAGAAGGGTTGGACTGCAGGAATGTCGTGGGGCCGACCAGATAATCCATGCCGTTGAGGCGCTCGGAAATATATTTTTCTCCGGACCATAAACGCAGGTCCCCGGAGAAAGTCTCGTCAGATAATTTGTTATTGATGCAGAAGTAGATCGAGGCGACGCCGGAAACTTCCTGCAATTCTTTGCCCAGAGCCTGAAATTTTTCTTTTTGCCGGTCGAATTCTTCCGAACTAATGGCAAAAACGCCAACCACCATCAGTTTTCCCGAAGATTTTGAATGGCGGATGCTGGCGTAGCGGAACTCGCCGCTGGCCTTGTATAATTCGTACGGCTCCACCCCGTGATCGCGGCACCATTTGCGGAAAATTTCCAGGATCTCACCCAGCCCCGGAAAAAAAACCCGGCAATTTTGGATATCCACGACTGTGGTGGACCGGCTTTTCTGGCGCATGCCCAGCAAAATATTGTTCCCGGCTTTGCCGGCGCAAAAATCCATTTTGTGGCGGTAATGATCGGTCTGGGGAGAAGGGATTATGGGAGAGAACTCGGTAACGTTAAAACGGGCCAGCAGATTGTTGCAGAATTTTTCCTTGTATTCCAGCTGCTCGGAATAAGTTTTATCGCGAAAATCGCATCCGCCGCAAGTGGGAAAATAATCACAGTCCATCTATCCGCCCCTAGAACAATTATGGCAGGTCACCATTTTTTAAAAATAAAGAAAACCGCGACGATGATCAGGGCGAATCCCACGAGATGATTCCATTTTAAGCTTTCATTCAGGTAAAAAACGCTAAAAACCGAAAAAACCACCAGGGTGATCACTTCCTGGATAGTCTTAAGCTGGGCAGCGGAAAAATGCTGGTAACCGATCCGGTTAGCCGGGACCTGGAAACAATATTCCAGGGAAGCGATCATCCAGCTGGCGAGAATTGCCAGCCACAACGGAGAATTCCGGTATTTAAGATGGCCGTACCAGGCAAAAGTCATGAAAATGTTGGATACAACAAGAAGCAGAACTGTTCTCATAGCTATTTATCACGAAGCGCATTCCACGAGGTTGCGCATGAGCATGACCACTGTCAACGGCCCGACTCCCCCGGGAACCGGGGTGATCCAGGAAGCGCGTTTTTCCGCCTCCTCGAATTCCACGTCTCCGACAAGCTTGTCCCCGACCCTGTTTATTCCCACGTCCACGACTATGGCTCCGTCTTTGACCCATTCGCCTTTGATCAGGCCGGCTTTGCCTACCGCGACGACGAGAACTTCGGCTTTTCTGACATGTTCCTCGAGCTTTCCGGCTTTGGAAGTGCCGATATGGCAAACCGTCACCGTTGCGAACTTGTCCAGCATCAATAACGCTAAAGGCTTTCCGACTATCTCGCTGTGCCCGACAATGACCACTTCTTTGCCGTTTAAGTCGATGCCGGTAAACTTAATAAGCTCCATAACCGCGGCTGCGGTGCAAGGCAAAGCTTTGGCCCTTCCGAAGATTATTTTCCCGATATTAACAGGGTGCATGCCCTCAACATCCTTTCCGGGAGCGATATGCTCGCTGATCTTCTTATAATCTATGTGCGCGGGCAAGGGCATCTGCAGGATCATGCCGTTGACTTTAGGGTCGCTGTTGAGCGTTTCGATGTATTCGATAAGCTTTTCTTGGGTGAGGGTAGCTTCCAATTTATGGAACGCGTATTCTATGCCCAGCGCTTCCGCGTTCTTTTTCTGGGATTTGATGTAAACTTCGCTGGAAGGATTTTCCCCGACCTGGACGCTGGCCAATTGCAGCTTCTTGCCTGAAGCCTGGATTTTCTTTATGATCTCTTCTTTTAACGCCGCGGCGATAACTTTACCCTCTAATAACTTTGCCAACCTGCACCTCCGTATCTTGCCTGATCTTGATTATCGATTTTGATTTTTCGCTTAATTCTTTTCTCAGCTCCCTGGCCAGTTTTTCGTCATCGATCATCTTAAGATTTATGTCGACGTTGACTACCGCGGCGCTGAAAGCCGCTTCCAGCAATTGCGCGGCCACCGCCACGTCGCTGATAAGATTGACATTGCCTTTTTTTACCAGCTCCGGCAGGATCTTGGCTCCCTCGAAACAAAGCCTGGCGACCATGACCGGAATATCCAGGGCTTTCCGGGGATCCTTGGAGTTATAGGCTTCCACGTCCCGGTCGACCAGATCCAGGAATTCCCGGCGCAGCTTTTCGGACTTTTCCAGCTCCAGAACAAGCTCTTTTTCGAACTGCGCGTATTTTACCTTGCCGATAGTGAAATTTATGACCATGCTCGCCAGAGCCAGGCCCAGGGCCGCGGTAAGCGCGGCGGCTGAACCGCCTCCGGGCGCGGGAAGTTTGGCTGCCAGATCGTCGAGGTAAAGCTTAAGGCTGGAATCCCTGTACATTTTTTCTCCTGGATTTTTATTCGTTGGAAACAAAAGCGCCGCGGATCAATGAAAATTTTTCTTTTCCGGCCCCGCGAATGATCGCCACCACGTCGAACCGGCAGGATCTATCCTGGAGGTCATTTTCCTGCAGGAACATCGAAGCCGCCCTAACGATCTTTTGCTGCTTGGCCAAGGTGACCGCTTCTTGAGGGCTGCCGAACCTGTCGGAGGAGCGCGATTTGACCTCGATAAAACAAATGGTATCTTTTTCCCGGGCTATAATGTCGATCTCAGCGCCTTGGACCTTATAATTACGAAAGAGTATCCGGTAACCCTGGGATTCCAGAAAACCCGCCGCTTGAACTTCGCTGATCTTCCCGCAACTAATATTGTTTTTAGACACCGTAAAAACTCTGTCTGTGGATCAAGCTCCTGCCGAACTGCTTAAGAGCCCAGCGATGGGCTTTTGTAGGATACCCTTTATGCCGTTTAAATCCGTATTCGGGAAAAATCTTATCATACAGGACCATGATCCGGTCCCGGGTCACTTTAGCGATAATAGAAGCGGAGGCGATGCTTTTAGACTTGCCGTCGCCGCGGATAATATTGGCGATTGGCAGGCTGAGGTTCAATTTTACCGGACCGTCAACCAGGAGCTGAATTTGCTTGCCGGTAAGCGTATTTACCCTGGAAAGCAATTCATCCGTTGCTTTTTCCATGGCCATTTGGGTGGCAACCAGGATATTCACCCGGTCGATCACTTTTTCATTGATGATCCCAATGCCGAAAACCGATTTTTCAATGATCTCTAAAAAAGCTTTTTCGCGCTGGCTGGCGGATAATTTCTTGGAATCGTCGATCCGGTTCTGGAAGGAAAAAGTCTTTAGCCATACAGCGGCGGCGACTACCGGTCCGGCTAAAGGACCCCGGCCTGCTTCGTCAATGCCGATGATCAGGTTTTTGCCGGTTTTCTTGAATTTCTGCTCGTAATAAAGCATGGACTTAAAAAGAACGCAAATTATTTTCCGCCGGTGATATCTTTTTCTTCCACGGATTCAATCTTAGTAGCCTTCTTGCCGATCTTGCCTCTTAAGTAAAAAAGCTTGGCCCGCTGCACCTTGCCGCGCCTTAAAACATCGATGCGCTCGATGACCGGAGAATAAATAGAGAATATCCTCTCGATCCCTTCGCCGTAAGAAACTTTTCTAACGGTAAAACTCATCCTCGTCCCCGAGCCTTTTTTGGAAATGATAACGCCCTCAAATGGATGAAGCCTGACCTTATCCCCTTCCGGGATCTTGGTCATGACTTTAACCGTATCTCCGACATTCAGCTTGGGTATTTTTTTGTTCTGAAGATCATCTTCGATCATTTTGATCATATCCATTACTTTGTCTCCTTTGTTTTTTTGACTGTTAATAAATCCGGCCTTCTGATTTTGGTCCTCTTGAGCGCTTCGGCTTTCCGCCAGGAAGCGATCTTCTTGTGGTCTCCGCATAAAAGCACTTCCGGGACCACGTTGCCCCGGAAATTTGCCGGCCGGGTGTACTGCGGATACTCTAATAGATTACCTTCAAATGACTCAAAATTCAAGGAATTTTTATCGCCCAGGACTCCCGGGATAAGCCTGACTATGGCGTCCACGACCACCATGGCCGGCAGCTCCCCTCCGGTCAAAACATAATCCCCAATGGAAATTTCCTCATCGACGATCAGATTTCTCACCCGCTCGTCTATCCCTTCGTAATGGCCGCAAATAAAGATCAGGTGCTTTTCCCGGGAAAGCTTCTTGGCCATAGCCTGGTTAAAAGTCTTTCCCTGCGGGCACATTAAAACCACCTTGGCATTTTTTTTAACTTGTGACTTTATTTTAGCCACCGCGTCGAAGATAGGCTGAGCGGATAAAACCATTCCCGAGCCTCCGCCGAACGGCCGGTCATCGACTTTATTATGCTTATCCTGGGTGAATTTACGCAGATCGTGGACGTAAATCTTTACTTTGTTCTTGCTCTGCGCCCGTTTGACGATCGATTCGTTCAAGACCGGCGCGAACATCCCCGGGAATATAGTGATGATGTCTATACGCATTCTTCGCTAAAATACTTGTCCAGGAAATCTTTTTTAAAAGCCTTGTAGTCGTTCGCGGCAATGGCTTTGCGGGCCGAGCGCGTTATTTCCTGGTAAAAATAAACATTATGCAAAGAAACCAGCCTTAAGCCCAGGAGTTCGTCGGTATTGAATAGATGCCTCAAATAGGCCCGGGTAAAGTTCTTGCAAGTATAGCAGTTACAGGCGCTGTCCAGCGCTGAGAAATCTTTAGTGTAAAGGGCATTGCGCACGGTCATCTTGCCTTGAGAAGTGAATGCCGTCCCGTTCCTGCCGTAACGGGTGGGCGCCACGCAGTCGAACATATCCACTCCCAGATCTATGGCTTCGATGAGATCTTCCGGAAGGCCTACTCCCATCATGTAACGCGGCTTTGAAGGAGGAAGTATTTCCAGCACCACACGGGCTATATTATACATCAAATCCTTGGGTTCGCCAACAGAAAGTCCTCCCAGGGCATGGCCGTCAAAATCCAGGTCAATGATCTGTTTGGCGCAAATCAGGCGAAGATCTTCGAAAGTCGCTCCCTGGATGATCCCGAAAAGCTTTTGTATCGAGCTGTCCTCGCCGATCAACTCTTCCTTGGCTTTTTTTGCCCGCTTGGCCCAGTTGAAAGTCCGCTCTCCGGCGATCTGAGCGTGGTCGCGGGTGCAGGGGTAATGGCTGCATTCGTCCAAGGGCATGATAATATCCGATCCCAGGTCTTTTTGGATCTCGATCACGTTCTCCGGGGTCAGGAAATGGCGGTCACCGTCTATATGCGACTGAAAGTCCACGCCCTGGTCACTGATCTTGCGCAAAAGCGCCAGGCTGAAGATCTGGAATCCGCCGCTGTCGGTAAG